>DATETN010000041.1:0-206914 GCA_035283645.1 Pyrinomonadaceae bacterium
AATGAGACCTCGCGGCTAAAGATGGGAGTCCGAGCGCGCGCCCCCTTCCCAACCTGCGAATTAGCTGCGATTGAACTCTGTTTTTTAGGGTTTTGAGTGCCAGCCGGCCTGCTGTGAGTCTTAACGAGTAATACGCAATAATAGAACCCAAGGGACTGACTAGCACTGCGTTGAGTGGCATTGGAGGTGACCCGCCGCTACCGCGTCACGGTACTGACTGTATACCTCTCAGTGCTGAGCTGAAAAAGTACCTTCGACTCCCTTGAAGTCACAACCGGATGAAAGGTCTTACCGTAGTTTGCAGTGATCTTCTTGACGTAATTGCGGGTCTCGTCGTAAGGCGGGATCCCGTTATACCGGTCAACCGCACCTTCTCCTGCGTTATACCCAGCCAACGCCAGTTTCACGTCACCATCGAACCGCTTCAATAACCAAGCCAAATACTTAGTTCCTGCGGCAACATTCTCTTCCAGATCATGATGGTCGGTGCACCCAAAACGCTTGGCGGTAGCTGGCATTAGCTGCATTAGTCCTTGGGCCCCTGCGTGGGACAAAGCATCGAATTGATATCTCGACTCCTGCCATATCACTGCGTGAATAAAACGCGGGTCAACGCCCTCTCGTAAGCCCGCGCGAAAGATGATCCAATCGAGGTCGGTATTTCCTGAACTCGGCATGTCGGCAGGGATTCGTACAATCGGGGGAGTATTAGCTACTACTGATGCATCGAACGCCGGAGTGAAAAGCGAGCCAATTGGATTGGTTAAAAGGAATAAAAAGAAGACAACAACAGGTGCAAACTTGGCAGACCGCCAGCGGGGAAACTTTAGGGGCAACTTCATCAGAGTTCTCCATGTGAGCGGTGACTTAATAGTCACCAAAAAATAACCGTGTTACGCATGGTGGAACCGAATTACAAAGAACTTGTAATCGAGGACCGCGACTCAGATGGGCCAGGGGTTGGCATAGTTGCTTTCCTGGATCGGGAGGTGCTGGGCTAAGTGATTGTATTAAATGTACTTAAACAAGTCGGCCCACCCCACACTTGTTGAAGCCTTTTGCCAAAATTCGTTCAGGTTGAACTAATGAAGATCGAACTCTCGCATCAGAAAGTGATGCAAAATTTTTTTCGGATTTCTCAGAAATCCGCAAACGATCCGTTCAGATGTACGAGATGCAAACGGGTAACGGCCGCTTCAGTCATTTCGACTGCTCTGTTTAACTAGAAGCCACCGGGGTGAAAATGCTGCTCACGCGTCGCGCGATACTTCGCAGAAACCTCAAGATTCGTGGTAGGACCAGGATGGTTATTAGAAGCCCGACTCCAACTACAATAAAAAGCACCACCGGTACGAACACCGCCAATAGGATTGCCCCTACCGCGAGCACATCTTCAAAGAGACTAAGAGCAGTATTGGAAAATGGCTCCGGGCTAGCATTCACCACCGCCCGGGTTGCAGCTTTTGTTCCGTGTGAACTAAGCGCAAGGCCGCCACCTAAGAGTAAGGCGATCACCTGAACCGTTCGGTCAAAGTCGCCAAAGGAAGCAGCTGCGAGCACGGCGCCGGCTGGAACCCGAATGAACGTATGAATGACATCCCACGTGCTGTCAACAAACGGGATCTTATCCGCAACGAACTCCACCACATAAAGGAATAACGCGATACCTATCACCCACCAGCTAGTCACGGCCTGCAATTCGCCAGGTAACTCAAGGCCGGCAAAACGTCCTAACAGACCCAAGGTTGCGACACCCGCGTAAAGGTTAATTCCGGAAACCCACGAGGAGCCCATTGCGATAGCGAGAGTGGTGATGAAGTTCATGGCTTTTGCTTAACCTTTTCCGGCCCTAGTTTAATACGAATTGCTGATTTCGGACGTTCAAACAAATGGCAAGGGCGTCCAGTTGGCTTTGCACAAAAAGTACGACATAGGCTTTTTCTCTGTGCGACCTTTGTGTTCTCTGTGTCTTCTTGGTGATGGACCTCGCCAAAACAAAACCACAGAGTCACAAAGAACACAGAGGTCGCACAGAGAAGACATTTGAGCAGACACTTTTTGTGCAAAGCTCGTTCAGTTGGTTCCTCAATGTGTAATGGCTTGCATTCGACGACAACTCAGATAGAATCCCGCCGCTGGTCCCCTGAGCAGAATTCCAATCTGTATTCCATCTCAGTGAGGTATTTCTAATATGAAGCCTGCACGTGCCTTGGCTTTGTTACTAACGGTCCTCTGTCTATTCGCGGAGGCCCATGTTTCCGACCCAGCGCATTGGCCGCAGTGGCGTGGCCCATTCTTCACCGGCATGGCGCGTGGTGATGCGCCGCTCAACTGGAGCGACACCACCAACATCAAATGGAAAACTCCGATTCCGGGACGTGGTTTCTCGACACCCGTGATGTGGGGCGACCGAATCTTTCTTACTACTGCGGTCCCAACCGGAAAGCCTGCGCCTCTTGCTCCCGCAACAACTGAATCAGATCGTCCGGGTCGGCGGGCCGGGGGTGACACGTCTCCTCAGGCCGAGCACAGGTTTGAGGTCCTCTGTCTCGATCGCAAGACCGGAGAGGTCCTTTGGCAACGCACCACGAAGGTTGCTGAGCCGCACGAGGGCTACCACCGAGTCTACGGGAGTTTTGCCTCTAATTCGCCCGTTACCGATGGGAAGTATGTCTACGTGTCATTTGGTTCTCGCGGTGTTTATGCGTACGACTTCAGCGGCAAACAGATCTGGGCGAAGGATCTGGGTGTGCAGATGAAAATGCGGCTAGGGTTTGGAGAAGGCGCGGCTCCGGTACTGGTCGATGACCGGTTGATTGCGGTGTTCGACCACGAAGCCGGGTCGTTCATAGTTGCGCTGGATAAGAGGACAGGAAAAGAGTTGTGGCGAATGGGTCGCGACGAAAGCAGTTCATGGAGCACACCACTCGCCATAGAACACGATGGCAAGAAGCAGATCATCGTAAGCGCAACCAACAAAGTTCGCAGTTATGATCCGGCAAATGGCAGGGTGCTATGGGAATGTGGTGGATTGGGAGTAAACGTGATTCCCGTTCCTGTCTATCACAATGGTCACGTGTTAGCGATGAGTGGATTTCGCAATCCACGGTTGATGGCGATCAAGCTTGGTAAGGAGGGCGATCTCACCGACTCGGACGCGGTTAGCTGGAGCCACACTCGCGGGCTTGCATATACCCCTTCACCCCTCCTGTTCGATAACACCCTGTACGTAGTTACTGACAACGGCATGACCAGCGCGTTTAATGCTACGACCGGCGAACCTTATTACGCCCAGGACCGACTGCCCAAACCCTACAATTTCAAGGCGTCTCCAGTCGGGGCGAACGGTAAGATTTATCTCGCAACTGAAGAGGGCGATGTTGTCGTGGTCAAAATGGGGCCAAAATTTGAAGTGCTGGCGACCAACACGCTACAGGACCAGGTTTTCATTGCCACGCCGATTATCGTTCAAGGTGAGATTTTCCTGCGTAGTAAGGAAGCATTGTTCTGTATAAGCGAATCACGGTAATTGACAGCGACAGGATGAGCAGAACTAACGAGATGTGAATTGAGTGGCGGATTTTTTCAGCTCCGCGCTAACAATTTTGGAACCCAGACTAGGGTCGCGTGGTTTAGTCTTTGCACAAACTCTCCTCGGGGATCCTATCAACAAGTACATTTTCAAGACAGGAGCGACCTATGTTTCGAACCGCCTTCTTATTACTGGCGTTAATGCTGTCTGCAATCCCAGCCATGGCCCAGCGTCCCGGGCCACAATTCTGGCGCAAGGTCGGTTGTGAACCGTTCGAACCTCGCACCAAACTAGAGGCCTTAGAAGACGCTTACGGCGGTGTGGTTTTTAAAGGTTTTACGAGAATCAATACTTTCGACGTTCGTGACTTGAGAGTGGATGCCGTTGAGATGCGAAATCTCAGCGACTCGAACAGCATCTCGAACCAGGCGCGGGGGGTAGTGATTTCCTTGCGTGGTCCAGGCGAGCAGCCGCTTGAGGGGCGGGCGTTTATTGACTACGAGGAGATCGACACCGTGGTGAATGGCATCGATGCGGTCTCGAAGGTAAACGAGACAATGACAAAGCTGGCTAGCTTTGAAGGCCGATATCGCAGCACCGGAGATCTCGAGGTGAAGGCCTTTCGCCAGACCCGCAGTGGCACGGCCGTGACGGTCTCGGCTGGTATTTGTGACGAGGTAAGAATCCCGCTGTCTCTCGATGACCTGCAAAAGATTAGAGCAATGTTAGTAGAGGCCAAAGCCAAGCTCGACGAGATTAAGTGAAACCAACCGTGCTCGCGAGTTGAGGTCGTGGACGTTATTGCACGATTATCTCAACGTGCCGGAATTGCCTGACATAACCGTTTACCTTGAAGCGCTTGAGCGAAGGGTTCTCGATCAAACGCTCGAAAGCGTCGCCATTGCCTCACCATTTCTGCTCCGTACTGCTTCACCGCCGGTTTCAAGTGTGGAAGGACACGGCGTCATTCAGCTAAAACGCCTTGGCAAGCGGATCTGCATTGGCTTCGAGAATGATCATTGGTTGGTGCTGCACCTGATGATCGCAGGACGCCTTCACTGGAGTACGCAAAAAAAGAAGATGTTTCGAGGTCTCGCTCGGTTTGATTTTTCCAGCGGTTGTCTGCAGCTGACAGAGGCGGGAACACAGAAGCGCGCCTCGCTGCATGTAATGGAGAGCGAGGCTGCAATGGATGCGCTCGATCCGGGCGGTCTCGATGTGTTTTCGATCGATCTGGAGGCCTTTAAAGAGGTCTTAGCTTCGACTAATCACACCCTGAAGCGCGCGTTAACAGATCCTCGCCGTTTGAGCGGTATCGGCAACGCCTATTCCGACGAGATCCTGTGGGAGTCGCGCCTGTCTCCGATTGCGTTAACACAAAAGTTAACTGACGAGGAATTTAAGCGACTCTTTGAAGGTACTAGCAAAACCCTCTCGGAATGGGTCGAGCGGCTTCGAGTTGAGACCGGAGATGCTTTTCCCGAGAAGGTGACGGCGTTTCGTAGAGGTATGGCTGTGCACGGAAGGTACCGCGAGCCGTGTCCACGATGTGGCGCAAAGGTCCAGCGTATTCGTTACGCAACAAACGAGACGAACTACTGTCCGAACTGTCAGACTGGGGGAAAGTTGCTGGCAGACCGGGCGCTGTCGCGAATTCTAAAGACTGATTGGCCCAGAACTGCTGAAGAGTTAGGTTGACTCCTGCTGAGGTTTGTACAGCTCGTCACTGCCAACGTCGAAAATACGATTCAAACGTGCGCGGTAATTTTCGAAGGCGATTTGACCGCCGAGCTGCAGTAACTGTTCCCAATACTGCCCCAGACAAGTCCCGGCACGCGCATCTGCAACTTTACGGGAGTGAGGTCCTTCCCAAACATTTTGCGCATCGTGCTGTAAAACCAGCGCAGGTGCCAGGGCGCGTCCTTCTTCTCTATTCCGGAAATCCGCGGCAAAGAGTTATCCCCGAAAGTTAATTAACGAATTCGATGACCGGTGAGTTTTCGCCTTGAGGCGTAATAGCAGAACACACGACCAAATTATAACTGCCGACACATCTCCTTACCCCAGGGTGTGTCAACTGCGCGCTTATACGTGTGACGTATCTCTGCAAAGTTCCAGTCCTTGCGCTGCCAAATACTTCCATCAGTAAATTCAACGCGATTGATAACAACCTTCTCATTGAGCGCACTATATTTTCCTTTGGCATTTGCCAAGGTTTCTACGTCTACCACGTCACTTGGCCCAGATACACTGAATGCCCGAACCTCTTTTTGCTTTCCGCCCGGGACGCTAACTCCGCACAAGAACTGCCGGCGAGTCACGGGTCCAGTATTCGCCGAATGGTTAGACTGATATTCCCAGAAGATAATGTCTATCGCTTTTTCGGTGGTGTTCTTCAGCTTCACAAGGTATAAAAAGCCTTCCACTGGCTTTTGTTTTGGTGAACGCGACTCCTGCACTGCTTTCTCAAGTTCGGCACTGCGGCCATCGACCGTGTCCAGGTTCGGGTCCCTTGCGCCCCTGGATTCATTGATGCGACTGTTACGCGCGTAATTCTTATTGACCGGGATAAGGGCTCGTGCCGGAGCTGTTTCCGGTTGTGTTTGAAACTCTACCACTTGGCGATCTCTCGACCACTTAAACTCTGTTACCGAGATGCCGGAGCCTTGTGATGTTCCCGGGCTTTGTAAGAGGAGGCTTAGCAGAAGGAAGCAGAGGTTTAGGTGTGGCATTGGTGCACCCTCTCTTTCGCTCTTAATCTGCAAAAGTTATAGTCTGAAATCGGCAGAGGCGCAAGAATGTTCCGCCTTACTCGTGCCACAGATAGCCACGCGATGTCTGGATTACTTTCATTTTTGGTTATTAGCCTGATGATGACGACAATTGGCGTTCATCAAGCGCTCGCCCAAAATAAGTCGCGAAGATGCGATCAGAATCGTCACCATCAACGAGTAGCGCGGAACGATCCCACCGGTACACGCGTTGACTTGCGAACCCTGGAGGGAGCGCAGTTGTATTTTGGGCCATTGTTTAATAGAAAGCGGCCAGCAAAATTGCTGATGCATTTCCACGGTGCGCCGTGGTTAATCCAGCAGCACACTGCCGAGCATTGGCCAAGGGCCGCACTCGTAACAGTCCACCTTGGCGTGGGTTCAAATGCCTATCGCCGCCCATTTGGGCGTCCAGAGATGTTTGCTGAGCTGTTGGCTGAAGTACGAAAAGAACTACAGCTAGAGAATGAGTTTTCGTCGATCTTGATCACCAGTTTCTCTGCCGGTTATGGAGCGGTCCGGGAGATTCTTCGACAACCGGAAAACCGGAGGCTGGTTCAAAGCTTATTGTTGCTGGATGGAATTCATACCAGCTATGTACCGGAGAGAAAGGTACTCGCTGACGGACGTGGATTGGATACAGCAGGACTGGAACCCTTCGTGGTCTTTGCACGCGAGTCGTTAACCGGGTCAAAGAAGTTCGTGCTCACGCATTCCGAGATCTTTCCAGGCACCTATGCGAGTACAACCGAATGTATTGACTACCTGCTCGCGCGCTTGGGCCTGAAACGGAAGCCTGAGTTGCGCATTGGACCACTTAGAATGCAGCAGTTAAGTCAGGTTAAGGCCCGTGGCTTCCGAGTAATTGGTTTTGCAGGGAATACAGCTCCGGATCACGTTGACCATCTCCACGCCCTGCCGGCGTGGTTGAAGCATTTGTGATCAAAACGTTCCTCGATGCTCGACAAAAGGATTGTAATGCGACAAGATTCCTCCGCACGCCGTTGATTTCAATTCACAATCCTGGAGCCCTACCATGTCTTCCGAGAGTCTCTGTTCGATAAGGCGAATCTTTTTCTACGTGCTGACCGGTGTTGTTTCTGCCGGCATTCTTGTGAGTGTTCCAATCACCGCGAGCTCGCAGAACGGTGCAAAAAACATAGCCGCGACCAAGCGAGCAGACTCACCTGCCCCCAGCAGCGTCGATAACGAGTACACCAAGAAAATTAAAGAATATACGACGGCGCCTTATTTCATGACCGAACTGGTAGATCACCTGCCGATGTCTCCGCAGGTTCCTTCGCCTGATAAGGTGCTCGGATACGTAGTCGGCACTCCAAACAGGCTCACCTACACAAAAGATCAATATCGATACTATCGCGAGCTGGCGAGAACTTCGCCACGCGTTCGAGTTTTCAGCGCCCCAGAAAAGAGTGAAGAAGGCAAAGAACAGATACTGGTAGTCGTAGGAGACGAGGCTGCACTTGCGAGGCTCGACCGGTACAAAGAGATCACCGCCAAACTGGCTGACCCGCGCAAGATTAACGACGCTGAAGCACGGCAACTGATCGGCGAAGGCAAAGTCTTTTATTGGGCGTCAGGTGCGATTCACTCTCCTGAGACAGGTTCGCCGGAAATGCTCATGGAGATGACTTACCGTCTCGCTGTTGATGAAACGCCATTCATCCAGGCGATTAGGAAGAATGTGGTTGTGCTTATTACGCCCGTGTTGGAAGTTGATGGACGCGATCGCATGGTTGATCTCTACAACTACCGCAAAGCCAATACCGGAAAAAATGCCCCTCCCCTCTTGTATTGGGGAAAGTATGTTGCGCACGACAACAACCGCGACGGTCTGGGCATGGCACTGGCTTTGACGCGCAACATGATGCGGACGTTTTTGGAGTATCACCCGGCAATCCTTCATGACTTACATGAGTCGATACCCTTTCTCTACACGTCAACCGGTACTGGCCCATACAACGCCTGGCTTGATCCGATCACGATTGATGAATGGCAACTGCTCGCCTATCACGAAGTTGAAGAAATGACCAAGCGTGGCGTACCCGGCGTGTGGACGCATGGCTTTTACGACGGCTGGGCCCCGAACTACATGTTTTACGTGGCGAATGGGCACAACGCGATCGGACGCTTTTACGAAACCTTTGGCAATGGCGGAGCGGACACTATGGACCGTACTGTGACTCAACAGGCTCGGCGCGACTGGTATCGTCCCAATCCACCTATGCCACGTGTCAAATGGTCCCTGCGCAACAACGTGAACTTGCAGCAGTCGGCGCTGCTGCTAGCTATGAACTTTGTCGCGAACAACAAAGAGCGTTTTCTTCAGAACTTCTATTTGAAGAGCAAGCGGGCAGTCGCGAAGGCGCGGAACGAAGGTCCGGCGGCATATGTGGTTCCCAGCAATCAGTCGCGACTGGTTGAAGCCGCCGACACGATGAATCTATTGCGATTCATGGGCATTGAAGTGCACAAAGCCGACAAGGAGATCGTCATCAAAGACCAAAAGTATCCAGCAGGTTCGTATGTGGTCAGGATGGACCAGCCTTATTCTCGGATGGCCGATATGCTGATGGATACTCAGTATTACAATGTCAATGATCCGCGCCCTTACGATGATACAGGTTGGACGCTGGGGGCCTTGAGAAATGTCAAAACGGTCCGAGTAAAAGAGACCGAGGTCCTCAATGCACCTATGAGTTTGCTGACCGCTGACGTCCGCGTAATTGGCAGGATAGTTGGCGCTGGTCGGGCTGCCTACATCATCAACCACAACACCGAAAACACGTTGGCCACGCTGCGGTTCAAGTTGCAGGACATGAAGATCAACGTTGCGGAGGATTCCTTTAAGATTGGCGACCAGCAGTTCAACGCTGGTAGCTACATCATCAAGGCTGAAGGCAATACTCCGGACCTACCGCAGCGCCTGGGTGGTGAAGTTGCTAATCTTGGGTTAACGGCCCACGGAGTCGACAAACTGCCAGACGTTAAGACCCACTTGCTCGCAGTGCCACGAATCGCAATTTTGCACACCTGGACTAATACGCAGAATGAAGGGTGGTATCGCATTGAGTTCGACCGACTTCAGATTCCCTATTCCTATATCTCGGACCAGGTAGTGCGCAACACTCCGAACTTGCGTGAGAAGTACGATGTGATCATTTTTCCACCGCTGAACGGAACTCCCCAAGCGATCGTCAATGGCGTTCCGATGCGCGGCGATCCAATCCCCTGGAAGAAATCCGATTTGACCCCAAATATCGGGCTTTCCCCGGACCAAACCGATGACATTCGCGGGGGCATGGGTCTGGTGGGAGTACTTAACCTGCAGCGGTTTGTGAGTGCTGGCGGCCTCTTTGTGGTGATAGCTAACAACGCGCGTATCCCAATTGAGTTCGGTATCACCACTGGAGTCTCGATTCAGGAACCTCGTCAACTACAGGCACGAGGATCGATCTTCAATGCGACCTTCAGCGACAGAAAAAGTCCGATTGCGTATGGATACGACGAGACGTTGCCGATCTACTTCAACCAGGCGCCGCTATTTCAGGTTGCAGCGCAAACCGGTGGTTTCGGTGGCGGCGGCCAGGCCGCAGCTCAAGCCGGCCGTCCCTCCGGGCGTGGCGGGTTGAATGATCCAGACATCATTCAAGGTATGCCACAACCTTCACAAGCGCCGTCGCCCACGCCTGCAAGACCCGGCGAGGAGCGAATTACGGACGAACAGCGAGTGCAACTCGGAGCTTTCTACACTCCACCGAATGAACGTCCACGTGTGGTTCTCCGCTTTGCATCAGAAGAGAAAAACCTTTTGGTCAGTGGAATGCTTGCTGGAGGAACTGAGTTAGCCAACGCCCCTGCCGTGATCGATGTTCCTGTCGGACGTGGTCACGTTGTGCTGTTTGCCGGCAACCCAATGTGGCGGCACCAAACTCAAGGCAGTTTCTTCCTTCTGTTTAACGCTGCCCTCAACTTTGATTCGTTGAACACGGAACGAGCCGCGTCTCCTGCGCGCCAAACATCCGCTGAGGAAGACGATCAATAACTTTTGGAGTGGCGGCGAAGGTGCAAAACCCCGCGCCGCCGCTTTGGCCTCTTGCGTACCCTCCGATTGTTTCCCCAAGCCGCCAGGATAGGTGCGTGTGGCCAGCTTTGCACAAAAGTGTCTGCTCAAATGTCTTCTCTGTGCGACCTCTGTGTTCTTTGTGACTCTGTGGCTGGGTTTTTGGCGAGTTTCTTCACCACGAAGACACAGTGGACACAGAGGTCGCACAGAGAAAAAGCCTATTTCATACTTTTTGTGCAACGCCCGGGTGGCCCGCCGCCAGACAACCCGGCAGCATCCAACATTCTCGATAAATTATTTTGGGATTTCAAAAGAACTGTTGGCGCTAATTTCAAGCAGGTTATGCGGATCATCAGAGCCCCTCGAGAATTTTCAAACCGATTTACCGCGACCCCGTTACTGGCTTTGCTGGTTTCCATCTTAATCGCTGGGGCAAGTTGCTCATACAAATCCTCTGAAGTTGCTCGGCGCTCGTTACCGGCGACCAAATCCAACGAGATCGGAAGAAACAATACTGGACCCGTGCGCTACGTCGCGCTCGGAGATTCGACTGGCGCAGGCGTAGGCGCGACAGGTGGTGGCTACGTTGCGAGGATTTTTAGAAGGATTACCGACGTGCGTGAAGATTCAAAACTCACCAATCTCTGCGCTAGTGGAGCAACAAGTGAGGACGTTCTTGCCCGCCAAGTCAACGCCGCCGTCGCCGCCAAGCCGACGCTTGTAACGATCGGAATTGGTATCAATGACATTGGTCGTGGGTTCACACCTGAGCAGTTCCGTGAGAACTTGAATGAAATCCTGACGCGCCTTCGAGGCGGAACTAAGGCCTCAATAGTGATTTCGAACATTCCCGATATCTCCAGCGCGCCTCGAGTGCCGCGAATAATGCGCGCCGAAACACAGCGGCTGATTGCCCTCTTTAACAAGCAGATCTCGGAACTCGCTTTGCATCACGAAGCGTCTGTCGCCGATGTCTATAAGGACACGCACGAGCTACTTCCATCCCATCCCGAATACTTCTCTGCCGACGGGTTTCATCCCTCCGACGAAGGGTATGAGGTGTGGGCGGAGCGAATGTGGCCAACCGTTGCGGTCGCAATCGGCGCCATGTAATCTTAAGTTGCTTGACTCACTGGATGGACTTCTCAGGCGACTCAGTGCAATATCTTCAAACACTTCGACACACTGTACTGTTGGATAGTTAAGAAAGAGAGATTATCACGCGTGGAAATAACGAAGGCACTGGCCGTATTGCAGCCTCTTTATGGCAAGGACAATATCGAGATCGTCACCGTTGACGGGCGTCGTGTGCGTGGAGTGGTGCGCAGCATGAAAACGACGCAGGCCCTGACCACTCCGAGTGTGAAGATGCAGTGCGCAAACGGTGAGATTGTGAAGATACCTTTTCCTTCAATCTTGGAGATTCGGGATCACAATTAACCTTCGGTGGCCTTCGATCTTGTGTGAAGTAGGAGGGCTAAGAGCCTATTCGATTGGCCAAAGGCACCCAAGCAAAGGCCAAACCCTCACTGGAATTCCTCTTCCGCTACATCGGCCTGGGCCAGGAACACTAAGATCTGTCGTGCCTCCTCCGAACCGAATTCCAGCGCCTGTCTCCTAAGCGCATGCCGCGCCATCTCAGAATCTATAGGGTCGTTTAATAATGAGATCAACACACCGGTTGGAAACTGAGCCAGAGCCTCATCCGCCAGTGCTCGAATCACAATCTCAGACGACCGTGAAAGCTCGCAAATCTCGCTTGGCGCAAATCGCGCAAGTTCGTTTGCCAGGGAATCGATCCGCGCATAATCGTGCTGCCTTTCAGCACGTTTAACCAATTGGGCGAACACGTCCGCCGACTGGGTTCTCTCCTGCAGCACGTTAGCGCAAGTGTCCGCGACATGTCGTAGATCTTGATTGCGTCCAGGAGACTGAGTAGTTTCTGCGTCTCGGTCGTCCAGGGCCGCCAAAAGCCGGCTTAGTTCAGTTTCTGCTAGAGCGTCGTAGGGGAGATTACGTGCTGGCTTTGGGGTGCTGGGTGGTGACTTTAAGGCTCTTTCTACCAGCCGGCGCGTCGTGGGTTGAAGCTCAGACCAAATACTCGCCACGCGCGCTCCGAAGTCATCTATCATCAAGGTCAAATCTGGAAGATCTCCTTAATCGCAAACAGCACGGGTTCTGCGTCACGTCACCGCAGGCTCGTGTTCTCCAATCTCCTGCAACCGTTTTACCACCTGGTCGATCAACCAATTCGGTGTCGAAGCCCCGGCAGTGACGCCCACACGCTGTATGCCCGCGAGATCTTCGGTGTTGATTTCTGCAGGGGTCTCGATCAGGAAACTGCGCGGACACTGTTCCTGACAAACCGCCAATAGCTTCACACTATTCGAAGAGTGGCGTCCACCGATTACATAGAAGGCATCCACTTGTCCGGCAAGAGCCCGTGCTGCATCCTGACGATCTCTGGTTGCGGAACAGATCGTGTTTATCACTTCCGGTTCTGTGTCGGCCCTGTGGCGCACAGCTTCAGCAACATCGAGAAAAGTCTTGAGTTTGATGGTAGTCTGCGAAACCACAATTGGCGCCCGCAATTGTGGTAATGAAGCCACCTCGTCGGCGTCGCGAACGACGTAAGTGTTGCGGGGAGCGTATCCAACCACTCCGATCATCTCAGGATGATCCGGATTGCCGGCAACCACCACGTCACGGCCTTGCTTAGCGGCACGTTCTGCGAGGTGTTGCACTCGCGTTACAAACGGACAAGTGGCGTCGATAACTTTGGCTGCTCGTTCCTCGAGGTCCTTCTGTACCTCCGGCGTTACACCGTGGGCGCGGATCACCGCAATCGTGTCGTTATCAGCCTCGGCGGGAGAGTCGATGGTTGAGACGCTGAGTCCCCCCAATCGATCCATCTCCTGGGCGTTGTGAATCAATGGCCCCAGTGAACGAATAGGACGAACGCCCTCTTCGACCGCGTCCTCGACCATCTCAACGGCCCGTTCGACCCCAAAGCAGAATCCAAACTCTTCAGCGAGTAAGACTTCCATATGTTTATCTAAGCACTAGTTGACTGGATCCGCGGTGTCTGCCGTCGGCTCTTGTGCACAGGACTGTTTCCACTCGTCACGCATCCGGTCTCCGCCGGCGACGCGCGCATCGATCCATTCAATGTCCTTGTCGATCAACTCGCGAACGTTATGCAGGAACGCTTTCTTGAATTCACCGAGACTGTGAGCCATATCACGGGGCATCACCGCATAGGAGAAATCACCAAGGTAGCGTAATGCATCGCACACGGCGTTAGACGCGCAGTTGATTGGTTCTTTCATTTCATCAGTTTCCGCCATCCTTAACCTCCAAAAGCACGGAATCTGCGGTTCCAAAAATCATTCTAACACTTTGGAGTGCGTCGGCAAGGGGACTAAGCTCGCGGGAAGTGTCCGCATTTGAATTTTTCGCTGTGCCAACACTGCGTGCTCTGCGTCTTTGTTGTGATTATCCATCGAATATCACCACAGAGACACCGAGGACACGGAGGTCGAGCAGAGAAATCACTTAGGACACTGCCTGGCGCCTGGGGCCGCCGGACTCAAAAGCGAACTCATTCGCTTGATTCGCGTATAGAATAGGAGACTAAGCGCTGAACAGAGCGTAAACTATTCTCACTTTGGTAGATTGTTATGTCACAAAATAGTCAGAAACCGAACCCTCAGTCTGATCCGTTGACTACGACCTGCGCGAATTGTCACGCTCCGATGCCGCGTGAGCTTCGTTTCTGCCGCAACTGTGGTTTTCGCCTTGGCGAAGGCCCGGCGGAATACACAGAAACCGTGCGCTTTGCGGAACCTCAACAAGCAGCATTCCTCGGTGGCCGCCCCAATGTTGCTGGTCAGCCAGTGCCGACAACTTATGGAATCTCGGGTGGTATGGCTCCCACACCACCAAAGGGTCTGAAAAGGCGGAAGAAGATCAGCGGAATGACGTGGATGTTCCTGGGACTTCTAATGTTCTTCGTTCTGGCGGCAGGATTTACCGCCATCATCACTCCGATACGCCGTACCAACATCGTAATCAATACGCCGGCCGTGACACGCTCATTTGTTGGGGTTGATGGGTTTGACACGATTGACGGCGGTGGTGGCGCCACTTTTCAAAACGTTGAGCCGCCGGGTGGACCTGCTGACAAAGCTGGATTAATCGGTGGCGACATTATAGTTGAGTTCGACGGACGCAAGATTGAGGAAGAGGATCAGATCCGCGAATTACTGGATCAAATACCTGTAGGCAAGACCGTAGACGTTGTTTATTTACGCGATGGGGAAAGGCACATGACTAAGCTAACCACAGTCTCGCGCGAGGAATTCAATAAACTGGAGCGTGAGTTTGCCAATCGGCCTGAGGGGCGAGGTCTGTTCGGTTTCGACGAAGGCGAAACTCGGCGCGTGCCTATCGAAGGGACAAACATCTTCGGAGTGCGTCTGGATGAAATCACTCCAAACCGACCTGCCGATCTCGCCGGAGTCAAAGACGGTGACATCGTGATCGAATTCAATGGAGTGCCGATTCGAACGCGGCAGGAACTGAGTGCGCGAGTGCGCCGAGCAATTCCCTACAGCACTGTGGACGTCGTTGTCAGGCGGGGAGGGGAAACGATCAGGATCCCGGTGAAAATGGGCAAGGGTTGATGTTGGTCTGAGTAATCTTAACTCTAGCTGACAACCGTAGTCTGAAGCGGCTTTGCACAATAGTCCCGGACCCCTCGGGATACCCTTGGCCTGTCCGGGGGACACTCAGGATACCTGCTACTTGAGATGGGCACTGATGACAAGGATGCCACGGGCTTGTCCTGTGGAGGGTCACGCTTTTTAGATATTTCCGCCAAAGTAAAAGCGAACGTGAATCTCCACCGCGCAAGGCGGTGGCATCGTCCATAACTAGCCCGATTCTTGTAGCTACCACCGTGATTCACCACCGGACAAGGCGGTGGCATCTCGAATTTTTTGTGCAAAGCCGTCTGAAGCTAAGACTCCTTCGGTATGACGTCGAGGGACTTGTTCATTCCCTGCCGCTCACTCATCCTATTCACCATCTCCGCTCGAACTGAGTCTCTGACTCCCTCATCGACATCATCGGCGAGTGTCTCAAATAGCGCATAAGGGGTCTCGGCTAATAACCTCAGCTCCCACGCCTGCCGATGACCATGCGACGCTCGGGAAAACCAAAGCGCATCAATAGGTCCTGACTCGACTAGAGCCGTGGGAAACGCTCGTTCAAACTCGTCGCGATAGTCGTCAGTGAGGATTGCACCATGAAACTGCCACCCGTGGCGTTCATACATCGCAATGATCTGTTCGGCCAGAGTGGTAATCGTCATCAGCCTTGGACCTCAAAATAAAGCTTGTTGACGATACTAAACCGTCGTCATTATCATCAAAAAGTCTGCGTCTATTGATGATGCTTACTACGTCACCTTCAAATTTCTTCCGTTGGCTCATTCGGCCTACCCCGCCAAAGCGTGGCTTGCTCCTGCTCTTCGTCCTGTGTTTCACTGCTGCTTCCGTGAGCGCCACCGTATCACATCCGGTGACGCAACAACGTATCACCATCAGCGCCACAATGAGCTCAGCTAATTTAAAGAACGACGGTCCTTCCAAATTGAGCGAAAGTAAGCCGTTCTACGAGGTGCTCCCCAAGGCTCTTAGGAAGCGAAAGACGTCGCTCCAGAGAGTCTGTCCCGAAGGCGATGTAGTAGCGCGCCGGGTCCTTGAAGACTATGGTGCGATGTTTATTGCAAAAGATTCAGTGCTGCCACCACCGGTCTGCGTTTTCAAGAACGAACAGGAAGTGCTGGCCTTTCAGGATCAAGCAGGCTACGAAACTGAGTTTATTAGTTATGATGATGTGCAATTGCAACCTTCAGCGATGAAGGCACTGTTGAAAGCGCGAAAAGAAGCACTTGCCGAGGGTTTGGACATTACGCCGAGGGATGGCGCGGAAGCTGGGCGAAGAACCTACATTGACAGTGAGCGCCTTTGGGAAACCCGCTTCTTGCCGGCGCTGGACCACTGGCTTGCACAAGAGCGGTTAACTTTAGCCGAAGTTGAACGGCTGCGGTCCTTGGATACGTACCAACAGGTCGCTGCCGTATTGGAACTAGAGCGGTCTGGAATCTTTTTCAGCAAAGACTTGTCTAAGTCTGTGTTGTATTCGATTGCAGCGCCTGGAACATCTCAACATATTGCAATGTTGGCGTTTGACATTAACGAGTTTGCGAACCCAAGAGTCCGGCAGATCCTCGCTGAGCACGGATGGTTCCAAACGGTTTTGAGTGACTTGCCACATTTCACCTTCCTTGGGTTAAAGGAGAAAGACTTACCTAAGCGTGGGTTGAAGAGGGTGATCTTCGACGCGCAAAGCTTCTGGATTCCGAACGTCTAGAATTCGGCTTACAAAGCCTGGGAACTGTTCGATCAGGCGCAGTGAGCAGTTTCTCCGGCTCGCCCAACAAGTCGTTAATACTGATCCTGAGCGCGCTTTTATTTTGGCGCAGCGAAGCTTGTCAGACGGTCTGTCCTTGATTGATCCCTGCGGTCATTTCGGAACTGATGAAACGACTGCGAATTACAAGAAACCAAACCTTATCAGGATACGTCAATGTTTTTGGTTTACGACGTTCAACATAAGTCTCGGCTATTCGTTCCAAGAATCGTTGTCTGGTTTTCCATTTTTGTTTGAAGACTCGCGCAACGGTAGTGTCCTAATCTAAGATCTGGAATCGAGCGTTTGGCACGGTCTTTGTCCGTCATCTGTGCGATTGCCTTGCGTCCGTAAAGGATGGTATAAGGCAAAGCCAGATAAAACGTTATGTCGAAGAAAGCGACCGACTCTCACCAGGACCCCGTCGGAGTGTCTTCTGTGGCCTCGTCAGCGGCGGCAGCTCCAGCGCCACAGCAGCCGAAGCCGAAACCAAAGAGATTCTACGCAAGCATTCATCCCGGCCCTAAAGCTCCTTTGCCCCAGCCATTTGTTGAGTTGATTCAGTCGCTTGAGCAGTCTATCGGTATTCCGCTTTGGCTTCTCATTCAACGGTCTGACGGGGAAGGTCTATATGGACAAGTTGATGACGGGTTGCGGAAGGCATTTCTGGACGCTAGGGCAGAGTTTGTGCCCGGTGAAGAAGTAGGGCTATTGATTGATTCTCCGGGCGGGCAAGCAAGAAGCGCCTTTCAAATCGCTAAGTTGTTAAGGCGTCATTGTGGCGGGTTTGCGGCGGTTGTTCCTCGGTACGCGAAGAGCGCCGCAACACTACTCACGCTTGGAGCAGAGCGTCTCTTTCTTAACTCCGAGGCTGAACTTGGTCCCTTAGACGCTCAAATTTTTGATCCAGAGCGCGAGGATTTTTCGTCAGCGCTTGATGAGGTTCAGTCCTTGGAAAGATTGCACGCCTTCTCGCTGGAAGCTATAGATCAAACAATGATATTTGTTCTGAGCAGAACACACAAAAAGGTTGATCGCGTACTACCTCAGGCAATGCATTTTGTATCTGAAATGATCAAACCGCTATTCGAAAAGATAGACGTAGTACATTACACACAAAGAGCGCGGGTGTTAAAAGTAGCTGAAGAGTATGCTATTCGATTGCTCACGCCTCGCTACTCGAAAAGAGATGCGGAGAGAATTGCGCGGAGATTAGTGGAGAAATATCCAGAACACGGGTTTGTGATTGATAAAGATGAATTGACGGACCCTGGCGAGCTTTTAGACCTCGGATTAAACATGGAAATAGAAGAACTTACGGATGAACAAACCCGTATAATGAATGAAATGATGCCGTTTCTAGGACAGTTCAGTGTAATCGGAAAACTACGTGAGGTTCAATCGCCATGAAGCGCAACGAGCATAATCCAGAATGTAATATTGCCCCTCCGTCATCAGGAACACGCGACGCGGTGGAGAGTGCTATCGATAAAGCCAAGGGCGACAAAACAAGCTCTTGGGAAACTCTCACAAAGATCGCCAAAGCGAAAGGTATCACTCATTGGCGCGAGATTTTTGAGACCGACGAGCCGCAGCCAGATCAAGTGAAGCACACTTAATCTCTTGCCTGCATTGAAGCTTTGAGAGTCGCACGTATCCAGTCGGACAAGCTAAGTCCTTGTTTCTTTGCTGCTAATTCAAACATCGTTCGCTCTTCAGGTTGGACTCTGAACTGGGTCATTTTTTCTCGTGCCTTGCCCTTCGCTAACTTTGGTCTACCTACCTTTGCCTTTTTCTCTCGCATCTTTGATCTCCGCTGCGATTGACGCTTTGACATTAGGACACTACCCGCTCAACTATCTGATTTCCCATTTCCCAGATAGGTGCTAGACTGTCGCGCATTCTGCGTGCCCGAGAACAGGTCTTCTCTCCCCCCAGGCTCCAAGTAACCATTTCCAACTCGCACGGATGTGCCGTCTCGCTTCCCTGGGCAGCCGCGACTTCCGGAGCGACCTTTATCCCGAAAGAAGGTCACGTATGGATGTTCCTCAGTTCGTCGCCGGTCGATTTCGTATTGAAGGAGTGATTGGCACAGGTGGCATGGGAACTGTGTACCGTGCTACGCATCTGGGCCTTGAACGTCCAGTCGCAATCAAAATCATTAGATCAGAATTCGCTGGCGATAAAGATGTCGCAGATCGATTCTTGCGCGAAGCCCGCACTATGGCCAAACTGCGGCACCCGCACGCGGCCATGATCTTCGACGCCGGTAATCTGCCTGACGGGCGGCACTTCATCATCATGGAGTTTGTTGAAGGTGTTACTTTGTCCGAAGCGCTGGCGAGCGAAGGAGCTTTCTCACCAGCTCGCGCGGTAGAAATCGCGTTGCAGATTTGCGATGTCCTGGAAGCTGCTCACGAACTCGGTATTGTTCATCGCGATCTGAAACCTTCGAACATCATGTTGAACGAGCGAGGAGTTTGCGTACTCGACTTTGGTGTGGCTAAGGTGCTTGCGTCCTCTACGGAAGTTACCGCGACACACGCGAGCACGGGATCGGGACAGATCGTAGGCACACCGCGCTACATGTCACCGGAGCAGTGTTTGGGCCAGCGCGTTGGTGCTCGCAGCGATCTCTATAGCCTTGGTGTATTGCTCTACGAGATGCTCGCAGGAAGGCCTCCATTCGTCGACTCGATGCCTTCCGCAGTGCTGGTAAAGCAAGCGACAGCGCCGCCTCCACCGCTGTTTCAGGTTGCCAAGACGGTACCGCGGCCCATAGCTCTAGTTGTGCACCAATTGCTTGCAAAACGTGCCGACGATCGACCGCGAACCGCCGCCATCGCGCGCGCGATGTTGACAAAGAGCCTGAGTCGGCCTGAAAGGGAACTGCCCGAGGCCGACCCCCTCGCTTCTACTGTCGCCTCCGTCAGCGCAAAGGCCAATCTTGTGTTACGGGCTGCTGCTCCACTTGGGATTGTGTTTGCGTTTGGGGCACTGCTCTATGTTTGGGCGAATCGCGGCGAGGAATCATCGACGGCAACGGAGACTATTAGTAAAACGGCGGAACAGTCTACAGCCGCACTTCTTGCTGCACGTAAAAAAATTGAGTCCACAACACTGCGTAAAGAGGTCCAAAGCCATGAGCCCGTGAAATCCGGCGACTCCAACAGCGAAAGAGTTCGTGATCTGTCGTCCGGGCTCGGTGCGAAAATCGCACAGGTGCGTTTAGTTCAGAGCCGATCTGGTGCGGCGTTGGTAGCAATCAGCCAGTCGCAAAATGGTAAGGCCCAGTTTCTCAATTTAGAGCAGCGCGGTGATGCTTATCACATAGTGAAGCGTGGACCACTGGATACCGATGCATTTCGGCGTGCCTCCTGGAGTGCCGAAACACTGGATCTCGATGATGATGGGTTTGATGAGGTGCTCTTTATCGGCACACGCGCGCATCGATTCTCTGGGTATCGCCTGGTGCTGTACGTTCCTAAGACCCGGCAGACTTTTTCGGTGGAAGTTGAAACCAAAGGTAAACGGCCGGTGCGCGCCCTGTGGTCAGCCAACCTTTTAAAAGGAAATCAAAGACGGATTCGCCGCCTGATGACTGAGAGGGCGAACGCTTTGTTGGCGCAAACCAGTCTAGGTGTTGGATCGGTTGGAAAACTTGCTAAGAAGTAGCCGTTCCTGTCTTCGACTCTTGCTTCTTAGTGTTTGGATCGGTATCGTCTTACGGCGTTCTGATCTTCCGCGTTCCCTGCCTGCATGAATCGCGTCAAATTTGATCAATCTGCGTGCGACTCTTTGCGTGATTGCGTCAAGGAGATCGAAAACAACACAGCTGCGGAAGTTGTAGTGGTCGTCCGCGCGCGGTCGGGCAACTATGTCCACGCGGATTTCCTCTTCGGTGCTGTTCTCTCGTTCTTAGGCCTCCTTTTTCTGCTTTTCTCGCCCTATACCTTTCATCAGGTTTGGGTGGCGATTGATGTGCTGCTTCTGTTCATTTTGGGGAGCGCTCTCTCCAACCGAACTGAAGGCATACGACGGCTGCTTACGACAAGAAAGCTTCGTGCCAATAACGTCAGAACCTCCGCAGCAGCAATGTTCTATGAGGCTGGCGTAGCAAACACCAGTGCAGAGTTGGGGGTTTTAGTGTTTCTGTCACTGTTCGAAAGACGATTGGAGGTAATCTCAGATCGTGGGGTATTGAAAGCGGTGCCGTCTGCGGTTTGGAACGAGGCGCTATTTGAGTTGCACGAGGCCGGGCGAGATCCCGACGTACAGACATTCCTGGAGGCAATCAAAACTTTCGGTACCTCTTTGGCGAAACACTTGCCGGCGACAGAAGATAATCCTGACGAACTGCCAAACCTGCCTCACTTCGAATTCAAATGATTCGAGCTCTTTGCCGCAATCCCCTCAAAGCTGCGAAAACCGGCACCGGGTTCGCACTTCTCACGTTGCTGTGCTCAACCATAGCGTCCCACGAGGTGTTCGCACGAGTTGGTGGAGGGCAGTCTTACGGCGGTGGCGGCGACGGGGGTGGAGACGGTGATGGTGGTGCAATTGTTTGGCTGATATTCCAACTGCTGCGGCTTCTGATCTACCTGACGATTGAGTATCCGGCAGTCGGTATCCCACTGGACATCATAGTAATAGCTGGCGTGATCGTTTTCTTCGTTCGGAGGCCCAAGACAAAAGCCAAGAGTCTAACAGCGGCTGCAGGTTTCGATTCTGTGAACCTTGCTCTGGGTTTTCGTCAGCCCGATCACGGTCATATCGGGAGAGCATTCGACCAGTTGCGGCGATTCGACCCAAATTTTTCGGAGATCGTTTTTACCGATTTTTGCTATGCCCTCTATGCAAAGGCCCACATGACTCGCGCACGCGGCGATGCTGAAATGGATCTTTTGTCCCCATACTTGAGCGTCGAAGCTCGCAACGTTCTTCTAGCGAGACGCGTTGCCGGGTTAGTAGAAGTCAAGGGCGTCATCATTGGCGCGATGACAGTGGTTAATGTGCGCGGACTTGAAAGTCCGGTAGTAAATATCTCATTAGTCTATGAAGCCAACTACACTGAGGTCGTGGATCGAAATACCCCATCTGAGATGACCTACTACGTGCGGGAGCGATGGGATTTGGAACGCCGGCGCGATGTTCTATCACCAGAACCAAAACAGGCCACCGCGCTTCACTGTCCCCGTTGTGGTGCGGCACTGCAAAAGGACACGAACGGTGCGTGTACATTCTGCGGAGCAAGGATTGAGAGTGGCGAGTTTAATTGGTTCGTACGCTCGATTGCGCTGCTGGACAGGGAGGCAAGGGGGCCGTTACTCACAGGCGATGTTCCTGAGGTGGGAACCGATCTCCCTAGTGTCGTGCAGCACGGCTTTGCGGCGGCCCGGGCGACGTTTGAACTGAATCATCCGGAGTTTTCCTGGGGTGAATTTCAAGCACGCGCGAAGTACATCTTTGATGAACTGCAGGCCGCGTGGTCGACGCTCGACTGGGAGCGAGCTCGCCCGTACGAAACGGATAGCGTTTTTCAGATGCACCAGTACTGGATCGATGCGTACAAAAGGGCGAGGTTGCGAAACAAGCTGGACAGCTGTGCGGTCACCGCAATTCAGCCGGTCAAGATCAAAGAAGATGCGTTCTACAACTCGATTACGCTTCGCATCTGGGCCCAAGGCTATGACTATACGGTGAATTCGGCAGATGAAGTCATCAGCGGTTCAAAACACAACCTACGTCGGTGGTCAGAGTACTGGACATTCATCCGACATCGAAATGCTCAGCCCCTGGCTTCCAAAGACCCCCTAAACTGTCCAAATTGCGCCGCGCCACTCAAGGTCAATGGTGCGGGTATTTGTGAATTCTGCGGCGGCAAGATAACCTCGGGTGAGTTTGATTGGGTCCTGTCGCGTATTGAGCAGGATGAATCTTATTCTGGGTAGAACATCTATTGAGCGCGCCGGGACATCGAACGGTGACTTTCCAGCTCAAATACACCAAATGGAGTTTTCAGTGAAACGCGGTTTTGTACTCTTCTTACTAGTTTGCAGTTTGATTGTGCCGCAGACGCTGCTCGGCGCGGATGTTTCGACGTTCGAACAGCAGCGACGAACCCTGGCGCAAAGACGGGGTACGGCTGCAGCCCCACAACCGGCTCGGCTACCGGAAGCGAATCTACTCAATCGCGTTCTCGCCAACGGCCTCGAGGTGATCGTGCTTGAAGATCATTCGATTCCACTTGTCACGGTAGAGTTAGCCGTTCGCAATGGCTCGTTTACTGAGCCACCGGAGTTGAATGGGCTGTCACATCTCTACGAGCACATGTTCTTTAAGGCCAACCGGGCCATTGCTGACAAAGAGGACTATTTAAGGACCATCGGGCAGCTCGGCATCGCGTACAACGCACAAACCAGGGAGGAGGTGGTCAATTACTACTTCACAACCACCAGCCCGAGTTTGCGGACAGCAATGCAGTTTATGAAGGACTCAGTACGATACCCACGGTTCACGCAGGACGAGTTTGACCGCGAGCGTCAAGTGGTGATCGGCGAGATCGATCGAAACGAATCGAACCCGTTCTTTTATCTGGGCAAAGAGATGACCGAGCGGCTGTTCTATAAGCACCCGAGCCGTAAGAGTCCACTTGGCGATCGGCAAACAGTGTCCCGGGCCACCACGGACATGATGCGTCTAATCCAGTCGCGCTATTACGTCCCCAACAACTCCGCGTTAGTCGTTACCGGCGACGTCGATCCTGAGGAAGTTTTTGCGCTGGCTCGGCAGTTCTACGGAGATTGGGCCCGAGCCGAAGATCCTTTTAAGACGTATCCCATCGTGGAACATCCACCACTTGCAAAGAGCGAGGGTGCGGTGATCACCCAACCGATCGAGAATGTGATTATCAACATTGGGTGGCACGGTCCCTCAATCGGCAAGGATGATGCCGCAACATACGCCGCAGACGTATTCTCCTTTATCCTTACCCAACCCAACTCTCGATTTCAGCGAGCGCTGGTGGACACCGGTCTGGTTACCGGCGTTGGCATTGGCTACTACACGCAACGCAACGTTGGACCGATCAGCATTATTGCGCAGACAACTCCTGACAAAGCGCGTGCCGCAGTGAAAGCAATCTACAACGAGGTTGCCCACTTCAATGACCGGGACTATTTCACAGACGAACAACTTGAAAGTGCCAAGGCCTTGTTGGAAGCAGACGATCTTTTCTCGAGAGAAAAACTGAGCGAGTACGCGCATACGCTGAGTTTCTGGTGGTCGTCAACCGGGCTCGATTATTTTCGCGGGTATCTGGGCCGTCTCCGCGCGACCTCGCGAGCGGACATCGGTCGATATGTGAACACCTACATTCAAGGCAGGCCGCATGTCGGGCTGGCCTTGATGTCGGAAAGTGCACAAGCTGAGGTAAAGCTACAACCTGAAGAGTTGGTGGGCAGTGATGGCAAGTAACGAGAAGAAAGATTTGAAGAGAAGATTCATGGTGTCATCTCGATTAATCCGAACGTTCACTCGCGGAGTTTTAGCATCTGTTTTTCTGGGCGTCACAGCGCTGGCTCAAACACAGCCCGCATCTCATGCACAGCCGGTAAGGAATGTTCAGGACGTTCAAAGCGTCGTTGCCAACCAGGCCGCACTGGTTACCGAGTTCGAAGTCAATGGGCTGAAGGTGTTGGTGAAACGTCGTGAAGGCAGTCTCACCGTAGCTGCCGGTCTGTTCATTCGCGGTGGTTCCCAGAATATCACTTCACAAAACGCCGGCATCGAGGTGCTGATGCTGGCATCAGCTACAGAAGGCAGTGTTAGCTTTCCGCGAGCTCGGTTGCGGAGCGAATTAGCCCGTATGGGAACTCAACTTGGCTCTTCCTCCAACTACGACTATTCAGTCCTGGCGCTCGGTTGCACACGTCCAAACTTTGAACGTTCGTGGCAGTTATTCACCGATGTTGCCTTGCGCCCATCGTTCACGGCTGAGGATGTCTCGTTGACGCAGGCTCGGATGGTGTCGTCTCTGCGCGACGATACCGACGATCCCGACACGTACCTCCAGCGTTTACAGGAACGCGTGGCATACGCCGGCCATCCTTATTTGAATAGAGCGGAGGGTACGGCCGAAAGCGTGGCGCGCCTAACTCCGCAAGATCTCCGTAACCATCATCAGAAGGTGATGCAAATGTCTCGACTCTTGTTGGTGATTGTCGGTGATCTGGATCCCGCGCAAATACGCTCAGCGGTTACTAGTGCGTTTGGAAAGTTGCCACGTGGCGACTACCGCCCGTCGCAGCCTCGACAATTGTCTTTTGAAAGATCTACCGTTGAAGTCACACCGCGGGGCTTGCCTACCAACTACATTCAAGGGCTGTTTGCCGCGCCGGCGTTGACTTCGCCTGATATTTACGCGATGAGAGTGGCAAGCTCGATTCTGCGGGATCGCATCTTCGAGGAAGTGAGAGTGCGGCGCAACCTTTCGTATGCACCCAGTGCGTTTCTTGGTTCCCAGGGGGCGAACATTGGCGGCCTGTACGTGACAGCTGTAAATGCTAATCAAGCAGTACGAGTGATGCTGAACGAGATCTCGCGGCTGCAGAACGAACAGGTCAGCGCGCAGGACATAGAATCAGTTGTGGCGCAGTTTTTGACCAGCTACTACATGGGGCAGGAAACTAATGCGGCACAGTCTGCTGAACTGGCGCAGTACGAAATGATCGGTGGCGGTTGGCGCAACTCAGTGGCCTTTATCGAGCGCGTGAAGGCGGTGACTCCGGCAGACGTTCAAAACGTGGCACGCAAATACATGCGGAACGTGCAGTTTGTTGTACTTGGCGACCCGAACCGCATTGACAGTACTGTATTTACTGCGGCGGGAAATTGAGCAGGCCCCCTGATCTTCGCCTTGGCCTCTCTTGGTTTGTTGTCAAAGTCCAAAGGACTATTTCCCAACCTCGCTCATTAACTTCTCATACAGTTTGCGATCGAGTTGTCGTAGGGTTCGTGCCTGTGCAAACCCCAGCGTCTGATTTCCAGATTCGTAATAGGCAAGTGCGAGGTTGTAGTAGACCTCAGCATTCGATGGTTCCAGCCTGGCCGCTTCATTGTAAGCCTCAATTGCCGCCGCCAGCTTTCCGTCGTAGTAGTAGGCATCGCCAAGTTTGTTGTAGATGTCTGCGGATTCAGGCTGGAGTTGCAGCGCCTGCTGATAAGCATCGATCGCTTCTCGATTCTTCCCTTGTTTCACCTTGCAGTAGCCCACTTGCACCCAAGCGTCTGCGTGCCTTGGATTGCGGTTGACCGCATTCTCGAAATACCCGACAGCATTGTCGTAGTTTCCCAACCATAACGAATCTAATCCGGATCGGTAGAGGGTTTCTGCAAGGTCAACAGTTCGGTCACGGCCCCGCGAGGTAGAAAGCGGTCGTAAGTTCCCAGGGTTCAGCTCTCCTACGCGCGCCGAGGAGATCGCAAGATTGATATTCTGCCCGTTGGTGACCTTTACCGTGACTACACCGACTACTTGCCCTTTTAGATTAAAGACCGGGCTGCCGCTGTTTCCGTGAGATATAGGCGCGGTGATCTGAATGATCCGCCCGACGTTAGGCACCTCACGAACTGCTGAGACTATGCCGTTGGCAACCGAACCTTCCAGGCGCAACGGGTTACCGATCACCACGATGGTTTCGCCTTCTTCGGGGAGTTTCGTCCCGAGTTCAATTGGGCGTGCTCGCTCTGGCGGCATAGTCACGCTCAGGATCGCGAGATCACCTTCCTCGTCAACCGCGAGCAATCCGGTTACCGGATAGATTCGGCCCTTGCCTTCGAGCGTTTTTATTTCGCCCCGCACCGCCCCGCGAACAACGTGATAGTTCGTGACGATTTGACCAGGGCGCAGGAAAAAGCCGCTGCCAGTCATTAGTGGTTCGCCCTTACTGTCGTACGTGGCAATCGCGACGACAGATGGTTTCACCCGGCGAACGAGCTCCGGCAGTGTCTCCTGAGCGAACGAAATATTGGCGCTGGACGTCAGCAGAAGAAAAACAAGGAGAGCCGAGAACGAGAGGGGGGATATTCTTTTGTAAATCATCGTTAACTACCACTGAGAACGGGGGAGTTGAAATGCTAAAGGCGAGCTGTAACACCTGTTGTGTGTCGCTTCGCCAGTTGATTGTCTGGATATAAGAACCCGGCGCAACTCGGGGAAAGCTGCTCGGCCATTCTAATACAAGCAAGGCGATTTTTTGAATCAATTTTATTCGTTACTTAAATAAAGAAAGGACCGCCGGCTTGGCGGTCCCTAACTTAGATTGATTACGCTAAGCCTTACTCTGGTCGGGTTATCTCAACGAAGCCAATGCGCGGTCCGCGCGGCATAGTGAGAGCAGCTGTTGCGTCTTCCATGGTAACGAGCAAACCAAAGTCCTTTAAGGTCGTCTCTGATTTGATTTCCGCTTCATTACGTCCAGGTGCATTTACAACCTGGCCAAGCTTCACGTATTGGTTATCGGGTGATACTGCCCACAACGAGAAGATCTGACCAGCAGGAACCTCTTTCAATTCGTGAAACCTCATTTTCACTTCAGTGGGTCCATCCTTACGAGGCGTGATGAAGACGTTCGCGCGTGCGCCTTCCAATGGTCCGCTAAAGTTCACCTTTAGTTTGGTGTCGTCGCCCTTCTCGTAAGCCGGGATATTGAGCATCGGAACCGTATAGGCTGAAGCGGGCGTGGTTCCGGTTGTTGTGGTGGCGCCGACTCTCTCGCCGACTGGTGTCATTGTGTGTGGAATTACCGCGAAGCCTTCCGGCACAGCACTGCGGAAGAACACTTTCGTATTCGGGTCATAGGCAGTCAGGCTTGCCTCTGGTGAGGCTATCAACATGAACCGGTTCAGCGGTGTGGTGGCCTCGAACGTCGCGGCGCCATTGGCCACCGTAACGGGCCCAAGAGAAGTTATTTTGCCTGTTTCGTCAACGGCATAAAGGCTTAAAGTGGATGCGTCTGCTGGCACGCCAGAAAGGTTCAGTTTAATCCTCGTTCCCGCGTCGTCTCGGAGAATCGTGGCGACGCCAGTCGCATTCTGGATCGTGACTGGATTTAAGGTGACTGTTACTTCTTTGCCTACTGGATACTCTATTACTGTGAAGGTCCCGTTGGGATGTTGAACTGTTTTGGTGACCGTGGTTGGTGTTTGCGTGACGGTAGTGGTCGTGGGCTGCTGTGCCAGCGATACTGCTGCTGTTGAAAGAACCAGAGCCACTCCCGCTATTAGAGTTGCTGCTTTCGTACTCATGAGTCTTAATGCTCCTCCTTGTTTTTCGTTGTCCATTACCGCGCTAAAGGGTTACCCCGGGGAGACCTGCGGACTAACGCACTATTCATTTTGGCAATAACAATGCCAGTTTTCCGAAGTTTTGGAGAGGGGCTTAAAGCGCTGTAGAAGTGGACTAGACAAAGAGAGTGGCTGGTCGTGATGCAAGGAAATGCGACACAGAACGATACACGTGTACCCTTTCGTCTTTTGGCGCTCGATTAGTACGAGTGTAGGTCCTGAATTGCTTTGGCGACGTTCGCCGCCTGCGGCAGGATCGCATCCTCCAAATCTGGAGCGTACGCAACAAAAGTGTCGAGTGCCGCCACTCGGCGCACGGGAGCGTCAAGGTATTCAAACAGTTCTCCAGAAATGCGAGCTGCGATTTCAGCTCCGTACCCAAACGATAGCGAGTCCTCGTGCGCGACGATGACTCTATTCGTTTTCTTTACCGAGCGGACGATCGTATCCCAGTCGTAAGGGGCCAAAGTGCGAAGATCTATGATTTCAACACTGATGCCTTGCTGCTCCACCTGTTTTGCCGCCACTAATGAACGCTGCACCAGCGCGCCGTAGGTGACAATTGTTAGATCGTTCCCTTCTCGGACTGTCTTGGCTTTACCGAGTGGAATCATGAAGTCGTCCGGAGGATACTGCGACTTGTTGTATGCCTGGCGATACAGGTGCTTATGCTCCAGGAACAGCACCGGATCGTCGCAACGTATGGATGTACGCAGTAGACCATTCGCATCCAGAGCATTTGAAGGATAAACCACTCGTAAGCCGGGGATCTGTGTAAACGTGGAGACCCCGGATTGCGAGTGGTATATGGCGCCACCCTTCAAATATCCGCCAATTGGAACCCTAATGACCAGAGGGGCCTTCCAATCTCCCGCTGAGCGCCAACGCAGTAATGCCAGTTCGTTCCGGATTTGGTGCATTGCCGGCCAGATATAATCAAAGAACTGTATCTCGACTACCGGTTTCAAACCTCGAGTTGCCATTCCGATGGCGCGGCCGACGATGTTGGCTTCTGCAAGTGGTGAGTTGTAGACGCGAGCGCTGCCAAACTTCCGTTGCAGATTCGCGGTGACCTTGAAGACGCCACCTTTGCCCTTAACCCGCTCAAGGTAACCTTCGCGGGAACAGTCGGCGACATCTTCTCCGAAAATGAAGATCTTCGGATCGCGGGCCATCTCAGTGTGCAGACAGCGGTTGATAAGATCCACCATCGTACCAGCGTTGCCCGTGAGCTTCGCACGATCTTCAGTGTCGAATTCTTTCGATGTGGGATCGACGTCGGGTGAGAAGACGAATTCAGTCGCGGTTTCAGGGGCTGGTTGCGGGCTCGCGAGTGCTTCATCGGCGGCGGCGGCGATTTCTGCATCCGCTTTGTCCTTAATTTGCTGCAGGCTGTCCTGGTTAATGATGCCCTGGTCAATCAACTGAGCGCCAAATCGTTTGATCGGATCCCGTTCTGAATCTGCCGTCCGCTCTTCATCCGGTCGATAGAGCTTTTCGTCATCAGAAAGCGAATGCGAATAAGGTCTGATGACCTTCGCATGGACGAGAGCAGCGCCTTTTCGTGTCCGACAATAGTCTACCGCGCGTCGGAGGGCTGCCAGTGAATCAAGTACATCAGTACCGTCACAGCGCTCGACGTGTAAGTTGGGGAAGCCTTCGACTAGCCGAGAAAAATCACCGCCGGCGGTCTGCACCTCAACAGGCACGCTGATCGCGTATCCGTTGTCCTCAACGAGGAACAGAACCGGTAGCTTAAGGTTGCAGGCAGTATTCAGCGCTTCCCACGTTTCGCCTTCGCTGGTCGTGCCTTCTCCCAGTGAGACATACACCACTTCATCATCGTGAAAGTTCTTCAGCCGTTGTCTCAGCTCTTTTACAAGACCCACTCGGTAGCCTGCCTCGGCGCACCCAACCGCTTGCAAACACTGTGTGCCGGTAGGTGAGGACTGCGAAACAATGTTCAGCTTCTTATGACCCCAATGGGAGGGCATCTGTCTGCCGTGCGAATTCGGATCTTTCTCTGCGGCGACGGCAGAAAGCAGTTGCTCGAGAGGAGTCATGCCGAGTTGTAAGCAGAGCGCACGATCCCGATAGTACGGATAAAACCAGTCATAGCCTGGCTTGAGCACTGTCCCTGCGGCCACTAACACGGCCTCGTGGCCGGCACCACTGATTTGAAAGAAGATTCTATTCTGGTTCTTGAGTTGTATCTCTTTGTCGTCCAGTCGTCTCGAGAGATACATGGTTCTGAAGATGCCGATCATCTGGTCACGACTGAGTCCGTGATCGTCGCGCCTGGTTGGTTCGGGCCTTGGTACTAAACGCTTAGGAACCGCGACAGTTGTCTGTTTGGCCGGTTCTGGTTTGGCCACAGGTGCGACGGCAACATCCGCCGCAGTGTTTTCGGTCTTTCGAACCAGTTTCAGTACTTTTGTGTCAGTCTTCATAATCAGTAGATAAGGTCATCCGGTATTCATCGGCCATGCCCGGGTGGCCGTGTGCAACGGCGGCTGTTATTCCGCGTTGGTATGCATCTTTCGCTTTGTCACGTTGTCCGGTACGTTCGTAGGCTCGCGCCAGCATTCCAAAAGCGTTGCCTTCGTCGTCTGACAACTCGATATAACGATCCAAGGTCTCAATCAGATCTGGATCAGCGCCGAGCTTTTCGTACTCTTTCGCGAGTCCAAACAGTATGGTGGTGTTCACCGGGTCGTTCACCAACATCTGTTTGAAAATGTCAATCCTTGTCGTCACGTTAATAAGGCCATTGGGCCTTAGATCTTTGATCTTAGGTCTTTGTTCGTTGTTCGTAGTTGATTGTTCGTAGTTTGGGGGAATCACGAACCACTAACAACAAACCACTAACCAACAAACCACGAACTATTTGCCAATGATCAGTTTCGCGATCGTTTGCAGCTGCATATTCGAAGTGCCTTCGTAAATCGCACCAATTTTCGAATCGCGCCAGAACTTCTCCACCGGATAGTCCTTTACAAACCCGTAGCCGCCGTACAGCTCGATTGCCATTGAACTGATCTTCTCGGCTGCACGCGAGGCATAAAGCTTTGCAATTGCAGCCTCTTTGACGAAATTCATGCCTGCGTCTTTCATGCGCGCGGCGTTATATACAAGCAGTCGTGCAGCTTCGAGCTCGGTAGCCATCTCCGCCAATTGAAACTGCACGCCTTGAAACTGATTTATAGACTTTCCAAATTGCTGACGTTCGCTAGTATAGGCAAGAGCAGCCTCTAGCGCGCCCCGGGCTATTCCAATCATCTGTGCCCCGATACCGATGCGTCCTTCGTTCAGCGTTTCGATCGAGACCTTATAACCCTTGCCAACCTCACCGAGTACATTCTCCGTCGGCACTTTGCAATCTTCTAGAATCAGCTCCGTTGTCGAGGACGCGCGAATACCTAACTTGTTCTCCTTTTTGCCAACGCTGAAGCCCTCGAAACCTCTTTCAACAATGAATGCAGTGATACCACGATAACCTGCTTCCGGATTTGCATTGGCAAAAAGAACAAAGATATCAGCCTCATTGCCGTTTGTGATCCAAAGTTTTTGGCCGTTAACTAGATAGTGGTCGCCTTTGTCGACTGCTCTGGTCTGCATCGCAAATGCATCAGAGCCTGAACCAGCCTCAGAGAGTGCGTAGGCGCCAACGCTCTTGCTCGCGAGTTGCGGCAGGTAGCGTTCTTTCTGATCCTGATTGCCCCAGCGAATCAATGCGTTATTAACCAGGGTGTTTTGTACATCTACAAATACGCCGACAGAGGCGTCAACTCGCGACAGTTCTTCGACTGCGAGAATTGCGGTGAAGAAGGAACCGCCCGCTCCGCCGAACGCTTCGGGTGTTTCGATGCCCATCAGGCCGAGGTCGAAACACTGCATGATTAGTGCGGGATCGAGCTTCGCATCCTCATCCATTTTTTCGACCCGCGGGCGTAATTCGCCTTCAGCAAACTCGCGCACGCTTGCGCGAAACATCTGTTCGTCTTCAGATAGAGACGTTAATGGAAGCATGCTTGATTGTTCTACAGCTGTTTGGGTTTGACTCATCACTCCTCATGTTCTGGCTCTGGGAGGCGCCAGCGCCGTTTAGGGGTCCTGCTTGACGTTGGAAGAGAACTTTGATTAGGACACTCATCATATTAAAGGCGACATAGAAAAGGCAAAAGGGCAGAGGGTCAGAGGGGCGAGGTCAGAGGTCGGAGGTCAGAGGTCAGAAGTCAGAGTCTAGCCCAAATGAGAAATGGAAAATGAGAGATGGAAAATGGAAAATTGGTCAGTGGTCATTGCTCATTAGTCAGTGGTTAGTGGTTAGTCATGTAATTTTCCATTTCTCATTTCGTCCTCTCTACGTCTCTCGTTACCTCTGATGTGCTCTGTGGTTTACGATTTCTGCTGCGCGAGATTCACCACCGAAGACACAGAGACGGAACGGAGACACGGAGAAGGATGAAAAATGGGAAATGAGAAATGCGAAATGGAAAATCATATGACCAATGACGATGTAACCCTGACTTCTGACTTCTGGCTTCTGGCTTCTGGCTTCTGGCTTCTGACTTCTGACTTCTGACCTCTGACTTCTGACAATGGCATTCGCCTTGCTCGTCATTCGACAGCGGTGCATGATAGACATCAAACACATCGCGTTTGTCACAGGAAATAACTGATGAGTAAAGAAACCGTGCGAGCAAAGCCCGGAAAGCGATTTGCTCCTATCGGAATAATTTTTGGCATCCTCGGGTTGCTGCTTTTTGCTTATTTTGTCCGCCGGGCTGGAGTGACAAGAATCCTTGATGGAATCGGACGGCTCGGTTTCGGATTCTTCCTGATTATCCTGATCTCCTCCGTCCGCCACACAGTACGCTCACTTGCCTGGACAAAATGTTTTGAACCGCCGTATCAGCTGCGGTTTCGAGATGCATTTGCGGCCCGCTTGATGGGGGATGCCCTGGGGAACATCGTTCCATTGGCCAGTGCCGCTGTGTCGGAGCCGTCGAAAGCAGCATTTGTCCGACACCGAGTGCCACTGCTTGCTGGACTACCCGCAATTGCGCTCGAAAACATTTTTTACAGTCTCTCCGCGGTTTTGCTGATCTTCTCAGGAAGTGCAGCACTTCTGCTCAGCTTTCCGCTCAAGACGCCGCTTCGATACGCAACAATCAGCGCGTTGGTTGTAACCGCCTGCATAGTGCCAATCGGGTATCTTGTGATCAAAAAGCAGTGGAGGTTTCTCAGCAAAGGGTTGGCGCTCCTTGGAAAGCGACGCGTCAGGACGACTTGGGTTGAAAGTGGCATTCCGCGCGCCAGGATTTTCGAAGATCGAGTCTATGGTTTCTACGGGAGGAATAAGAATCGTCTGCTTCCAATCTTTGCTTTGGAGCTCGTCTTCCATATGGCCGGAATTGCCGAAGTCTATACGGTACTTTCCTTTATCAGCGATCAACCGCCGACATTGCTAATGGCCTTTATTCTCGAGTCGGTTAATCGCGTGATCAATGTGGCCTTTAAGTTCATACCGCTGAGACTGGGCGTTGATGAAGGGGGAACGGAGATGGTGTCTACGGTTCTAGGTTTGACGAAGGCCACCGGAGTAACCTTGGCAATCATTCGCAAAGGCCGAGATCTCTTCTGGACAGGTGTCGGAGTCATACTGATGGTTCGCCGGGGTTTATCGCTTAAGGAGCTTGCAGAAAAGAGAGAGGAAGCCGTCGCAGCGATTGCTGATCCAACATGAGGATCGACAGAGGTCGGAGAAGACAGAAGACAGAAGACAGAAGACAGAAGACAGAAGACAGTAGTTACATCGTTTTGGTCATTGGTCATTGCTCATTGGTCATTTGGTCATTGGTCATTCGGTCATCCGGTAACTGGTCATTGGGTCTTAGTGAAACAACGAAATCCTACACACGGCAGAGACTGTGTCAAAACAATAGATCCTACACACGGCAGTGTGTAGTGTTTTTTAGATCCAGCCTACTGGAGGAACGCCGCCCCCCCCTTTATCTCAACGTTGCCGACTCAGAAGCTTCATCGAAATTGAGGGTTCTGAATGTCACCCGTCTTCTGAGTTGGTATTGTTGAGAAAAAAAGAAGGGGGGTGGCGCGTCTTTGTAGGTTGGATCTAAAAAGCACTACACACTGCCGTGTGTAGGATTTCGTTGGTTCACCAAGACGGATGACCCCCTTAGTCTTTCAAAGTGACCAATGACCGAATGACCAATGACCAATGACGATGTAACACTGACCTGTGACTATTCGTAGGCGAGTGCTTGGACCGCATCAAGATTCGAGGCGCGAAGAGCCGGGTACAGTGCACCCAGAGCACCGCCCAACATCCCAATCGCTGCTGCAGTTAGTGCCCACTGCCATGTGAATTGAAACTGCAGACCATAAACTCTGTGAATGAGGAAGCCTGCGATGAACGAAACCACAAAACCAACCAGCAATCCGATAACACTGATCAGCAGAGCCTCTTTTTCAATCACTCCCACGATGTAGCCACGCGAGGCGCCAAGCGCTTTCAAAATACCGATCTCACGCGTGCGCTCTGTTATGGTCGTGTACATTGCCAACATCACCACCAGGCCACTCACAACCGCCGCAAGAATCACAAGTACATTCAGAAAAACGCCGAGATAGGGAATGCTCTTCTCAAAACTCGCGAACACCTCGTCGGTAAACTGGATCTTGTTTCCCGGGATCTGCTCATCCATGCGCTTTGCAACCTCTTCACGTGACATTCCTTCACGAACCTTGACCAGAATGTATGTACATCTGCCAGTTGAGCCTAAAGCCTCCTGCATCCCCGCCAGAGTTGTTTTGACCCTAGCTGTGGATTCCGGCGAATAAATGCCAACTACCCGGTATGGCCTGTTAGCGACCAACGATAGCGTGCTGCCAACAACCAGATTGTTGTTTCGTGCTTTAACCAAGTCCACGACGATTTCGTCATTCGCTAGCGGCGAACGCCCGGCGGTCAACTCAAGTCCGTTTACCCGAGCATAGTCTTCCCACTCGACTCCCTCCACGCGCTCAAATCCAAATCCGCGATCGCTTTGCAGCACGTCAAGAATTACGGGCAGGGCTGCCTCGACGCCATCAATCTGTTCGAGAAGTTCTACGTACCGGACGCTGAGATTGGCGCTGGAGCTAGTCAACTGCATTGAGCCCGGTCGCGTGAAGATTATCTCGGCGCGGAGGTTGGCCGCACGCCGCTCCAGATCATCGGACATACCGCGAGCCAACCCGGTGAAGAGCATGACAAGACAGACACCCAGCGCAATTCCCACGACACTAACAAGGGTCCGAATCGGGCGCTGCCTGATGTTAGATGTAATTAGATTGTCCATCGACTTATCGAATTGAATCTGCGGCCATACGATAAGCGATCTTTTCCTACAGCACCAAAGACATAAGATAGCTTTGCAGTGACGCTCAACAAAATCCTCCACACGGCAGTGTGGAGATGCGTTCAGATCCTACCTACAACAGCCGAACACTTCCTCGACCACCGCCGGGTGGAGGATTATTTTCCAACCTGGTCTTGCCCTATGAAGAATTCGTTTCAAATTCAGCCAGACATTTGGATCGTCTCTTGCAAGTTCGCCAGTGTAATCGAAGCAGCGTTTATGATGAGGCCCACCGCAACATCTCGAACAAGGAAAGCTGTCTGACGTGATTAAGCAAGGTGAATACGAGGTTTCGACTTCGACAGTGATCCCGGGCACCCGATTAAGGTGGTCCAGCTTAATACGTCAGGTGAGCGCGACACGTTGCACCGTCCTCGCACTGGTCGTGTTCTCTTTTTGTGGATTCGGATTGCGGGCGCATAAGTTGGGGGCAATAGGATTTGCTGAGGATGAAATGAATAAGCTCGACGCTATCGAAGCTTACAACCGCGGCGACATCTCTGCGAACGCTGAACACCCCATGCTCATGAAGTTGTTGATGATGATAACAGTGAATGTTGCCAGGTCCACACCTGTCGGTAGCGGTCTAAAGCTTAGTGATGAAACCGCTCTGAGATTGCCGAATGCGCTGTTCGGAACACTCACCTTGCTCCCGCTCTTTTTGCTGACTGCCGCACTCTTTGACCGTTGGACCGGTTTACTAGCCGCAGGGTTCTGGGCCTTCAGCATAAACGCCATTACTATTAATCGAATTGGCAAAGAAGACACGCTGCTCGTGTTTTTCATGCTATTAGCATTCTACTTTTACGTGCGAGCGAAGCAGATCACTCCTCATGATCCGAAGGTCAGACGTCCATTTTATGTATTAAGTGCAATTTCGTTTGGATTGATGCTCGCCTCAAAGTACTTTCCGCACTACTTTGGTCTGAACGCGTTGTACCATCACAACTTTTATATCCGTAGACGCGAGCCAGGCGACCCAAGCGGCAAGGCTCCGGCCCTCTTTTTCCTTGTCATTCCGATCGCGTTCCTGATCGCAAATCCCGCAGTGTTGTTACCGCAGGTCTGGACCTATCTAATTGCATATATGGGGGAAAAGCTACTTGTGCACACCGGGTACTTCTTCGCCGGTGAGTTGTACCGAAACCAAATGTCGGCGAGCCCGTTTTGGGGGACACCGATATATTTCTATGTGTTGTTTATGGCGATCAAGATCCCGCTGGTGGAACTCGCCGCGTTTTTAGTTGGTCTGGTAGTAGCCTTCAGCCGTTGGCGAACCCCGAGTTACGTGTTCGTTTTATTAATGCTCATACTGTGGATTGTTCCTTACTCGCTGGCTGGTTCGAAGTGGTTGCGCTATACCCTGTCGCTGATGCCTTTCTTCTACATGTTGGCATCGATCGGTGCAGTTGAAATCGCCAGAGCTGTTCTCAGGACGTTTCCAAGGCTCAAAGAGATCCACGCGATTGTCTTACTCGGGACGATATTGATCTTTCTTGTCTTGCCGGGCCTTTTCGCATATGCCAGCGGGCCACACTACGCGCTGTACACTAATGCTATCGGCGTGGGAAAGGCTGGGTACTATTTCCCGCATGATGAGTTTTACGACGATGGCTTACGTGAAGCGATACAGTTCGTCTGTAACACGGCGCCACCGGGTGCGACCATAGCTAACGAGACACCCGCGGTTGTGCGCTACTACCTGAATAGATTCAACAGAACCGATTTACGGTCCAGGACGATCTCTGCAGCCGATTTTGATCCCGCCGCTTTGAGTGGATCCGCGTTCGTCATCGTGCAGCGTGGACGAATCTATTTCGAGAATCGCGACAAACTTGATTACATTCGCGGCAACTTTCTGAAGATCCATGAGGTTACAATTGGACCCGATCAATTGATAGCCGCGGAAGTATTTGTGAACCAACAAATTCGAGAGGATTCTCAAGATTCACAGGATTAAGAAAAGCGAGCGCCTTGCCACTCTGGCTGGAATTTTCGGTACTTCGTGACCAACGAGATCCTACACACGGCAGTGTGTAGTGCTTTTTAGATCCAGCCTACGAAGACGTTCCACCGCCCCCTTTTTTTCAACAATACCAACTCAGAAGATGGGTGACATTCAGAACCCTCAACTTCACCCACTGCAATTTCGACGGAGCTGCTGAGTCGGGAATGTTGAAGAAAAAATAGGGGGGCGGTGTCCGTTCTAGTAGGTCGGATCTGAACAACACTACACACTGCCGTGGGTAGGATTTGGTTGTTGGTCCGTGTAACAGCTTTTTTGACACAATCTCTTCCGTGTGTAGGATTTCGTTGGTTCATCAAGACCAGTACCGGATAGTTTTCACACAACCTCATATGACCACAGAGTTCACGGAGAGAAAGAGTCGCACAGAGAAAATGAATTTAGGACACTACTTCGATTTCACCTAGGTTGATTTGGCGTCAATCGAGGGATAAGTTAGTCTTTGCGCATGCACGTCAACCGGAGGCCGGTTTACCTTCTTGTCCTTCTGCTTCTATTAGCCGTCGCGCCATTGACCGGCGGCAGCGCCAACTCGCGTGTCCATATCACGATTCTTGGCACTACGGATCTTCACGGCAACATCTACCCGATCGATTACTACACGAACAAGGCAGACAACCGCGGGCTGGCCAAGATCGCAACCTTAATTGGACGCGTCCGTAAAGAGAACCCAAATGTCCTGCTCATCGATTCCGGTGATACCATCCAGGGCACGCCACTCGCCTACTACCACAACAAGAAAAACAATACGCCACCTGACCCGATGATGCTGGTGATGAGCTCATTAGGGTTCGACGCGATGGCTGTGGGCAACCACGAGTACAACTTCGGATTGAAAGTGCTTGAAAAGGCGCGTAATGAAGCTAAGTTTCCCTGGTTATCGGCTAACACGTACGAAGTTGGCACTGAGAAGAATCGATACCAACCTTACTTGCTGAAGGAGATTGCCGGCGTACGTGTCGGTGTACTCGGATTAACGACGCCCGGAATACCAAACTGGGAAAACGTTCCCAATTATGCTGGCCTTGAGTTCCGTGAGCCTCTGCTTGAAGCACGGAAGTGGGTACCGGTATTACGCGAGAAAGAAGGCGCCGATGTTGTCATAGTCGCGATGCACATGGGCATTGAAGAGGATCTTCGCACCGGCGAGATTAATCCGAGCCAGGTTACTAATGAGAACCAGGCAGTGGCCATCGCCAGGGGAGTCCCGGGAATTGACGTGATTTTCATGGGCCACACGCATCGTGAAGTACCCTCCGTCACGATCAACGGAGTTCTGCTGACGCAGGCGAACCACTGGGGTCGGCATCTGGCACGCGCTGACCTCTATCTAGAACAGATGGAGGGGAAGTGGCGCATCTATGCACGGGCAGCCCGAACTATGGCAAACGACGACAGAATCGAACCCGACCCGATGGTGTTGAAACTAGCCGAACCATACGACCGTGAGACGCAATCGTGGCTTGCGCGTCCAATTGGCGAGTCGGCGGCGGAATTAACTGCGCGTGAAGCCCGCTTTCGCGATACCGCAATACTTGATCTGATTCAGAAGGTACAATTGGAGGTAGGCAAAGCTGACGTTTCAATGGCCGCAAGTTTTAACCCGCAGGCACGAATCGCAAAGGGGCCAGTCACCGTTCGAGATATTGCCGGCCTCTATGTCTACGAGAACACGCTAGTGGTCTTGGAGGTGACTGGAGAACAATTGAAGGACGCGCTCGAACACTCTGCTCGTTACTTTCGTGTCTACGAACCGGGGAAAGCGCCCGCGGATCTAATTGACGAGAAGATTCCCGCTTACAATTTTGATCTTGCCGAAGGTGTGACTTACGAATTGGACATTTCTAAGCCACATGGCCAGCGTATTCAGAACCTTCGTTTCAAAGGTAGTCCGGTCCAGCCTGAGCAGAAGTTCCGCTTAGCCACGAATAACTATCGCGTGAATGGTGGCGGTGGTTACACCATGTACAAGGACGCGCCGGTGCTCTATCGATCTGGTGAAGAGATTAGGGAGCTAATAATAGACTGGCTCGAGAGGCACAAGACAGTACCATCAGAACCTTCCAATAACTGGAAGCTATTGCCGCAGGTTAACTGAGCCGTCAAAGCCATGGCGTCAAGCGCGGGTAGCCAAGAACAAATTGACGGGTTGAGTTTGAGGCTCGCGTCCCCGGCAGATGATGAGTTCTTGTTACGCCTGTACGGCAGCACACGGTTGGAAGAGTTGAATGGTTTAGGGTGGGACGAACAGCAGAAGCAAGCTTTCATTCTGATGCAGTTTATTGCCCAGAGGCGATGCTACCCTGAGGCTGAAAACCAGATCGTGTTGCTGCATCAAAAGGCAATCGGTCGAATGCTGGTGCGCCGTACCGATGACGCCGTCCTGCTCGTTGACATTTCTTTGATACCCGAGCACCGAAACATGGGTATTGGTTCTGTTTTACTCAAACAACTTCAGCAGGAAGCTATTGCTAAGCAGAAGCCGGTCCAATTGCATGTGTTGAAGACTAGTGCTGCGCTACGACTTTACGAAAGGCTCGCGTTTGTGAAGATTGGAGAGGATGGGGCATATCTCGAGATGGTTTGGTCGCCGTTATCATCATGAGGTATTCCAAAGTATTCCAAAGCAAAAATCTATGAATTCAGCATTAACATACTCAGCGTTGGCAGAAAGTATTAATACAAAGTTTCAAGCGCAACTAGACGAAAGACAACTCATCGAACTGGAGTTGGTAGAAGTGTCAGAGCCGACGATCACGCCGGGCCAGGAACAGTTCTCGCTGGTATTTCGCGGTCCTAAGGAGTTTTTCCTTGGGCAGGGCACCCGGGAAATGGAACATCAGCAGTTGGGCCAGTTCCAGCTTTTCATTGTTCCAATCCGCGAGGATGCCCTCGGTTATTACTACGAAGCAGTTTTCAACCGGATAAATTGACACTCAAGTGGACTCTGCGCAAACCAATAGCCCGCGAAGTTTATCCGGCATTAATCCGGGCATTAACCTTAGATCCGTTCAGGCCGAGGATTTTGAGTTTTTACTTGAGGTCTACGCCGCAACCAGACGTGACGAGATGGGAATGGTCCCCTGGGACGATGAGCAACGTCGTGCCTTTCTCGCTTCACAATTCACCGCCCAGCAGGAGCATTACCGAAAGACATATCCGCACGCGCAGCATCAGATCGTTTTGCTTGGCGAGGAAATGGCAGGTCGCATCTACGTTGCCCGGCTTGACGAAGAAATCCGGATAATCGATCTCATCATCCTTCCCGTGTACAGAGGAAGGGGTATCGGCGGCCAGTTAATTACACGACTGCAATCCGAGGGTTCTGAAGCGAAGAAACCGTTGCGAGTTTACGTAGAGAGTTTTAACCCGGCGCTGAGTTTCTTCGAAAAACGAGGGTTTAAACAGATAGGCGAGCACGGCTTTCATCTCTTGATGGAACGGAAAGCCGAATAGGCAGCCGGTTGTGACGAAGATCTATGGATGCAGATGGTTGATAACCGCTTCGTAGTGACGAACGCTCTTGTCTTTGGTCATGCCAGGTACCAGCAGGAGCGAAAACAACCCCAGTTCCTTATGTTCAATTATGTAGGTGTCTTGGTTTAAGGCTTTGGCGGTCTTGGCACGAAAGCTCAACGTAAAACCTTCCTTATGAGCCGGAACCCCTTTGTAGCGGTGCAGGTCAGTCACAGCAACCAGGCTAACGGGGAACTCTGCCGCGCCCTTCTTTATTAAGAAGGTGGTGTTCAGTTGTGATTCGAAGAGGGATTTCTTAAGCCCATAGCCGGCCGCCGCTGGCTTTGTAGTAATTCCCGCTTCTCGAGCCGACTTGGCGGAGACACTGAGCGGCACTCCGGCGGCGAGCGCAACGATAGTACCTTTTTTGATGAAATCTCGACGCGAAGTAGCCATCTGATCGTGCTCCTTTTGCAAAAGTCTGGAACGTGCAGAGCGTGATGAAGGCGCGCAGTCTATTGCTTCTCTAATAAAGTTGCAACAAAAAAGTTGGGCCTATGTTGTCCGAGACACGATTATTGCCGATCCTTGAAAAAATCCTTGTATTGAGATTGCGTTCAGGATATATTCCGCGCCGCACAAAATCTGTTGGCAGGATTCGGGCGATTCAGAGCTTACCCGGAAAGCCTCGCAGGTAAAGTCTTCAGCAGATCCGCTTCAGCCTTTTTAACGCTGTAAACAATCATAATTCGCTAACTGAGCGACCGAACGGACGAGACTGGTTCCCCGACTGAGATAACCGTCTAAACTCGCGCACAGAGTCCCGTGTCCCTGAGGAGGAAATAGACAGTGGCCCAACCATATGTAGGCGAGATCAGAATGTTTGGCGGAAACTTTGCCCCCAATGGGTGGATGTTTTGTGAAGGGCAGTTATTGCCAATAGCCGAGAACGAAACTTTGTTTCAATTGATCGGAACGACCTATGGCGGCGATGGTGAAAGTACCTTCGCTCTACCGGACCTTCGAGGCCGGGTCCCCATTCACATGGGAAATGGTTTTATCCTAGCGGAAACTGGTGGGGCTGAAGAGATAACGCTGACGGTGCAGCAGATACCTATTCACACTCACGGTTTGTTGTGCGCTGCAAGTGGTGGGATACCAAATTCGAACCCGGCGGGCGGTTTCTGGGCCGCGTCAGATGTTCTGCAATACAGCTCTCAAGCTTCGAACACGCAATTGGGAAATCCGCCAATCTTGACTGACGCAGTTGGTGGCTCACAGCCGCACACTAACATGCAGCCGTTTCTCTGCATCAGCTTTATCATCTCGCTTTTCGGAATCTTCCCCAGTCCAACCTGATCTAATTGGTTTACAACCCGGGAGACTTTATTGAGCTTTTGCAGCAAACCAGAAGGAGTTACCCGCGATGGCTGAACCGTTCTTATCCGAAATTCGAATCTTCAGTTTTAACTTCGCTCCAAAGGGGTGGGCGCTCTGCAATGGCCAGTTGTTGCCAATCAATCAAAACCAAGCCCTCTTTTCGTTACTGGGAACAACTTACGGTGGAGACGGAGAAGTCAATTTCGCTTTGCCGGATCTAAGGGGAAGGGTTCCAAATCACGTTGGGAACGGCCACAGTTTAGGTGAAAGAGCCGGCGAGCAGGCTCACACTCTGTCTATCAGTGAGATCCCCACACATTTTCATACTTTCACCGCTAACACTGCAGTCGTCGGCGCGAACGCGAATGCAGATCAGGTCTCGCCCACGGGAAATTATTGGGCAAACAGCGGTAAGGCTGTCTACAGCACTCCTGATCCGAACAATCAAGTGGTGTTAGGTGCGATGAAGGGAGAGGCGGTTAGCAATGTAGGTGGTAGCCAGGCACATCTGAACATGCAGCCGTTTCTGACTCTAAATTTCTGCATAGCGTTGCAAGGGATTTTCCCGTCGCCAAATTAGGAAGGGAGAAATATCATGGCCGATCCGTTTGTTGCCGAAATCAGAATCTTTCCATTCAACTTTGCCCCCAAAGGGTGGGCCTTCTGCGACGGTCAGATTCTGCCGCTCAGTCAGAACACAGCTTTGTTCTCGTTGCTCGGCACGACCTACGGTGGTGATGGGGAAAGCAATTTTGCCCTGCCCAACTTGCAGGGAAGCGTCCCCATGCATCACGGTCAGGGACCTGGGCTGAGTCTTCGTGACCTCGGAGAAATGTCGGGGTCCGAAACCGTTACGCTTCTAGCCTCAGAGATCCCAGTTCACGTGCACACCGTGGGCCGCGCGGTGGCTGCAAATGGTGACTCACTTTCCCCCGTGAACAACCTTTGGGCACAGGCTCCCTCGGGTCGAGGTTCACTAAACGTATATGCGTCCGGTCCACCGACGGGCGTTATGGGCGTGAATAACATCCTTCCGGCGGGGGGTAATATCCCGCACAACAACCTGATGCCCTACTTAACCCTAAGCTTCTGTATTGCTCTTCAGGGGGTGTTCCCGGCACGGCCCTAGTCATGGCGTACGGGATTGATTCTTGTTTCGATCTTTGACCGGGTAATCTGGGGGAAACTGATGGAACGTCTTCCTCGTTGAGACGGGCGTTGAGGGCCGTAGTAGCTGAATTGTTTTGTCTGAAAGACCCCCTTTTACCGGAGTTGTGAAAATCTTTTGAAGTCTTCTCTGAGGCATCAGCACTCAGATGGATGAGCTTCTCTCAACGTGCTTCACCTAGACAAGGAGCCCGACATGCATCTCTCTCTGGATCGCCAGTGCACCACGAAATCTTCACTGCTGATTGTCCGCAGACTCTCGGCCGCGTTGATTATTATTGGAGCCGTGGCCTTTGCCTTGAGCGCCATTACCGAGGCTGCGCACTCAGCGGCTGATGATGTTGCGGTTACTGATCGTCATAATCACCGGATTCAGGTCAGTGGTCCAAAGGCGAGTAGCGCTCCAACGAGGCTGGCGGCAGCGCCCCTTGCGTCGATTGTTGTTGATAGAACCGACGACGACCCATTAGCGGCAGCCTGCACGGGTGCGGCCAACGACTGCAGTCTCCGTGGCGCAGTGTCCTTTGCAAATGCGAATCCTGGAACGAGCATCAATGTGCCAGCCGGCACCTACATGCTGACTATCCCGGGAGGGTTGGCTGAAGGATTTGCAGGCGACAATTCTGTTGGCGACCTCGATGTCACTGGCAACAATACGGCTATCATTGGTGTGGGGGCAGGTTCCACCACCATTCAGCAGACTCAAGCAGGTGATCGGGTCATTGAGGTTAATCCCTTCCTTGAGGCTGGGTTTAACTTCTCTATTTCAAATGTAACAATCACTGGCGGAACGGAGACGACCGGGGTTGGCGGTGGCGGCATCATCTCCGGTTCGATAGACAATACTGTTAACGTTACGGGCTGCGTGATTTCCGGTAACTCTGCAAGCGGCGCGGGGAGTTTTGGTGGAGGTGGAATCTCGCACACAGGTGGCAGCCTTACCATTACCGATTCGACATTCTCGAATAATTCCACGAGTTCAAGTGGTGGCGGCGTTGGCTATTCGGCAGGCGATCCGCTCGGGAGACAGCCTTCTGTTGGATCCTTAACGGTTACTGGTAGCACCTTTAGTAGCAATAGCGCGAATTCCGCTGCGGCCGGCGGTGGCGCCATGGATTTGTTCGATTTCAATTCTTCCACTGGCTCCTATAGCATCAGCAGTTCGTCGTTCTCCGGTAACCAAGCAATGAACGGCAATGGTGGCGCGATCATTGTTGAAAGTGGTCCGCTCAGTGTCACCACCAGTTCGTTGTCGACGAACACGGCTGGCAATCGAGGCGGTGCAATCTACTCAAGCGGAAACACTACGGTGGCTTTTTCCCGGCTGGTGGGGAATACCGTTTCGAACCCAATAAATGGACTGACACTGTTTCGCGCCTCGGGTAGCAGCATAACCGCTGAGGACAATTGGTGGGGTCGCAACAGCGGGCCAGGCGTCAATGATTTTCGCGACTCAAGCTCTACGCTTTCACCAAGAACCTGGCTCCAGCTGAGACACTCTGCCTCTCCGTCTGAAATTTGCGCGGATGGGATATCCACGTTGACCGCCGATATCCGTCAGCGAAACGAGGGGGACGACTTGACCAATGAACTGAACGGGTTGCCTGAGTTTCCCGCGTCATTCGTCAATTCAACGCCTGCTCTAGGCGCTGTAACGAGTCCTACCAACTTCATTAACGGCGAAGCAACCGCTACTTTTACCGCAACGTCTGGTCCGGGCACGGCGATGGTTGATGTGGTCGCGGACAGTGAGACTGTTACTGCCTCCATTTCAATCGTAACTACCTCGACAACGGATCCAACCGATCAGACCGTGTGTGCGGGAGCAACAGTTAACTTCAGCACCACGGCCTCTGGTGTGGGACCATTTACATACGAGTGGAAGCTGGATGGAAATGAGATCTCAGGGGCGACGAACAGCAGTGTCAACATCGACACAACCGGATTCACTGCCGGTGATCATCTTGTCGAGGTCACAGTAACCGGAGAATGTGGCGTTGCTACTCAAGTTGCTACGTTAACAGTTCAGACCGCTCCTGTTGTGACGGTTCACCCGCAGTCGCAAACTATCGACAGTGGGAATGTGACCTTCACATCGATGGCTGACGGTAGTCCGGCTCCATCCGTTCAGTGGCAGGTGAGCACTGATGGCGGGGCGAATTTCGTCGACATACCGGGCGCTATGAGCACTACCCTAATGTTCGCAGCTGACCCCTCCCAGAACGGTAATCAGTACCGAGCTGTGTTTACGAATGATTGCGGCATGGCCACTAGTAACGCTGCAACGCTTACTACATGCTTGGCTCCAGTTGTTACGGTTGGCACGGAAAACGTCGTTGTATGGCCGCCAAACCACAATTATCTCAGCTTCAACGTTACGGATTTCATTGCCAGCGCGACCTCAAATTGCGATGGGGATCTGCTCGACAGTGTTGTCATCGCCAGCGTTAGCAGTGATGAGGCAGAAAATGGTCCTGGAGCTGATGGGAACACCGTGGACGACATTGTGATTGCCGAAAATTGTAAGTCTGTACAGCTACGTGCTGAACGCGACGGGAACTTGAATGGAAGGGTTTATACGATCACCTTCAAGGTAACCGATTCAGCCGGCAATACCACAACCGTCACTGCAACAGTTTCGGTTCCGAAGGACCAAAACGGCGCCGTTGCTGTAAATGACGGCCCGGCGGGCGGCTATACGGTTACGAGCGGTTGCCCATAACTGATGGGCGGCGAAAAGCAACTTCCTTACAGAGAGAAAGGGGACGAGATGACACGGCAAAAAAGTGCGGTGAGTCGATTCGTGGTAATTGGGATGATCGCTGGGGTCTTCACCTGCGCTCCATTGCTTCTGGGCGCATCTGCTCCGGTGGTCGTTATTACCATCGTAAATAACTCCAGCCGAGAGATTCGTCACGTGTATTTGTCACCGCCTAATCAGGATAATTGGAGTTCAGACCAGCTCAACGGCGCCACTATCGCACCAGGCGGTTCCGCGACTCTCAGCAACGTGTCATGTTCAGGCTCGGAAGTTAAGGTTATAGCCGAAGATGGGCAGGGCTGCTTCATCTATCAGGTCACGAGTTGTACTGAAAATTCGTCATGGACCATCACGAATGAGGCAGCCCCTGACTGCGGCTATTGACCAACTCGCAAGAGGTTTACCAAGAGCGAGGTTGTCACTGTTGGTTACACCTTCTCCCCGGTAACGCTTAATCATTTGCGTCCGAACGGCTGAATTAGCGGAAGTTTAGTTGGGCGAATACTATTGACCGGAAGCGCGAAGCCCACTAAAGTGTGCGCGAACCGTTTGCTTTGTCCTCGGCGTGAATCACCCGCCAATTCCTCAAAGCCACACTAGTGCTTTCGGAATGACCTCCAAAAGGCCTTCTTTGAATCAGGAGATCTCGACATCATGCGTTGCGTTAACCGACGTGCCTGCCAGCTGAAATCTCTTTCACTTCCAATCAATCTGAAACAGACCGTCAAGTGGGCTATCGCTATCCTGCTGATCGCGACAATACCAGTAGCGCTATATGAGCGTGTCGATTCAAAAGTTTCCGAAGCTGAGGTGACAGTACGGGCAGCAGGCCGCGGACAGCCTTATCTGAATCTGCAGGATGGTCGAAAGATGCAGGTTCAATACCAGGGACACTCTAGTCTCGTTGAAGCAATGCAGAACGGCGGCGCCCAGCCGCGGTCACTGGCTGCTGCAGATTTGAACGGCGATGCGGCTCCAGATCTGGTAGCGGGCTATGCATACGGAAACATGGGGATCATTACGATTCAAAGAGGTAACACCGATGCATTCGCGCCGAAAGATGATTCCGTATTCGCGAGAATGCACCAGGGCTATAACCCTGACTCGCTGTTACCAAATGTTGAAGTGCAACAGGTGCCGGTTGCTCCTGAGTTCCTGCAGATCGGCGACTTTAATGAGGACGGTCGAAGAGATTTACTGTTTGCAGCTCGCGGTTCCAGTCTCTATTTGTTGAAGGGTGATGTTCAGGACTTTGTGAGCGAAGCCGAAGTCGTTCCACTGCCAGGCGTGGTTACCGCACTCACGGTGGGCGAGTTCCGTGCGGCCGATGGGCGCAATGATGTTGCCGTCGGTGTTACTGGACCAGCGGGTCCGGAAGTACTGATTTTCGACGGAGCAGCAGGCGGTATTGCTGGCGAGCCGCTTCGTTACGCGTTGAATACTGAAGCGACGGCTGTCGAATTCGGCGAACTCGATAACGATCCTTTCATGGATCTCGGCGTAGCGGCAGGAAGCGAGATTGCGATCGTTCATGGCTGGGGAAGAAAGACGAGTGTGGACGTGTCTTCGCGGATCGAACGCATTGCACTTTCTTTCACGGCTCGAAGCATCGCTGTCGATAACTTCATCTGGGACCGGCGCGGAGCAAGAGAGATCGCGGCACTTTCCGATGATGGAACCGTGCATCTGCTTGAGTTAGGTGGCATTGACAAACGCAGCTTTAACGCGGCGGAGATGTCTGCGCGCGCTGCGATGAGAGGGCAGCTAACACGTAAGAACGAGGACGTGGAAAAGGCGGCGAGTTGGACGCCGGGTGGAGCTCCAGGCTGGACCGAAAAGAACAGTCTGCCTCTAAATGCAAGAGTGTCTACGAATGCGGCGAGCCAGGGGTTGTTGGTGCATGGAAAGATCTCTTCGGGAGAGACCAATCCGCTTTTGGTGTTGGACAATGAAAATAGCAGCCTGCGCATTGTTCGTGAGGTAAGCACGAAGGAGGCATCACTAAGCGCAGATGCCGCCGTCAGTGCAGGAGAACTTTCGACCGCGAGTCTGGACGTAACGGACGGGCCGGTCGCTGCATTGCCCTTCACGAAAAAGCTTAACGGACATCGCGACATTGTGGTGCTGACATCCGATCAGGCGTCTCCCACAATCATTCCGAATGCTCCGGCAGCGGTATTTAACGTAACGATAACTACGGATCCGGCTCCCGGAGCCTGCGATGGCAGTTGCTCGTTCCGCGAGGCTGTGATCGCGGCCAACGCGGCCGTTGGCCCACACACAATTAACGTGCCTGCCGGGACTTACACGTTAACCATAATCGGGAACACGAACAGTTCAGGAGCAGGCGAAGGATTTTCCGGAAATACGGCGATTGGTGACGTTGATTTCACCCGCGATGCAATTACGGTCACTGGAGCAGGATCTGGGAGCACCTTTATTGTCCAGAGCACTGCTAACGACCGTACGCTTGAACCAAATCCCTTAGCCGACTTAAATTTCGATTGGGCTATCTCTGGCGTAACCATCGCCGGCGGAAGAGATACCGGAGGCGCTAACACAGCTGGCGGTGGAGCGATGCTCTCCGGGTCGAAAGACAATATTACGACGATCACCAATTGTGTTATCGCAAACAATCGCGCCAGCGGGGATGGCACAACGGGCGGCGGCGGAATCTCGAACCAGGGCGGTAGCGTAACAATCACAAACACAGTGATTGGTGGCGCTGTAACGGTTGCCGGCTGTCCCAGCCAAGCTGCAACAAATTGCGGCAATTCCAGCAGCTCGAGTGGCGGGGGTGTCGCGTACTCACCCGGTGATCCTCTGGGGCGAACTCCCTCTGCGGGAACTCTAACCATTCAAACTACATCGTCTTTCACCAATAACACGGCCGCGTCGCTAACAGCCGGTGGTGGCGGAGCTGACCTGTATACTCACAATCTCGGAACAGGCTCTGTGTCCATTTCGAGTACTACTTTTACAAGCAACTTGGCAACAGGGACCGCGAGCGGTGGCGCCATCATCGTCGAGAGCATCACTACGACAGTTGCGACAACGGCGTTCACGTCTAACACTGCAGCAAATCGAGGTGGCGGGATCCAGGTTGCTGGTGGGAGCCTGACTTTAAATGGCACGAGCCCAAGCATCACCTTTACTAACAACACCGCGACCGTAGCGGGAAGTAGTATTTCCACTGCCAGCGACGTCTTTCTCTCGGGCACGAATACGACGATAGGTGGTGATTTGGAGATAACCACTAGCGGTGTGTGGGAGAATCTACCTGACAGCACCATGTCTCCGAATAATCTCATAATTATTGGTACCGGAAGTTTCACAGCTAATAACAGCACTACCAACGTTAGTGGTAACTTTCAGTTTCAGTCAGGAACGTTCAATGCCGGAACGGGTTTATTCAACTTCAACGGCACCGCCGCCCAGACCATCAATAACAGCGTCAGCATTACCTTCAACAACCTGACGAACTCCAACATCAATCAGCCGCTGACGATCAACAACAGCATCGTGGTTAATGGCACGCTTAACGTTAACGGCGCCAATGCGACTCTCGCGCCTTTGGCGGGGACAATCATCAGCGGAATGGGAACAATGACCGGCACGGGCACGGCTCGAGTTACGCGGACGGCGGCTACGGCAGGTTTCATAAATCAATACACGCTTAACAGGACTCTGACTAATTTGACGGTGGACTACATTGGAGCGGCAGCTCAAGTGTTGAGTGCAATTACTTATGGACCATTAAAGATCACCAATGCGTCCGGCGTGAATCTCGCCGCCGGGGTATCCACGGTCAACGGCCTCTTGACGCTAATGACGGGCGCTTTGGGTGTGAATACACAGACGTTGATTATCAACAACGGCACGTTCGTCGATTCCGGCAGCATTACTAGCAGCGCAACCGGCACTGTAAACTACGCGCAAGCCTCTGACGGTCAAGCCGTGCGCGCCTTCAACTACGGCAATCTTACTTTCAGTAACTTCAACAAAGTCCTTGCCAATACCGGAACTATCGGGATTGCAGGAATTTTCACTCCTGGCACGGCCGTCGGGCACACAATTACCAATAGCACCATTGACTTTAACGGTACGGGTGCACAAACAATACCCGCCTTTAACTACAACAATCTGACCACCAGCGGAGCGCGCGGCGCCAACAACATAACGCTGGTAAATGGTGGAACTATCGGAATTGCGGCCGCGTTCAGCCCCACTGCCACGTTCGCTGGGGGCGCTTATGTCATAACAAATAACACCGTTGACTATAACGGTGCGGGTGCGCAGAACATTGCGGCGTTCAATTACAACAACCTCACCAGCAGCAACGTCGGCGCTCGCACGCTGGCGAATGCCGGCACGATCGGTATTGCTGCGGTATTCACACCGGGCGGCAACACCTACACGATCACCGGTAGCACCATTAACTTCAATGGCGCAGGAGCGCAGTCGATCCCCGCATTCAATTACAATAACCTGACGAGCAGTAATGTTGGAGGTCGAACGCTTCCGAACGGCGGGACCGTAGGGATCGCAGGAGTATTCACGCCAGGAACTAACGCTTACACAATTACCGGTAGCACTATCAACTTTAATGGTTCGGGTGTTCAAACCATTCCGGCCTTCAACTATAACAACCTGACCAGCAGTAGTACTGGCGCCAGGACCCTGGCAAACAGCGGCACCATCGGCATTGCTGAAATCTTCACGCCGGGCACAAACGTCTATACGATTACCGGTAGCACCATCAACTTCAACGGCAGTGGCGCACAGACGATTCCGGCGTTCAACTTCAATAACCTGACCAGCAGCAGTACCGGCGCGCGCACCCTGGCAAACACCGGCACGATCGGTATAGCCGGGGTATTCACTCCCGGGACCAACGTCTACACCATTACCGGCAGCACAGTCGCCTACAACGGAACCAGTGCCCAGGTCATGCCCGCGACCTTCACGACGTACAACAATCTGACGCTAAATAACGCAGCCGGAGTAACCGGATTTGCCGGTCTGATCGTGCAGACATTGCTGCGGGTACAGGCGGGCACCTTCACCAGCAGCAGCACCTACAACAACGTGCAGATTGATAGCGGCGCGACGCTGGCCGGAACTAATGCCACCACCATCAATGTGAGCGGCAACTGGACCAACAACGGTACCTTCAACGCGAACACCGGCACGGTCCTGTTTAATGGTGGTGCTCTGCAGACCATTGGTGGCTCACAACCTACGGTGTTCCACAATCTGACGATTGACAATGCAAATGGCGTTAATCTTGGCGCATCCATCACTTCGGGTGGAACCCTGGCGCTTACCAATGGGGCACTATCAATAGGTGGAAACACGCTCAGTATCAATGGCGACATTACTGTAGGTGCGGGTAGCCTCGTAGGTGGAGCAACTTCCAATATTTCCGTGGGCGGAATGGGCGCTGGTATTACGCTGCCTGCCGTGCAGAATGGCTTGAACACGCTGACCCTTAATCGTGCAAATGGGTTAACTTTGGGAACCAGTCTGGATCTTATTAATCTGAACCTAACAAACGGGCCACTTTCGATCGGTGCAACTACGCTGGGCATCAATGGCGCTATCACCGTCGGCACCGGCAGTCTCGTAGGTGGAGGAACTTCAAACATCACAATAGGCGGCATGGGTGCAAGCACTACGCTTCCAGGGGTCACTGGCGGGTTGAACAACCTGACTCTCAATCGTGCTAGCGGGATCGTCCTTGGCGCAACTCTCGACATCAGCGGTGTGCTCACCCTCACCAGTGGGGTAATCACTACAAACGCAAACACGCTGGTATTGCGGAGCTCGGCCTCGGTCAGCAGAGCAGCGGGTCACGTTTTTGGTGGTCTCGAAAAGAGCCAGGTTCCGGCCAGCTTTACTTTCGATGTCGGGAAATCCGGTGCGAATGATTACACCCCGGTCAGTGTTGCGAACGCGGCCGGCGGCGGCGACCTGACCGTGCGCAGTGTTGCGGGACAGCAACCTAATCTAGTCGGAACTAATTTCCTCCAGGAGTATTGGACACTAACTTCCGCTGGAACCCTGACGGCGGATTTGACCTTCAACTATTTACAAGCGGATGTGGTAGGTAACGAATCCATCTACAGGATCATTCGGGTGAATGGTGGAACAGTTGCCACGTTCAACAATGCCTGTCCCGCCAACCCTTGCGTTGATATTGACGCCAATACCGCCAAGATCGATGGCGTGAGCTTCTTCTCAGATTGGACTGTGGGCGAGACGATTCCGACCGCCGCAAATGGGCTAGTCACAGGTCGCCTTACCACCAGTGACGGCACCCCGATCGAAGGTGCTGTCGTCAGGTTGAGCGGTACGCAGACGCGCAAGACCATTACTGATGCAAACGGAAACTATCGTTTCGATAATGTTGAAACGACGGGCTTCTACACGGTCACTCCGTCGCGAGCCAACTTTACATTCAGCCCATCCGCCCGCTCCTTCAATCAGCTGGGAGAAAATACCGAAGCTGTGTTCTCAGGAAGCGCCGTCCAGGAATCCGTTAACCCGCTTGAAACCGCCGAGTACTTCGTGCGGCAACAATACGTGGACCTGCTTGGACGTGAGCCGGATGAAGGTGGGTTCAACTACTGGAGTGATCGCATTCTCGAATGTGGGGCGAATGCCGATTGCGTCGCTGCCCGCCGCAGGCAGGTAGCCGCCGCGTTCTTCATCGAGCAGGAGTTCCAACTGACCGGCGCGTTTGTCTATGGGTTATATAAGGGCCCATTGGGACGTCACCCGCTCTATTCAGAGTACTCCGTGGATCGCACGCAGATCGTGGTGGGACCGAATTTGGACGGAACCAAACAGGCCTTCGCTGAAGGCTTTGTCAGCCGCCCAGAGTTTGTCACCAAATATCAAGCGGCAACTGATGCAGCATCGTTTGTCGATGCGTTGCTGCAGCAGGTGCAGAATGCGTCCGGTGTCGATTTAACCAGTCAGCGGTCAGCGCTTATTGCACGGTATGGAGCAGGATCAACGCTCACCCAAAGTCGGAGTTTCGTATTGCGTGATCTCACCGAGAACGCTGTCTTTAGACAGGCGGAGTACAATAGCGCATTCGTGTTGACGGAATACTTCGGATATCTCCGGCGTGATCCTGATTTGGGTGGCTACGAGTTCTGGTTAAATATCCTGAACAATCGCGAACCCAATAACTATCTCGGATTGGTATGTGCATTTATCACCTCTGCTGAATACCAGGAACGGTTTGGTTCGATCATTAACCGCACGGACCGGGAGTGTGGACAGTGACTTATGTTCGATAAGCTTTAGCTTGTCGTTTTCATCTAGCGAGAGGTTAACGGAAGCTCGGATCACCGAAAACCGCGAACACTGGAGCGGCCAGACATGAACAAATTTCCTCAAGTACGCAAGGAGCGACTAATCACGAGGCAAGTGGGCGAGGAATTACTGATTTACGATCAGGAGCGTGACAAGGCTTACTGTCTTAATCAATCTGCTTCTCGAATCTGGGCACATTGCGACGGTAAGACTCCAATCCGCGAGATAAGCCGAGCCGTGACTTACGAGCTTAACGTTCCGGTTGATGAACGCGCCGTCTGGTTCGCCCTCTCGCAGTTTAGTAAAGATCGGCTGCTGGAGGAGAACATCGTTGTACCGACAAATGTGCGGGCGGGAATGAACCGGCGCGAGCTTGCGCGCACTCTTGGTGTTGCTGCCATGGTAGCAATTCCGGTTGTTGCGTCGATTGTCGCTCCGACAGCTTCTCAAGCGGCCTCTTGTGGTAAGACCGGTGATCCCTGCAGCAGTGGAGCTACCTGTTGCTCAGGCTTTTGTAACGACAACGTATGTGCGTAGTGGCCTAATTCAAGCGAATTCAACACCAATTAAGCAGGGCGGGAACGAAACACTCCCGCCCTTTGAACTTCTTACGAGCTTCTCAGTGAATAATGCCCACTTTTCGATTAACTCCGTACGCTACTTACCTTGAGAATCGATTGTTCCCTCACACAGTGCAGTACGGTATTTTTCATCAACTCACGGGCGTGAGTTTCACCATTTCACTCGAGCTGAGATCGCTGTTAGAAAAAATGCAAGCCGGGCGCGAACTGGTTTGCGATGATGAAGAGCTCCAGCGACGCAAAGGCACGGAGCTGTTCGAACTCATCGATCATCAACTGCTCGTGCCTCCGGATCACGATGCCTTTGCCGTTTTTGAGGATTACCTGGTAGTCCGTCCAAAACAGAACCCTGCCGTCTTTTACCGCACCAGCACAGGAACTATTACCACCATCAGGATCCCTCTCTCTCAGCGCGTGTTTTCGCCGTCCCGCACTGAGACTCCCGTGATCATCGAAGAGGAACTCTCGGAAGTAGCGACAAAGCTCCTCTTGCTGGCCGATGGGAGCAAGAGTTTTCGAGAGATCCGAACGCTTCTTTCTGCAAACCTGAGCCAGGAGCTGTTTCCAGAGACGGTCAATCACCTCGTTGCGCCGGATATGCAGTTGATAAAGCTGGCACCGCCCGGCTCCGCGTTGGACGAACCCTTCCTACCATTCAATACAGTGCCGCGAAATTTGATGGTTTCAACAGAAGGTGAGCCCCATCGTGACATTCAAGATCCAGAGGGAGTGCTCGAATTTCATCAACAACAGATTGCGGACGCTGAAAGGGAGTTCGATTGGATAGAGGCCACAGTTAACCACGCGTTTCGAAATCCTTCAGCGGCTTTTGGAGGTCTGAACTACGGCGCTCGATTCTGTGATGCGACGCTCAGGCAGGAGGTAACTCCGAACACAACGTCCAACCGGCCGCTGCAGATGCTGGAAGTGGGAGGTGGAACCGGCTCCTTCGGGGGATCTTTTCTCGATCGTGCAGAACAAGCCCACGGCGGAATTGAGATTATCTATCACCTGTTGGAGTTGTCGCCTGTATTGTTCAATAAACAGACCGATGTAATTGGCGGGCGCCTCACACGCGAGCGACACTTTCTCCAGGATGCAACGCAGCTGAACCTTTCTGAGCATCGCTTTGACCTAATCATTGCGAACGAGGTGATCGCAGATTTTCCAGTTGCTGAGGTCCAGCGCTTGGGGGAAAACTCGTTCAGCGGAACCGGTGCAGAAGACACACAGAAGTATTCCCTTTCGAAGTCTGGTGATCCGGACCAGTTTCCCATCAACAAGGGAGTGTTCGAGTTTGTCGAGCGGGCCTTCCGGCATCTTTCCCCAGGCGGCACGATCATCATGAGTGAATACGGGGGTGTGGATCGATTTCCGGTTCGTTCGTATCACTTAAACCACGCGGAGTATTCGATCCATTTCGGGCATGTACTTCGTTGTGCGGAGACGGTGGGGTTTACTGCTCGGGTCTTGAGTTTAAAAGAGTTTCTTTCAATTAACGATGAAGTAGAGTTTCTGGATGGACAGGAGGAGCACATCCTTTGTCTTAATCATGCACTGGAGAAGTTTGGTGCCTTGTTGCCATATGCGGCCATATCAAAAGAGGAGTTCGAGGCACGTTACGAACGAATTATCACAGAAAAAAGGCTTGGAGGTTTCTCGTTCTCAAAATTGAAGCAGGATTTTCACTTCGGACCAACCCTGGGGCAATTCATGGTTGCGGTACTGCAGAAGCCTTTGGAGTGCGGCGGCAAGGAGCCCGAGTGAGCCACGCCGCTTTCGCTTTGATTGTTTGGAACACCCAAGAAAGGCCGCGTCGCGTCGCTGCGCTCCTTGCCGCCGCACTCCAAAGCTAAGATTGCTGCAGGATGGGCGAAACGGCGATGGGTTCACCTTCCGGTTGACGTGCCCCGTCGTCTCTACTTAAAGGATGAGGTAACGGAGGTGGTGGATTTGCGACCAATACCTCCAGGGCAGCTTCAATCACTTCATTGATCCGGTTCACGAATATTAACTTCAGTTCGCTGCGAACGTCTTCGGGTACATCCTCCACATCCGCTTCATTACGCGCTGGCATGATTACCCGGCGAATACCGGCACGGTGCGCTGCCAACACCTTTTCTTTGATTCCGCCCACCGGAAACACCAGTCCCGATAATGTGATTTCACCCGTCATCGCCGTATCCGATCTGACTCGACGACCGGTGTAGAGTGATGCCAGTGCCGCGGTGATCGTGACGCCTGCACTTGGCCCATCCTTTGGGATGGCGCCCGCCGGCACGTGAAGATGGACACCATAGCCACTGAACATGTCGGGGACTATCCCAAACTCCGAGGCGTGAGACCAAAGATAAGATTGGGCAGCGCGTGCCGATTCCTGCATCACCGCCCCCAACTGGCCCGTAATCGTCAATCCGCGACCCCCGGGCAGCAGAGTGGCTTCGATAAAGAGTACCTCACCGCCCATTTCGGTCCAGGCCATTCCTGTAGCCACGCCAGCAGGGTTCTCTTTCCGTGCCTGCTCAGGATAGAACCGAGGCGGACCAAGATATTCGACCACCTTATCCCCAGCGACATTCACCGCCTCGGCTTCGCCTTGTGCGATCTTTAACGCAACCTTGCGCGCAACACGACCGATGTTTCGTTCGAGCTGCCGTACGCCAGCCTCGCGCGTGTAGCGTGAGGCGATCTGCTCGATCGCCGAGTCATCAATCTGCAGTTGGTTTGGTACGAGGCCATTCTCGAGAATCTGTCGCGGAACAAGATAGCGTTTGGCAATCTCCAACTTCTCTCGATCGCTATAGCCGGCGAGCGCGATCACCTCCATGCGGTCACGAAGGGGCGGTGGGATTGGGCCAAGCTGATTTGCCGTCGTGATAAAGAAGACCCGCGACAGATCGAAGGGCAGATCTAGATAGTGGTCGCGGAACGTATTGTTCTGCTGCGGATCGAGTATCTCCAAAAGCGCGGCCGCAGGATCCCCTCGATAATCCGCGCCTAGCTTGTCGATCTCGTCCAGCATCATCACCGGATTGTTCACCCCTGCACGCCGAATTGATTGGACGATGCGTCCAGGCATAGAACCGATGTACGTGCGCCGGTGTCCCCGTAGTTCAGCTTCGTCGCGTACCCCTCCCAGCGACAGGCGTTCAAACTGGCGTCCAAGCGCCCGTGCGATTGAGCGACCCAGCGAAGTCTTTCCGACGCCCGGTGGTCCAACGAAGCACAAGATAGGACTCTTGGTGTCGGGGCGCAGTTTGATAACGGCGAGAAACTCGAGGATTCGCTCTTTAACATCCTCCAGCCCGTAGTGATCCTCATCCAGTATGCGTCGCGCCTCGCTTAGGTCGAGTTTGTCCTCGGAGGACTTGCGCCACGGCAACTCAAGCACGTAGTCGAGGTACGTGCGAATGACATGATAGTCAGGTGCTGCCGCCGGCAGTTTTTCCAGCCGTCGAAGCTCTCGCTCAGCCTCTGTTCGTACCTCATCCGGCAGATCCGTTTGCTCGAGCCGTTCCCTCAGTTGTGCGGCCTCTGCCAACTCGCCCGTTTCGTCTTCACCGAGCTCTTTTTGAATGGCCTTCATCTGCTGGCGCAGGATGTAATCCCTCTGCGCCTTGTCCATTTCGGTTTGGGCCTCAGTGGCGATCTTAGACCGTAGTTGAATGATCTCCAGTTCTCGTGCAAGATAGCTATGGCCCAAACGAAGCAACTCGTCCGCAGTATCAGCTTCGAGCATCTTCTGCTCTTGCTCGACCCCGAGGTTCAGAATCGAGCCCAGAAAGTAGGCGAGCCGCACGGGTTCTACTGAACCCAGGATGGCGACACGAATCTCCGGCGGAACGCCCGGCAGAAGTGCCAATGCCTGCTGAATCATCGACTGCATATTCCGTTTGGTGGCTTCCACCTCTTCCGCATCGACTACTTTTACATCAGGCAGGATCTGGACTAGCGCGCGAAGGTAGGGTTCCTCCTGTTTCCACTCGATCACCCTGATCCGTTCGGTTCCCTGCGCAATGATATGCATCGTTTCTTCGACGCGTTCCATGCGCTTGATCATGACCAACGTGCCAGCCTCATAAAGGTCGGCGCCCCGCGCATCGCCTGAACCTGAGGTGAAGCTTGGCTTAACGGTTATGCAGGCAAGTAATTTTTCGGGCGTCGTAAGGGCAGCCTCAACAGCGGCAACCGATCGCGGCCGGCCCACCGCTAACGGCACGACGGTTTCCGGGAACAGCGTCGTGTTTTGCAACGCCAGGACTGCAATCTCGAAAGGCTCACTTTCGGCCTTTTGCGCAACGATACTCTCGACAGCAGGAGACTCATTCTCGGCAGCAGGAGATTCGATCTTGTTTGGTGGTTCAGACATTAGGCTCTCTTAAGCGTTTATTCGCAACGCAGGTTGATGATCAACAGACCGTCATTGTAATGATGTTCCAGTGAGGCACTCTCCATCACACATGGAAACTGAATGATCTTTTCAAACCGGCTATAAGTAATCTCCATTTGTTGGTATACAAGACCCTCCTTGTAAAAGGTGTCTCGCCGGCAACCGCGAATGCGCAGCTGAGATTCGTGAATGGCAATCTCGACGTCGTCCGCACAAACGCCTGCGAGATCTACCTTAATGATCCAGCCCTCTTTGCTTCGATAAACGTCAGCCGCCGGGTTCCACAAGCGGCCCGAGGGTTTCACGGCGCGGCCAAACGTCAGTGCCGCAAGCTCCCGATTCGGATTTGGCATGCCAAGAGAATAGGACAAAAAGGGCGAAAAGCTAAACTGTAAGTAGACAGGGTGAACAGGATATAGGGTTAGGCGCAGTGGGCCTGTTGTTCGTGGTCGAACCACCAACCACTAACCACCGAACCACCAACCACTAACAGAGACCACGAACAATTCACCTAACCGTTCATTTTCCAGTTCACCCTGTCTGTTCCCTTCTGACTTAACTGAAGATCCGTCCCCAGAAGCCGGACTTCTTCGAGATGTCCTCCAGAGCGTCAGCCAATTCACGGTCCGCGTCTGTTTCAAGCGCGATGTCGCCCAAAGAGATCATCCCTCGTAGACTTCCGTTTTCCGATACAACTGGGATACGGCGTACTTGCTTATCACCCATCTTTCGCAGGACGTCCACCATATGCGGGGTGTCAGTACCCACCAGTTTAAAGCTGGGAGTACTGACACACCTGTTAAAAGACTTAGCCAACCTCAACTTCGGCCACAAGCTGCACGCGTGAAGTGACGTCGAGGGTCCCGACTTCTATTGGAGTTGCAGGTGCAGCCATACGTAGGCTTTGCACGTCCGCCTCGTATTTAGGCAGTGGACGTACCGTCCCTTCCTCTTGGACTTCGACAATCCGAACGATTCGTCCCCCCAGAGCCGTCGCAATCACCTGTGCCTTGCTGAGCGCCTCCCTGGTTGCCTGCCGTAACGCTTCATCTCGCGCCGGACGATCCTGCCGCAACGTAAAGGAGATCCCGGAAATATCGTTTGCGCCAACCTGAGCGGCCGCGTCAATCACTGGGCCCACCCTCGACAGATCGCTGAGAGTTACAATCACGCTATTACGAGCTTCATAGCCCGTTATTGTCGGAGGCATGTTCTCTTTGTAAACGCGCTGTGGTTGTAGACTGTAGCCGCTTGTCTTTACCTCTGCACCGGCGCCTACGGCATTCTTTAAGGCCCGAACCACTGCGTCGCTGCGCGTTGCATTCTCCTGTTGCGCATCCAGTGCTCGCCGCGCCTGTGTTACCACTGACAACATAATCACTGCCGTGTCCGGCTGTGCCTGAACAATGGAATCGCCACTTACCATTACTTTCGTTCCAGTTTTCGCCCCGGTTGCTACAGCCGTTCCGCCCTGCTCGACAGCACGGAGGGTACGGACTTCAAATGGCGTACCTTCCATATAAGTTGTCATTACGTCAGTCTTTGTCTCGCCGACCGCTTCAACGTCGGTTCTCTCTCGAAACCAGCTTTCATTCTGAAAATCCTTGGCATTTAGGATCAGGTACTTCTCCTTGTCAGTCACTATGAGCCAGCCACCAGCCTCAACGGTCTTTTGTAGTCGGCCTCGGACGGTAATTTCCTTCGCCAGAACCGGCATGGCAATGAATGCGAGCAGCGCGAGTGCCACAACAACTCTGAAACGTGTTTTGTTCATATCGTTCTCCGTTTATCCCCTATCTCTCAATTTTAATCAGCGCCAGGAGAGTGGAGATTTGCGCTGCATCCACAGAACGGAGGGTGGAGCCATTTCTTGCTCCTTTGGCCCCGCACTCACTGTTTTGTTACGATTCAGACAATGCAATCATTCAATACTAAGGTTCCCGAGCACGGAAAACAACGGACGTTGTCCAACGGCGAGCGAGGATCTTGAGGTCTACCGTGTGTTTGTGGAGGATGGATGGATAAAGATTGAGGTCTAAACGTCTCAACCCGCAGCTATCTATCCGAAATCCCATCTTCACCGTCGTTTCCTATAGCTTCGACCGGGCAGCAAGTTAGCGCTTCTTCGCAGGCCGATTTTTCTTCTTCGTTCCCTGGCTGTTTGTACACAAACGAATAGTTGTCTTCATCGGAACGACAAAAATTCTCCGGGGCAGTGTCCCGACAAACGTCGCAGTCGATACACGAAGAGTCAACGTAGTATTTGCCCGGAACATTCTGTTTTACTCGCTCGTTGCGATCAGGCAACTGGCTACCTCTGCAAACTCCGCCGACTCACTACGGATGCGTCATCTCTTCGGGCTTTACGTACTGGTCAAACTCCTCGCCGGTTAGAAAGCCCAGCTCGACGGCTGCCTCTCTTAAGCTAATACATTGCTTGTGCGCATGCTTTGCGATCTGTGCTGCCTTGTCATAGCCGATATGTGGATTCAGAGCTGTAACCAACATCAGCGACCTTCGCACATGCTCTTCAATCTGCTCGCGATTGATCTCAATACCGCTGATGCAGTAGTCGACGAAGCCATGGCAAGCATCCTTCAACAAACGGATCGAATGCAGCAGGTTATGAATCATCACCGGCTTGAAAACATTCAACTGAAAGTTACCCTGCGATCCCGCAACAGTAATCGCCGTGTCATTTCCAAAGACTTGGACAGCCACCATTGTTACAGCTTCACTCTGGGTTGGGTTTACTTTCCCAGGCATGATTGACGAACCTGGCTCATTTTCGGGCAAGATCAATTCGCCCAATCCGGATCGCGGTCCAGACGCGAGCCAACGGATGTCGTTTGCTATCTTCATCAGTGATGCTGCCAATGTTTTTAGGGCCCCGCTGGCAAACACAATCTCATCGTGGGCCGAAAGGGCAGCAAACTTGTTCGGGTGCGAACGAAATGGCAGACCCGTGATATCGGCGATCTTTTGCGCAGCTCGTTCCCCGAATTCGGGATGGGAATTCAGGCCTGTGCCAACGGCGGTTCCACCGATTGCCAGGTCCAGTAGCCCCGGCATCGAAAACTGCAGTCTTTCTATGTCCCTCTCAAGCAGATTCGCCCACCCCGACATCTCTTGACCAACAGTCAACGGGGTAGCGTCTTGAAGATGCGTTCGTCCAATTTTCACGACGTCCTTGAACTGTTCAGCTTTCTCAGCGATGGCATCTCTCACACGCTCAACTTCGGGGATCAGCTTGTTCAATTCTTCGGCGGCGGCAATGTACATTGCAGTTGGGAACGTGTCATTCGATGACTGCGACATATTGACGTCATCGTTCGGATGAATTGGTTTCTTACTTCCGAGAACCCCACCTGCCAGTTCAATGGCGCGATTAGAGATAACCTCGTTAGCGTTCATGTTTGTTTGTGTCCCGCTCCCGGTTTGCCAGATTCGCAAAGGAAAGTGTTGGTCCAGTTTACCCTCAATAACTTCGTCTGCTGCCTGTTCAATCACTTTCAACTTCTCGGACAAGAGCTTACCCAGTTCATTGTTCACTTGTGCTCCAGCCTTTTTGAGAATGCCAAGTGCCCTAATCATCTCGCGAGGCATTCGATCGTCACCGATATGGAAATGTATGAGGCTGCGTTCGGTCTGGGCCCCCCAATACTTATCAGCGGGAACGTTGATTGGGCCCATCGAATCGGTTTCAACCCGCGATGCGGCCCCTGAACTCTCTTGTTCAATGGCTTCTTTCATAGTGTTGTTATTTCAGATTTGGGGCTGCCAGAGCGGAGCCAGGCCGGTGTGTGCATGATTTCCCACCGGCCCCATTCTACCGCAGTAGTTAGGTCAGGCAGAAACTCGCTCACGCTGAAGTTGCTCTGGAATTTCCGATGCTGTTGATGCTCTCGTTCGAAAATCGCTTGTGAGAGGTCCGAGGAAACTCTTCTTGCCACTGTTACGCCTTGGGTATACAGTGTCCGCGGACTCCCAAAACCCGTTAAAGGACCTAATACTTTCTGTCGGGCTTGAGAAAACGCCTACAGAGGCCAATTACTTCCTAATCCAAAGCGAACACCTATCCCTTATGAAATCCGCCACCGGCCCTCAAAACCCAAACAACGCTTTGCCACTCGATGAAGTGGAAGGTCTGTTAGGTGGCATGCGAATTCTCCTGCTGGATGATTCTGAAGACACCGTTGAAATGCTCTGCCGGCTGCTTCAGATGGATGGAGCCACAGTAACAACGGCACATTCCGGTAGTGAAGCTCTTGACCTGGCTCGAATGTTCGAGTTTGACGTGGTTTTGACGGATATCTCAATGCCAGAGATGAGTGGCTTCGAGTTCCTACAGGCTTTTCGGAGCCTGCCCGCACAGACCGAGGTTCCGGTGGTAGCGTTGACGGGTTTTGTAGTCGGCGAAGAAGCAGATCGCGCCGCGCGCGAGGGTTTTTCGCATCACGTAACTAAGCCAATTGAGATTGAGACATTGATCCAGTTGGTGGTCAGTCTGAGACAGAAGCAGTCCTCGGCGGCGAGACAGTTCTAGCAAGCTATTCTATAGGGGCGCCCGATTCCTTCCAGGCTTTCCAGCCGCCGGCCATTGAAAAGACGTTTGTATAGCCCATCTTCTGCAGTGCATCAGACGCCAACGCTGAGCGATAGCCCCCGCCACAATAGAGAATCATTTCAGTTGTCTTGTCGGGGATCTGCGTTTCTATATCTCGTTCTATGATCCCTTTTCCAAGGTGTTGGGCGGATTGAGCGTGACCGGCTTCCCACTCACGATCCTCCCGTACATCGATCAATGTTGCGGGCTGATCTGCAACCAGCCGACGCTGTGTTTCTTCAATACTGACCTCGCGAATCCGCGACTTTGCGTCATTGACCAACTTAAGAAAGCCTTCAGTGTGTTTCATGAGTGGGATTTTACCATCAGAGGTCAGAAGTCAGAGGTCAGAAGTCAGAATACCACACACGGCAGAGACTGTGTCAAAACAATAGATCCTACACACGGCAGTGTGTAGTGCTCTTTAGATCCAACCTACAATGAGACGCCACCCCCCATTCTTTTCTCAACAATAGCAACTCAGAAGATGGTGACACTCAGAAACGACCCCCCTCAATCTCGCAGGATCTTCTGAAGTCGGTAACGTTGAGATAAAAGAGTGGGGGGGCGGCGTTCGTCTGGTAGGCTGGATCTGAAAAACACTACACACTGCCGTGTGTAGGATTCCTTCTCTAACTGCCGTGTGTAGGATTTAGTTGATTCACCAAGACGGATGACCTCCTTAGTTTTTCACACAACCTCTAAAAGCGTATGGTGTCGAGTGTGATATCCGTGACCAGTGAGCAATGAGCAATGACCAATGAGCAATCGCCAATGACCAATGCCAATGACCAATGCCAACCTGAATTGGATGAAAGACCAGCAAGTGTTTATAATGCCCGTCTTTTCAAATGACGAGCGACATAACGGCGAGACGCACGGGACGACGACTGCTTTACCCCTTCGTTCCATGGACAACTCGACCTCTTCGCTCGCCACACTTAGGAGCAACAATTGGCTAACGAACAATTCGATTTGACCATCATTGGCAGTGGGCCAGGGGGCTATGTGGCCGCCGTTCGCGCCGGTCAGCTGGGCCTAAAGACTGCGATCATCGAGAAGGACAAGCGACTGGGTGGTACCTGTACCCTCCGTGGATGCATACCAACCAAACAGTTGCTTATGTCTGCACATGTGTATGAACAGATGCAGCATGCTGCAGATTTTGGCGTGCAGGTTACAGGTATACAGCTGGCTTTTGCTGATGTTCAGAAACGAAAAGAGAAGGTGGTCCTTAAGAATTCAAAGGGTATTGAGTACCTGATGAAAAAGAACAAAGTCACCGTGTTCAACGGGACCGGGCGATTGGCTTTACCGGGTAAAGTCGAGGTGACAGGCCCTGATGGTGCAAAACAAACGATTCAAACGAAAAACATAATTATTGCCACTGGCTCAGTGGTGCGACCAATTCCCGGGTTCGAGACCGATGGCGCACGTGTGGTCTCAAGTGACCACATTCTGGAGTTGAAGGACGTTCCTAAGTCACTTATCGTCATGGGCTCTGGGGCGGTTGGCGTGGAGTTCGCTTCGGTATATTCCAGGTTCGGTGCTGAAACTACCCTAGTGGAGTTACTTCCACGACTGGTCCCTCTCGAAGATGAGGAAGTATCCAAAGAGCTTGAACGGTCCTTTCGCAAGCGCGGAATTAAATCCCAAGTGGATACTAAGCTGGAGAAGATGGAGAAGACAGACAAAGGCGTTCGCGTCACCGGCAAGAATGCCAAGGGTGAACCGACAACATTAGAAGCTGAAATGTTGCTTGTTGCGGTAGGTCGCATGCCCTACACCGAGGGACTCGGTTTGGAAGGAACCAAGATCAAGCTGGATCGCGGTTTCATTCAGGTGGATGAGTTTCAGCAGACAGGCGAAAAAGGTGTCTATGCAATCGGAGATGTAGTTCCCACACCCCTTCTCGCACATCTGGCTTCCAAAGAGGGGATTGTCGCGGTCGAACATATGGCCGGCAAGAAAGATGTGAAACCAATCAACCTGCGCCTGGTGCCCAATTGTACGTATTGCGATCCGGAGATCGGCTCCGTCGGTCTTACTGAAGCCAAGGCCCGTGAACTTGGTTATGACGTGAGAGTCGGCAAGTTTCCTTTTTCAGCGTCAGGAAAAGCCAGAATCATCGGCGAGGAAGAGGGTTTTGTTAAGGTGGTGAGTGAGAAGAAATACGATGAGGTGCTGGGTGTACACATCATCGGCCCACATGCAACAGAGTTGATAGCCGAGGCGTGTGTTGCAATGCATCTGGAAACAACTGCCGACGAGCTGGGTCGCACAATACATGCGCACCCGACCGTATCTGAAGCCGTAATGGAAGCAGCCGAAGGGGTGCATGGTCTCTCCATTCACATTTGAAATGGTTCAAGATGGAAAAGAGCAGTCCTAAAAAGACACGCAGCGGAGACAACGAGCGACGGCGACGGCGCCCCAGACCATCGCGTCACCAGATGCGGATAAGCACGAAGTTTGCCCCCCGGCGTCCTGCGGAAGGTAAACCGCTCAGTTGCACATCGGAAACAACACTAAAGCCCGATCAATTGTTCGAACTGTATCGCTACCTGCAGCTGACACGTTTGGTTGAAGAGCGGCTGGTGAATCTATACCGGCAGACCAAGGTGGTGGGTGGCGTATTTCGCTCGCTGGGGCAGGAAGCCACCGCCGTTGGAAGCGCCTATGCTCTAAAGCGAGATGATTTCGTTACTCCCCTGATCCGAGACCTCGGCGCCGTGCTGGTAAAAGGAATAAAGCCGCGTGAGATCTTTGCTCAATACATGGCAAAGGCTTGGGGCCCCTCGGGTGGTCGCGATCTGAATATCCACTTCGGAGACATGGACCGTGGCTTTATTGGGCCCATCTCTCATTTAGGAGACATGATCCCCGTAATGACGGGCGTATTGCTGGCCGCGCGGATGCAGAAAAAACCCATAGTAGGCATTGCCTATATTGGCGACGGAGGCATGAGTACGGGCGCGTTTCACGAGGGCTTGAACTTCGCAGCTGTTCAGCGGTTGCCTTTAATCGTAGTAGCTGAATACAACCACTACGCGTATTCCACGCCCACATCTCTCCAAACCGCCGTGCGCGATTTAGCCGAGAAAGCTGCCGGTTATGGGATTCCGGCGCATATCGTCGATGGGAACGATATCGTTGCCTGCTATGAAGTCACGAAGCGTGCGGCGGAATTTGCTCGACGAGGTGGCGGAGCGGTTTTGATCGAAGCAAAAACCTATCGTCGGAAAGGGCACGCGGAGCACGACGATCAACGTTATGTACCTGCTGGTGAGATTGAGTGGTGGGAGAAGAACAACGATCCGGTGGACCGATACGAACGCTATCTTCTCGAGAACAATATGGTAAACAGGAACCAGCTGGACCAGATCACTGCAGACGTAATGAAAGAGATTGAAGAGGACTGTTCCTGGGCTGAGAGCTCGCCGTTACCTGAGCCAGAAAAGGCGGCATACAGAGTTTTCGACAACGAGATAGTGCCCCCGGCGTTGAGACCGGTGGTTCTGGAGAGTTGATTTCAAGAGTACAAATAGGGGGGGAACGAAATGACTGAGAACACTACTGGGTCACGAACTGATCAGGTCGTCGACGACCGCGGTACAAGTGAGTCACAAGGTCGAATGATCCTGCGGCGGTTGCGCGATCAGGGTTTTGATGGTAGCGACGAGAAACTTGCCACCGCTTTGGGGCGTCCCGTCGAGAAGGTTCAGGGGTGGACCACGGGCAACGAGACTGTTGACGATGACGTCGTGATGAAGGCTCGGGGTATTGCGAAAGAGCGCGGAATCGAAATCGAGTAGGTGACAACAAAAAGAAGATGTCCACAGCCGTAAAAAAGGAACACCGATCGGCGCGACCGGAACGCGGTGGCGTTACTACCTTCGTTGAGGCCATCCGTCAGGGCATCTGGGAAGAGATGGAGCGCGATCCGACTGTGTTCGTGATCGGTGAAGATGTGGGCGTTTATGGCGGCGCCTTCAAAGTGACGGACGGGTTGCTTGATGAGTTTGGAAGTGGCCGTGTGATCGACACGCCTATTTCCGAGGGGGCAATCGTTGGGGCAGCCTGTGGTGCTGCGCTGATGGGGATGAAACCTATTGCCGAATTTCAATTCATCGACTTTATTTCAGCAGGTTTCGATCTGTTAACGAACTACACTGCAAAGTGTCGTTATCGTTGGGGCGCAGGAATCTCAGCTGTGTTTCGTGGCCCGTGTGGTTCGGGTCTGCGTACAGGTCCTTTTCACTCGTTGAATCCCGAGTCGTTCTTTTTGAACACTGCTGGCTTGAAGATGGTCGAACCCTCGACTGCTTATGATGCCAAGGGGCTAATAAAGGCAGCGATTCGGGACCCTGACCCCGTGCTCTTCTTTGAACATAAGAAATTATATCGGCTGCCGCGGTTGCGAGAAGAAGTGCCATCTGATGACTACATCGTTGAGATCGGCAAGGCTCGAACCGCGCGGGAGGGTCGAGACCTTACCATTGTTACCTTCGGAGCAATGGTGCTGACCGCTCTCGATGCTGCGGAAGAGCTGGAAAAAGAAGGGCTGGATGTAGAAGTTTTGGATCTGCGCACACTGGCCCCCTTGGATAGAGAGACGGTGCTAGCGAGCATAAAAAAGACAAGTCGAGCGCTGATCTTACATGAGGCATCTCGCACGGGAGGGATTGGCGGAGAGATTGCCGCGGTCATTGCCGAGGAAGCATTCGAGTGGCTGGATGCACCCGTCGTTCGAGTTGCCTCCATTGACACGCCTGTTCCTTACTCTCCACCGTTGGAGGATTACTATTTACCCCAGGTCAAAGATGTCCTTGACGCCGCCCGAAAACTCGCGGCTTATTGAGCTAGGTAATAGACCGGCCCACCAAAGCAGAAGGATGAAGAGTTAACTTATGAGTACAGAGGTAGTGATGCCGCAGATGGGAGAGTCCATTGCGGAAGGCACGATTACCAAATGGTTGAAGAAGGTTGGCGAACGAGTCGAGCGGGATGAACCCTTGTTTGAGATCTCGACCGATAAGGTTGACGCAGAAATTCCATCGCCCGCTGCCGGTACCTTGACCGAGATTCGGCATAACGAAGGTGAAACCGTTGAGGTGAATACAGTGGTTGCCCTGCTTGATGGCAATGGGGCGAGTCCAGGTAAGGCTGCAGAACCTAAGGCTTCCCCACCAGAGGCAATCAAGCCTGAACCTGCTGCGGAAGCCTCAACGGCAAAAGCGACTACGGCGGAAACACCAGCGTCACAGGGCGAGGCGCCAGCCCCACGAGCTGCTGAACCTCCACCGCCACCTAAACAGGCGGCGAAGCCCGCGCAAGGACCTTCCACAGCCGCCGAAGCGCCAAAATCGACAGTCCCGGCTGGTCCAGCTGAAGCCTCACCTGCTTCACAAGACGTGGAAGAGTTGCGTCGTACGAAGTCGAGTCCACTGGTCCGTCGAATTGCTCAGGAACACGGTGTGGACATCTCGCAATTGGAAGGCACTGGCCTCAGCGGTCGGGTAACCAAGAACGACATACTCAGTTTTATTGAATCAGGCCCAACCGCCGCACCTGCCAGAGCTGCCGGCGCAACAGCTGGTGCTACTCCGGCGGCGGCACTGCCGGAAGTCCCGACTGCGCCGGCCCCGAAGCCGTTACAAGGCGACCGAGTAGAGCAGATGTCTGTAATGCGGAAGAAGATCGCAGAGCACATGGTTGCATCGCGACGCACTTCCGCGCACGTGTCTACGGTTTACGAAATAGACATGACCCGAATTGCCCGCCTGCGGGATAAACATCGGGACGAGTTTTTTGGACGCACCGGGACCAAGCTCACCTACATGCCGTTTATTTTTCAGGCAGTTAACAACGCTCTCCGCAAGTTTCCGATCTTCAATGCCCAGGTTAGTGGGGACCAGATCATCTATAAACGGGATATCAACCTCGGAATGGCGGTAGCGCTCGATGGGGGGTTGATTGTCCCGGTAATCAAACGCGCTGACGATCTATCTATCTCGGGACTGGCCCGGGCGGCAAACGACCTCGCGGATCGTGCGCGCTCGAAACAGCTGAAGCCGGACGAAGTAACCGGAGGCACCTTCACCATTACCAATCCAGGCGTCTTTGGTGGTCTATTCGGCACCCCGATTATTAATCAGCCTCAATTGGCAATTCTCGGTGTTGGGAAGATTGAAAAACGCGCGAAAGTGATAACCTCGGAAGAAAGTGATGATTACATCGCGATTCGGTGGATGTCCTATTTCGCTTTGAGCTTTGACCATCGAGTTATCGATGGAGCCGACGCGGAGAGGTTTCTTGCATACATCAAAGAGCTGTTAGAGGCAGGCGAGTTCTCGCTCTAAAGAATTGCCATACTTGAAACAAAGTGGTGACATACCGACCGGTGGGTCGCGTTTGTCATCGCTTTTGTATTTAAGCAGCTTCGTTATTGCGATCCAATGGCAATTAGATGAAGAATGAAGAAGGGTATTGACTTGGAGCATCGTTCGGTCTAAACAGGTGTGCGCCCAAAAATTGTGGGTGGGTTACGACTGATGTCTAGTCGTTTTTGAACTGAAATCAAGAGGTTCGCACTGGCGGGCCCGTCATTCCAAAGGAGAGTTGTTCAATATGGAAATCCCGAAATTCAGACTGTTTTCCTCCCTGGTCCTTGCTATCGGCCTCCTGGTCTGCTCAGCCCCTTTCGCTTATTCTCAGGACACGACCGCCCCTGCTGGTACTCGCACGATAGCCAGCGGTGAGAAGATGAAGATCAAGGGTGTGGTCACCCGGAGAGACGCAGATACTTTTACCGTTCAAGATATTAATGGTGTGCTAACGGTGGTTCGTCTGGACGACAGGACCAGCGTTAAAACAAAGGGTGGTTTTCTTCGCAGCGGCACCAACTATGCTCAAACCAGCATTCTGCGTGGTTTGAACCTTGAAGTTGAAGGTCGCGGAAATGGAACCGAGCTGGTCGCCGAGAAGGTACGGTTCAACGATTCGGATCTCCGAGTAGCTCGTGCCGTTGAATCTCGAGCGGCGCCGCTTGAGGAGCGAGCCACGGATACCGAAGCAAAGCTCACCGAAGTGGAAGCAAACGCTCAGCGTTTGTCTGGTCAGTTGGACGAGCTGGCGGCTGTAGCAAATACGGCTCGCGGTGGTGCCCGTGCGGCGCAGGAAACTGCTGATGCAGCGGTTGCTGGCGTGAATGCCACAAACGAGCGCATTTCGGCTCTTGATGACTATGAACCACAGACCGTGGCGGCCGTGAACTTCCGCTCTGGCAGCGCGGTTCTGAATGCCGAATCGAAAACGAAGCTGGATGACATTGCCACGATGGCGATGAACTCGAAGGGCTATGTGCTGGAAGTCTCGGGGTATGCCGATGCCACCGGCAGCGTAGCTCGGAATCGGGTGCTGAGCCAGCGACGTGCTGATGCGGTCATTCGTTACTTGGTCGAAAATCACAGCATTCCGCTGCGAAGAATCGTAACTCCTTATGGGTTCGGCGAATCGCATGCTATTGCTGATAACACCACGCGCGAAGGTCGTGCAGAGAACCGTCGTGTGGAAATCAAGCTGTTGGTAAACAAGGGCTTGACCGCTCCCGCACCAACAATCTCAAGACCGAGCACCAGTGGTTTGGATTAACATGATTAAGCAATGAGGCGATGCAACCATGGATTCATCGCCCTGCACCTAACAGCCATGAATCTTGTCGTCGCAGATTCTGAAAGAGTAAGTTATTTGCGAAGACTATCGCGACGGCATGGAGTGAATGGCTCGGATGACTGGTAATTGTTGGGGAAAACATATTGGGCCAGCGCTGCTTATGGGAGCGCTGGCTCTATTTTTCTTTGTTGGCGCAGCGGCAGGTCAGTCGATAAGGGACTTGCCACCACCACCTCCTCCACCAACACCTAGACCGACTCCTATACCGACACCCACTCCCGAACCAAAAGACGAGGACTTTGATGTGGTTCGCGTGAGTTCGAACCTCGTGATGGTTCCTGTTTCAGTGGTTGATGCTGCAGGTCAGCCGATTCTCGGTTTACAGGTAAATGACTTTCGTCTGGAAGAACAGAATCGTCTGCAGGAGATTACGGAGATCGGGAATCCCGAGCAGGTCCCACTCGATATTGCGTTGCTTTTTGACATCTCGAGCAGTGTTAGTCAGAAGGGATTCTTTCAGTTTCAGCAAGCTGCGGCTGCAGCATTTCTGAAGCAGGTAATGAAACCAGTGGATCGAGCCGCCGTTTTTACAATTGCCGAAGAGCCCCGCATGGCGTCTCCCCTGGCACCGTCAGAAGTGGCGGCAGCCAAGATACTCGGCATCCCACCTGCAAATGCGCCAGTTCCTACTGCTTTCTATGACACCGTTTCAGCGGCGGCAAAGTATCTTGCCTCAAACTCGGCCGACAGACATCGCCGCGTGATCATGGTGATCTCCGATGGTGATGATAATTTTAGTAGGGTAGTGAAAGACGCCTCACTCGCCGAATATCGCGCCAGCGAGCGCGGAGAACTCAGCCCTTCCGGCGCTCGACGAAACCTGATTGAGCGTAGACGGGTTGCGGTGGGCGATGTTCAGAAGGCTGTTCAGCAAGCTGATGCTGCTTTCTACTCCATCAATCCGGGCGGTCCATCAGTGCGTTTGAACCAGATCAGCATGGGTGCCCAGAATGCGATGCGATCCATCGCCGAGTCCACTGGTGGAAATGCCTTCATTCCCGGCTCTGAAACGGATCTCGAACGAGTGTTTAGTGAGATCGCGGCTGAACTCCGCGGGCAATATCTGTTGCTATACTATTCGAACCTAAAATCCGCGCCCGCTCAATTTCGCACCATTAAAGTTTCCGTTCCCACGCGCTCAAACTCTCGGGTTCGTGCGCGACAGGGCTATTATCCAAAAACTGCCGACAACTAGTTACACGTCATCAACACTTATTTCCCGCACAACACATCCAGTGTTCTTACGAAATCCGTATCATCTGTTCATCTGGGGCTTTGCTTGTAGCTCAGCTACTGCATTGTCACCAGGACGTCCGTCAATCGGCTAACCACATCAAGTAGTGCTCTGCCTGATCGCTCAAACTGATTCGCCGCCGCCAACTCCTCAGCATTTACTGCACCGGCGGCAGATCCGGCGAGTTTGATGTAATAGGGTTGTAACTCGGGCGTCGTGCGAAACTGAATCTCCAACCGATCGAGTCCTTCGCGGACGGCTTGAAGACTGGTCCTTACCCTGGCCTTATTCTGCTTTGACTGTTCGATTAATGTTGCCGAAGGATTACTACGCCGCATCTCCTCCTCAGTCTGCTCAAGGCCCTTGGCAACCGCACCGAGCACATAAATAAACCGTGTGAGACTCTTGATCTGGACTCCCACCTGTGTCGCACCGTTCCGCTTCATCTCAGCGGCACGTTGCGCGGCACGTTGAGCGGCCGTGGTACGGGACGCTGTTCCGCGACGGCGCGTCTGCGCTAGTCCGTCACTGGCGCAAATCATTAGCAGTAGCAAACCTGCAATCGTGGCTCTTCTCAAGATGTGTTCTCCTGTTAACCGTTTGGATGTTTACAAGCTATTCTCATCACCAAAAGAGGTCAAGCCTCCCCCTGGGAACGCGGGCGTCCCCGCCCGCATTTCTCACTCAGCCTTCAGATCCTTAGTGGGCCACAGATAATACGGATGATACGGATCTGGAGACGAGGAAATGAGATCAAAAAAGGGGACCTATTCTTCCCTTTTGGCGAGTAAGTAGCGAAACTGCATTTACTAATTTTTTAATCTTTCTCCTCAGATCCGTGTCATCCGTTCTATCTGTGGCGACCGCCCGCATTTCTCACTCAGCCTCAAGCTTCAGAGCAACTTCCTGTAGAATGTCCCAACCACACATTTGGATGCTCAAAGCATGGTTCAGCGGAAGTTGGTCGTCAAAAAGCTAGGTTTGGTCGAGTACGCACGTGCGCTGGAAATCCAAAAAACAACTGAGCGTGCCGTTCAAACTGGGGCCCAGGCTGATACTCTGTTCTTACTGGAGCACCCACACACCCTTACGATCGGTCGGCGTGGCGACAAGTCGGCGGTGTTGATTCCTGAAGACGCTCTCGCCGCGCGAGGAATTACTCTGTTCGAAACCAATCGGGGCGGGAAGATCACTTACCACGGTCTGGGCCAGATTGTCGGCTACCCTATCATCAACCTCAGCCCCGACCGTGAAGATGTACACCGCTACGTTCGCGACCTTGAAGAGGTGCTCATTCGAACGATGTCTGACTTCGGAATTCAGGCGTTCCGAATCAAGGGCCTGACGGGCGTCCACACCAGTGAGGGAAAGATTGCAGCGATCGGTGTGCACATCGCACGCTGGGTTACCACGCATGGTTTTGCTTTGAACGTTTACACGGATTTGAGTTTTTTTGACTTGATTATCGCGTGCGAAGGTGAGCCGGTAACCTCCATGCAGGAGCTGTTGCGTAAGGATCTCACAATGGATGAAGTTGGAGACAGAATCGTCGAAAACTTCCTTACCGTCTTTGAGATGGAAAAACTTAAAGAGACTGAGGTGATAGTTGGCTGACTCGTTGACACAAGATCACATTGAGGCTGCGGCCGAGAGAATTGCAGATCACATTCATCGCACACCTGTGTTTACGTCGCGTCTTTTCGACGAGGCTGCCGGGGTAGAGACATTCTTCAAATGCGAAAACCTGCAACGCGCTGGCGCTTTCAAGATCCGTGGCGCCACCAACAAAATTCTTTCCCTGACTCCTCAAGAGAAGGCACGTGGAGTAGTTGCCTTCTCATCCGGAAATCATGCGCAGGCAGTTGCCGTTGCGGCTTGTAAGGCGGGTGTGCGGGCTGTGGTCGCGATGCCCGATGATGCTCCGCGCACAAAAGTCGAAGCTACGCGTGAGTATGGCGCGGAGATCGTCTTCTATGATCGGCACAGTGAAGATCGCGAGTCGGTTGCACTGAACATCAGTGAACGAGACGGCCTTGTGATGGTGCCACCCTACGACGACTACCTCATCATCGCGGGGCAAGGAACCTGCGGACTGGAACTGATGCAGGACGTACCCGACTTGGATGCGATCGCGACTCCCTGTAGTGGCGGAGGATTATTTGCGGGGGTCAGCTTCTGCGCCAAGTCAATCAACCCGGCAATTCGGTGCTTTCCGGTTGAGCCTGAGACAGGTGACGATACAAGACAATCGCTTCTGAAAGGAGAACGTGTTTTCATTCCGCCGCCGCCAACAATTGCCGACGGGCTGAGAGTGCAATCGCCGGGGGCGCTGACGTTTCCCATCCTCCAGGAAACTGCCGAGGAGGTGCTGACCGTGTCAGATCAACAGATTGTTGATGCGATGCGGTTTATTCTGCTGCACATGAAGCTTTTGGTTGAGCCATCAGGAGCGGCCGCTGCCGCCGCGGTGCTGTCGCGAAAGTTGCCATCAGGAATTCGACGGGTCGGGGTCGTGCTTTCCGGGGGAAACATTGACCGTCAGTTCTTGGCCCAGTTGTTAACGGACGAGGACGAATGAAAGATTGCCGATTGCCAATTGAAACTAGCCAACGTTGAATAATTCCAATTGGCAATCGGTTGAAATTCCAATCGGCAATCGGCAATTGGAAAATGGCTGAGCTCCCCAAACTGCAGAAATGAACCCACGGTGCTAAAATGTTTTCTTGATCAAGAGGTCCATTGATTGAATAGAGAACTTCGCGTTATCAGCAACAACCCCAAACCGCGGCAGCCCAAGCCTGAATGGCTGAAGATCCGTCTAGGCGATCCCACCAATCAGAATCACGTGCTGAACCTGATCGAAGGGCTGAACCTGCATACCGTTTGTCAGGAAGCGCGTTGCCCCAACATCTTTGAATGCTGGTCGGATCGCACAGCTACCTTCATGCTGGGAGGCGACATCTGTACGCGGCACTGCGGATTCTGCGCGGTGGGTAAGGGTGAGCCCGGGGCACTGGATCCTGACGAGCCGCGACACGTCTCTGAAGCTGTCCGTCACCTCGACCTGGCGCACACCGTTATCACTTCGGTCAATCGTGATGATCTGCCCGATGGTGGCGCAGCACACTGGGCCGAGACAATTCGTCAGGTTCGGGAGTTGAATCCAGACTGCAGAATTGAAGTACTGATTCCAGACTTTAACGGTTACGAAGTAGCCCTCAACACGGTTCTGGATGCTCAGCCCGACGTTCTGAACCACAATACAGAAACGATCGCCAGACTTTATCGCCGAGTTCGACCTGACGCACTCTACGAGCAGTCGCTGACTCTGCTGCGGCGAGCTGCCGATCGTCGCGACCGTGAAGCTCGAGGCATGCTGACTAAGAGCGGCATCATGGTAGGCTTGGGCGAATCGTTTGATGAGGTGGTCGAGCTGATGAGAGACTTACGAGCAGTCTCATGCGACATCATGACTATTGGCCAATATCTACAACCGCACGCCCGCAGGCTCCCGGTCGAAAGATATGTCACTCCGGAAGAGTTCAATCGTTGGAAACAGATCGGTGCGAAGCTCGGGTTTCAGCACGTTGAATCGAGCCCTTTGACCCGCTCTTCTTACCATGCCCGTCAACAGGCAGAATCGCGAGAACCAGTCGGCACACTAGACTAATTCTCCGCAGCCAGCGAGCATCGATTTTCGTCCCCTCATATGAAAGCAGTCATGTTTCGCGAGCATGGTGGTCCGGAGGTTCTTGAGTACACCTCTGTTCCCGATCCGGAACCAGGCGCGGACGAGGTATTGGTCGAAGTTCGGGCTTGCGCGTTGAATCATCTTGATGTGTTTGTGCGGAGTGGGCTGCCAGGTATTACCATTCCGCTGCCTCACATTCTCGGGAACGATGTCGCGGGCGTCGTTCGACGAGCGGGGGAACTGGTCGACTGGGTGCAACCTGGCGAGGAGGTCATCCTGCAACCCGGTGTCTCGTGTGGACACTGCGCCGCCTGCCTTGCTGGTAACGACAACTTCTGTCCGCAGTACGACATTCTCGGTTATCGGCGCGACGGCGGCTATGCAGAAATGATCGTAGCTCCGGCCGTTAACGTCATTCCAAAACCACGGAACCTGAGCTGGGAAGAGGTTGCTGCTGTCCCATTGGTAACGCTAACCGCATGGCACATGCTTGTGACTCGGGCCCAAGTGCAGCCTGGTGAGGATGTCCTGATTCACGCAGCAGGCAGCGGTGTTGGGTCGATTGGAATTCAGATAGCAAAACTTCGCGGGGCGCGTGTGATTGCGACAGCTGGATCCGACGAAAAGTTGGCCAGGGCCAAAGAGCTTGGAGCTGACGAAGTCGTTAACTACTCGCCAGACGACTGGCCTAAACAGGTGAGGCGATTAACGGACCGCAGCGGCGTCGATGTCGTTTTTGAGCATACGGGTTCGGCTACGTGGCCTGGTTCGTTGGTAGCGCTCAAAAATGGCGGACGTCTTGTGACGTGTGGGGCTACAAGTGGTTACGATGCAAGAACGGATCTACGGCAAGTGTTCTACCGGCAGCTATCGATACTTGGTTCGTTTATGGGATCGAAGGCAGAACTCATTGCCGCGATGAAGTTCATCGAGAGTGGTGCCATCAAGCCGGTTGTGGATCGCGTGTTACCGCTTGCTGAGGCTCGTCGAGCGCATGAGTTGATGGAGAATCGGGCCCAATTTGGGAAGTTAGTGCTGGTACCGAGCCACTGATAGAACGAATGAATAAGGATCTGAACGAGGGTGGCTTGAAAGATTCGCCACAGATAATACGGATGATACGGGTCTGAAGGGAAACTAAAAGATTGGCAAATGCAGTTTCGCTACTGACTGGCCGAAGAGGCGAAGAGGGGAAGAGGGGAAGAGTAGGTCCCAACTTTTGATCTGTTTTCCTCGTCTCAGATCCGTATCATCCGTATTATCTGTGGGCCCACTAAGGATCTGAACGAGAAAGACTTGAGAGATTCGCCACAGATGGAACGGATGATACGGATCTGAAGAGAAATTAAAAGATTAGCAAACGCAGTTTCGCTACTGACTGGCCGAAGAGGCGAAGAGGGGAAGAATAGGCAATTTCCATTTCGTGAAGGAACAAAAGGGACTCCCGGCGTTCGAACACAACCTGGTTGCCGCTTTTCAAAAAAGGGCCTGACTATCACTCGGTGGTGGTTCTTCCCCTTTTCCCCTCTTTCCCTCTTTCCGTCGCCTCCAGATCCGTATTATCTGTGGCCCAAATCTTTCACTTATCTGAGTAGTCTTCTACCACAAAGCGCCTCTTGAGTTGGGCCATATTCCCTTCCTCAAGATTGAAGTTGGTGCCGCCGATGACTTTTTTGCCTTCTTCGGTGGCCACCCAATCGACCACCTGCGGTGCATTCGTTCGTAGAAATGCAGAGTCTTCGCGATCGATGGGTTTCCCATCCTTCCGAGCGAACACGAAGATGTAGGTGTAACGGCCACTCCGCACAAACTGCAAGTCACGTGCGAACCCGGTTAGCGGTGAAGCTGCTGGGGTTACAGGGGTTGAGGAGATCCCAGCCGGCGCATTCGTCTGCGAAGCCTGGTCGCACCCCGTAAAGGTGAGCAACGCACAACACGCAACAGAGCTGAGCAAGTTTGATGAGTTCATACGGCCATCAAATTGTACGATGGATTGCTCTCCAACGGAACGCGAGCTAAAGGAAGGTGTCACGGAGCCCAGACGTCCCGCCCGCACTTGTCCAGGACTGAGAGCTTTTAACGAAGCACCGCGGGCGGTGCGGACGGGGACGCCCGCGTTCCTATAACTCAAGGCCTACGGCTCGCTTTCCGGTTCTAATCCCACCTCGCCTTCAATCTCAGGTTCAACTTCAGGGGCGGACGAATCCCCCTTTTCGTTAAGGATCCGAAGAATGGTGCAGTCGTCATCCTCATAAATAATCTCGAACCAACCGCTCTCTATAGCATTGCCGTAGAACCGGTCGTGCCGGTTATCAGTGAACACATAACGCGAGCGGAACCTATCACGAATCAGTGGACCAGGATCCTCTTCTTCGCCGAGTGTGATGCGATCGTAAAGTTTCGAAAGCGCCGGGTCGCGGTCGTACAGGTAATGCGGATCTAAACCCGATATGTAGTTGTGCGTATGGTCAAAATAAAACAGTCTGGGAAAATCATCCCAGTCGGTGTTGAAGATTATCTCACCAGAAGGAATGTTCTCCCGCATCCACTCAGCTCCCGCCTGGTAATAGTCATGAGGTTCGCTTTTTCCAATGTCCTCCGAAGTTTGGCGTAGGTTAAAGAACAAAACTATACCTAACACGATAGCTACAAACCCTGCCGCTATTAACTGCCACAGTTCGCGGGATTCAGATCTCTGGACCGGCCTGTCCTCGCCTTCACGGTCGAGGAAAGGTTGCAGTTCATCCATGACTTCGTGAGGTAGCTTGGTCAACACCGAACGAACTCCTTGCAGCCATGGTTGTAATGAGAAAGCTGCGAACATTACGGCGAAAGGTGGCCAGTACTCAGCCATCCGTTTCCAACGAGCGGTCAGGATCATTAATGTAGTGGCGAGGAGCAGCAAAAGTAGTGAATGATGTGCTCGTTTGCGATCGCCTCCGTCAAAGGCCACGTATCCCACGACCATCGCTACTACCGCAACCACCGAATTGCCCAGAAACTCCCAGCTGTTGTACGGATACCACTCGCCACCTACCTCTGTTGGATATCCAGTAGCGGTGATCTTCATCTTGGCATGTTGGTAAAAGAGCCAGAGGTTTTTTGAAAAGTAGGGATTGATGACCAAACCCGCGATAATACCGGCTAATACCCATACTAAGGGCCGCCATTCAAACCGTCTCTCTGTCCACCCGATTACTGCGGTCCAAAACACGACGGTGATCAGAACAAGTGGGAACATGTCGTAGGTCGCGGTAAAGATGAAAGCCAGCGGCAACAGTGGCCAGTACTTGTTTTTGAACAAGAGGTGAATGGCTATAACTAAATAGATGATGGCAAAAGGCGGAGCCTTCGCCATGTTGAGACGGAACAGAAACGGTACCGAACAGGCGAGCAAGGCCACAAGCCAGACGAGACTAAACCGGACGCGATAGCGGACAAGCAACCAGTAGCAAGAAAACAAGGCAAGGCTCCCAAACAGAGTCGCCGAAAGCTTTGCGCCAAAGCGTAGGTCGCCGAACCAAGTGAATGGGATTTGGAAGATATGAAAAAGGAGGTGATGATCTACGTAGTTGTTCGCGTCGAGAGTTGTGAGCGGCAGCCAGAGAAAGATTGGTGGAAAGCTCTGCGCCCGAATTGATTCCCAAAGCAATCGGCTCCACTTGATGTGATAGTAGCCATCAAAATCCCCGCAACATATAGCGTTTGTCGAAAATTGGAGCATCCAAAGGACAAACGTGATCACTGCGGCAGCGGCGCAGAGTTCGACGATGCGAAGCGTGCGTTCGGACTTAACGAGTGATCTCATCTACGCCAACTGTGTCTTTGACACGGTGGGAGTTGCTCACAATTGTTCGATCAGTTCGAGCAATGCTTGTGGGTCAATCGGCTTGGTCATGTGTGCGGTGAAGCCTGCTTTCAGCGACTGTTGCCGATCATTGAACATCGAGTAGCCGGTAACTGCAACCATCGGTATGGACTCATATTCAGGTAATGCTCGGATCTCTCTAGCGAGTTGATAGCCATTCATGTAAGGCATGCCGATATCGGAAATAATCACATCGAATTGCCTGGAGCGGGCCAGAGTTAGCGCCTCATTCGCGGAGGCCGCAGTAGCTACATCGTAGCCGGCGTGGCTCAAAAGCACTGAAAGCATGTCGGTAACATCTGCAACATCATCGACAACCAGGGCTTGACGTTTTCCACCTTCGGTGTGTAAACCCGAGGATGACAGTGGCCCAGCGTGTTGAGTTGGATCTTTTCTCGGGGGGAAGAACTGCGGCACTGGTTTAGCGGAATACGACCCTGTTAATGTGAGCACCTGTTGGACTGTCATACCAAACCTTAAGAGTAGCTTGACTGAAACCGAGAAGAAGCTGTGATTTAAACGCGGTTAATGTAGCTGAATTGGCAGGAGGTGTCTAGATGATTGGTCTTTGATTTTTCGAAGGTTGAGGAAATCTAGTTAGTGAGGGCAACATTGTACTTCGAAATTGAGTACTGGTTCAGTTTCAAATCTTGAGTTCGAATATTCAACGGTTCTTGGGAACGCGGGCGTCTAGCCCGCATTGAGCGCGCAGCGCGAAATTGATTGCGGAAAAGAAGATGCAACAAATTGGGTACCGTGCGGGCGGGGACGCCCGCGTTCCCAAGAACCGTTGAATTTTGTTTCCAAGTTTCAAACTGAACCACTACCCGAAATTGTTGCAAGTTCCGGTGGCATAGAGCACTATTACAACCTCGCTTACTCTCCGGTGAGGACTACGAACCTCGTTCAGATAGATTATGATAGGTAGCTTTTTGACGTGTATCCAACTGGCAACCTTTTTATCCCAGTTGCACATGGGCAATTGGAAGCAATCTGGAAAGAACCCAATAAAGGGTTGCAGAGAGGCGTGGCTCTAGTGCTTCATCCGCACCCACTCGGCGGCGGAACGATGCACAACAAGGTGGTGTTTCACGCCGCCCGAGCACTCAACGACTCCGGAGTTGCCACACTTCGGATCAACTTTCGCGGCGTGGGCCAGAGTACGGGCACCCACGACGAGGGACGCGGGGAGGTAGACGATGTTCGCGCCGGACTCGATCACCTCGCACAAAAATTTTCTGATCAGCACATTACAGTCTGCGGGTTTTCATTCGGAGCGCGCGTTGGTCTAGAGGTCGGCATTGCCGACGCGCGTGTCTCAAATCTGATAAGTATCGGCACTCCGCTCGAGAAGTACGACTTCGAATTTATTGCCCAGTGTCGTAAGCCGATCCTCTTTGTTCATGGCGAGCTGGACGAGTTCGGCAAGGCCAGCGACTTGAGGAAACTCGTTGCGCAACTCCCACCTGAGCTTACCACTTTGGTGGTGATAAAAGACGCCGGACATTTTTTCGAAGACCGGCTCGAAGAGATGAAAGCGGCGATCAAGAACTGGGTTACCGACCAGTTGGGCGCGAGTCACCGGGACGCTGGCTCTGGTTTGTGAATTTTGGTCTTGCGTTGGTTTTCATCCACGGCGACATAGACCACCTCGGCTTCGGTGACCCGGATGCGCTCGGCTGCATTCACCAATCTTTCAGCTTCAACGACTACGCGAACTGTGATCGATGTGGTTCCTACTCGTAACGTCTCTGCATAAAAACTGACCAGATCTCCAACGAAGACAGGCTTGTGAAATATGACTTCGCGCATTGCCACAGTGACGAAGCGCGGCATGCCAGTATGTCGATGCGCTTCGATTGCTCCAGCCATGTCGATGTAACTGAGTATGATGCCGCCAAAAACAGTACCTTGCGAGTTTGTGTCGCGCGGCAGGAGTGTTATCCGGATTGCCGGGTCGGTGTAGGAGTTCATTGCGACATGGTAGGACAGAGAGTGGTGGATGTCATCTGAAGCTCAAAGCTGTTAAAACGATCCACGAAGCACACTAAACGACACGAAAGGGGTCCTCAGTTGACCAATGCCTGAATACGACGCAGTGCAGTGGCGGCTTCTGTGAATCCGGGCTGTTGTTCGAGTGCTAAGGTGTAATGTCTTGCCGCTTCCAGGTATTTCCGACGCATCTCAAAGACGCGACCCAGATTGAAATGCGGAAAGGCATATGACTCGTAACGCGGCGCAAACAACGCTCGCTTGAACCAGCGAACACAACCATACGAGTCGCCTTTGGCCAGTAGATAACTGCCAATATCGTTGTAGGGATTCCCCAGCGTCTCGTCCACTCGGATCGCTTCCAAGCACTCTGCGATCGCTTCATCGTAGCGATTCTGAAAACTAAAAACCCATCCCAGAAACGTATGCGCTTCAGCAGTGGGATAGACTTCTATGGAGCGCTTGTATAGTTCGATAGCTTCCTCGTAGTTATGGCCCAACTGCGCGTCATATGCTTCTTGAAACAGCAGTCTAGCTTCATATTTTGCCGCCGGTGACTCGTCGTCTTCGTACATAGTCTCAATCCTTGCATTCTAATCGTACCTGAGCCTTATCGAGTCGTTTTATCCGACCGGTAACCCTGGGTGCAATAGTGCGCCGCGAGATTATCGCTCGAGTAAGCACGTCCGCATCGAGGGGCGCCCGTTCCAACGGGATCAATATTGGAGCTCCTTTGAACATTGTGTAGCCGTCCCCTGCATCTAGTGCCAGAAAGTTTGTAGTTGCAAGCGTATACTTGCGAGACGGATCTAGCGACTGCCCGTTCACCAGGATACTTGTCACACGAGACCCTACCGTGCGACTCGCATCAAATGTGAATGTGATGCCTGAGACCTGCGGAAAGCGTCCTGGTTCAGCGTCCTCGGCGCTGCGGGCGACACCATGCTCGATCGCGCTGCGCAACACGTCGCCGCTGACCTGCAGTTTCACAACTTTGTTCTTAAACGGCAGCATCGAAAGTACATCTCGTCTGGTAAGCACGCCGGGTCCAATCACGGAGTCTGCGCGGATTGATCCGCCATTGATTATCGCAACCTCGGCACCAGTGGCTCGACGAAACGCGTCGGTGACAAAGTTCCCTACATTTGTCTCTTGCTGTCGATTCGCCGCACTGCCGGCATTCAGTGGCACACTTGTGCGGCCAACCTGACGAGCAAGTTCCTTCAGCAGACCTGAGTACTTGTTTGTCACAACGGCAAACTGTGGATCAGAGGTGACCTCCGATGTGACCGGGATGATCCTCCAGTCGATACTCTCCAGTTCGCCTGTAGCTTGCGAGATATTTAGGTCAATCCGCCCGAGCTCGCGTGCGTCGGCAGTCATCTTGAAAATTGGAGCTCCACCTGACGCCGATTGCAGCAAAGTATGCTCGTGACCTCCAATTATTACGTCGACGTCGGCACAGCGCGCAAGTTCCTTGTCTTCCCTCATGGACAAGTGTGTAAGCGCGACAATTACCTTTGCCCCTTCATTCCTGATCTGAGGGATGAGTCGTTGGGCTGTCTCGCAGGCGCCTGCGAATTCAACGTCCGGCCCCGGTCGTGAAGTACTCTTGGTTTCCGGCAGCACCAGGCCAAAGATACCAACTCGGACTCCCTGAAACTCTCGAATAACATAAGGATCAGTACCGCCAAAGGTTTTCCCCGTCGCGCGATCCAGCACATTAGCTGCCAGCCACTTGAAGCGCGATTCGCGCATGCGATCCAATAGAGTAGCCGGACCATAATCAAACTCATGATTCCCAAACGTTGCATAATCAACGCCCAGAACATTCCACGCGTCGATCATCTGCGAGCCACGATACGTAATCGACTCAACTGAAGGGGAGATAGTGTCTCCTGCCAACAGCAACAGAGTATTGGGCGATTCCTGCGCGATCTGTTTTTTGAGCGTCATTACTCGCGCCAACCCACCTCGAGTCCCCTGGTCAACTGGGGCAAACTGGTAAACATCGTTCAGTTGCAACAGTGTCACCTTTACTGTGCAATCGTTGCTCTGTTGTGCCGCGGCACGAAACACGATCAGCAACAACAGAATTGTGGTTTGACAAATGCAGCGACGATGACAATCAATTCTCATAATTTGCTCCGGTGCGATCGTTTCAGCCGAGTTACGGCAGAAATCAGTTAGGCAACGAACTGTTCGAATTGCGGTCGTGAACTAGTCCTGGGCTGAATTATACTCAGCAATCAACCACTGAACATAAACAGGCGTCAACTGCGCATGAATACGAGTGAAACGGTTTTCATGACTGGCTTTCCGGGTTTCATCGCCGGTCGTTTGTTGCGACGGCTGGTGCGCGACAGGTTTAAGTTTCTATTGCTCGTTCAGCCCGCACTTGTCGCCCAGGCGCGAGAGGATTTAGCCAAGCTTGAGCAGCTGACCGGGCGAAACGAAGGAGATTTTCGAATCCTTCCGGGCGACATTACGGTGCCTGACCTCGGGCTCTCCGAATCCGATCGCCAGATTGCACTAAATGAGACAACGGTGCTCTTTCACCTCGCTGCGCTTTATGATCTGGCAGTTTCGCGCCAGCTCGCGGTGCACGTGAATCTGGAAGGCACGCGCAACGTGAACCTTTATGCTCAAGCCTCACGAAATCTAAGACACTATCATTACATTTCGACGTGCTATGTAGCCGGCAAGCGGGAAGGTCGCATTCTGGAAACCGAGCTCCAGCACGACGCCGGATTTCGCAACCATTATGAAGAGACAAAATATTTGGCCGAGATCGAGGTTGAGGAATTAAAGAAGAGCCTGCCTGTGACTATCCATCGGCCCGCAGTGGTATGTGGCGATTCGGTAACCGGTGAGACGGCAAAATACGATGGCGTCTACTATCTGATTAATTACATTCTGCGCTGGCCCGCTGCTCTTTCACTGTTCAATATTGGCAACAGTACCGTGAGGTTGAATATCGTTCCCGTGGATTTCGTGGTGGAGGCCCTGGCTTTGCTTGCCACGGATCAGCGAGTAATAGCCAAAACGCTACAGATTGCCGATCCCAATCCACTCACTACCGAGGAGCTCTTTGACGTGATCGCGCGATGTGCCGCCAGTCGCTCGTCGCGTTTGACGATTCCCGCCGCCCTGGTCGAGTTTTCCCTAATGCTCCCGTTAGCGCCGTTGGTCACCAGGCTACCACACCACGGTGTTCCTTATTTTTTCATCAAGCAAAACTATGACACTGTTCTTTCGTCCAAGGCGCTTGGGAGACACAACGTTTATTGCCCGTCCTTTGTGAGCTACGTCGAAAAGATCGTGGATTTTGCCGCTCACCATCCTCACTTGGATTAAGTTTCCCATCAGCAACTGTTCCGCTTGACAGTTCTCTAACTTAGAATTAGTCTAAGTCTACTTCGATGAGGAAAACAAGAGAACCGGACAGTGGCAGGCAGCGACTGACTCCGCAAAGGGAGGCGGTGCTGCGGGTGATTCAGGAACGTGACGATCACCCGACGGCCAGCGACATCTTTGCAGCAGCCCGCAGGCGTCTGCCGTCGCTGAGCTATGCAACTGTCTACAATTCGTTGAAGTACCTGCGCGAGGAGGGTTTGGTGCGCGAAATCGCGTTTGGGGATAGCGCCAGTCGTTATGATCGCGAACTGGAACGACATGACCATGCCATCTGTAGCGTCTGCGGGAAGTTAGTGGATTTCGAATTACCGGAAGCCGCTCAGCTTCTGCGGGCCGCTGCTCGCAAATCCCGATTTAAAGCAGAGTCAGTTCATCTGACTCTAACTGGCGTGTGTCCAGATTGTCGTTAGGCGTGCCGTATAGGTTTTGGTGCCAGTTGTTGGCACCGGAGAAAGTTTAATCAACTTGGAGGATTCATGACCGCAGCAACAGCTTTAGCAGTAGACAAGGCGATGGTTGGCCAGCCAGCGCCTGATTTCGATATGGCCTCAACAAAGAACATTGAGAAATTGAACGAGAACGTCAGACTCTCTGACTACAAAGGGAAATGGCTCGTTCTGCTTTTTTACCCGCTCGATTTCACTTTCGTTTGCCCCACTGAATTGACAACCTTTAGTGATCGCTATGAGGACTTTGAGGGGATTGGCGCCGATGTGCTCGGCATCTCCACCGATTCCGTCTATTCGCATCGTGCATGGCTCAAGACCCCGCGCGACAAGGGCGGCGTGGATGGTCTGAAATATCCGCTTGCAGCCGATGCCACCAAGAGCGTAGCGCGCGATTATGGTGTGCTGTTGGAGGATCGCGGCATTGCGCTGCGCGGTCTGTTTATCATCGATCCCGAGGGTATCTTGCGCTACAAGGTCGTACATGATCTGAATGTTGGTCGTTCCGCGGAAGAGACGCTGCGTGTGATTCAAGCATTGCAGACCGGTGGTCTTTGTCAGGCGGAATGGAAGCCAGGTGAGAAGACGCTAAATCAGTAACTGGTCGCAATCTCGACTTACCAGATTACTGAACCGTGCGCAGTCGACAACTCACACCTGTTGAAATCCGCGTTTCAGAATGACCAGGGCTATGTACCCGCGTACTATCTCTTCGACTCTGAAGGAAAGTTGCGAAGTTTTGCGGCGGGAGAACGCGGGTTGGATATGTTAGAAGCCGCTCTGGAACGAGTCTTGTCAAAAGCTCAAAGCGTGGCTACTTAATGAGAACTCAGGAAAGTTGTGCAATTTGATTGGCAATCCAGAGCAGCAGATAAAAGCTGAGGAAGGCAGCACCAATCGCGAGCACAACCAGACTGACTAAAATACCGGCGACAAATATCCAGTCACCTACGCTACCCTGCTCTTCTGTGTCAGAACTCAGTCGGGCCCGCTCTCGCAATAATGCAATATTCCGCTGGTTCGATTTCCACCAAGCGTCGAAAAGGTCGCCAACAAAAGGAAGCGAACCAACCAGGTAGTCCAAACCGATATTTAGACCCATCCGCAACAAGGTAATCCTGGGAACGCGATAACGGACTGCTGAGGCGAGGATGTAGAAGGAAGCCAAAGAGCTTGCCGTGTCGCCGACCCCAGGAATCAAACCGATGATGGCATCCAGGCCAAACCGCCACCCGAGCACTGGGATGCGGAAAAGGTCATCCATAAGCCAGGCCAGACGTTCAATACTCGTCTGACCTTCGCCCTTTTGAATCAACGGCTCTTGTCGTGCCAACTCGTTCGCTGGATCTATCCTCATAGCCACCAAAAATCATCGGATCCGGGTCATCTGTTGCCAGAAGAACTTTCCTAACCGCGCAAACGGGGTAAGAGCATTACGATCTCCGCCCTTCTGGGGTTCAGACCGAACCGGCAAACCAAGAGAGGTTGCCAGCTCCGGATCCGGCCGCGCAATGTCTTCATCGCCCCGTCTGCTCGCAAGCCAGCGCGTAAATACTCGCCCGACCGTCCTTCGCTGATCCACGGGCGTTTCAGCAATAATCGCAGCGCGGAGATCTTCAAGTTGAGCTATCTCAAAATAGTTCGCCTGATAGTAGCTGCGGAGAGCGGCAAAGAGTTTTTCGTCACCCAGTAGCCGTCTGAGTTCGACAAACATCAGTGCGCCCTTCGCCGTCACGATTGCCTCGTATTGGAATGAGTTGCGATAGTCCCGCGCGGGCCTGTTGGCGTCCATATCTTCACCACCGAAGGTTCGGTAGAGACGATATACACCGAGCAACTCATCTTGAAGCACTGCTGCCGCACGCTCGTCACCATAGGCTTCCCGGTAGTAGAGCAACGCGGACCAGCTCGACAGTGCCTCATCCAATACGGGTTGGCGTGCCGGATCGCTTCCAACCACAGCGCCCCACCACTGGTGGGCCATCAGGTGGGCTACCGTCCATTCGAGACTCTGTTCCACGGCACTGCGTTGCTCGCGGATAAGCTCGGGAAGATTTCTCATAGACGGTGCATCAAAATCGACGTAGTAGGCGCTCGCAATCACGTTGAAGGCGGTGAATTCACTACTGCCCACGCCCGCGACCAGCGGGCTCTCTACCACGCTTATCGTTTCAAACGGCAGTGGTCCAAAGCGTGAACTGAATATGCGGAAGGCATCAACGGCCACTCGCAAGGCGCGCTTACCGACACGCTCATGCTCGGCAAGAAACACTGATCGTACTTTGGTTCCCCGAACTTCAGTTTCTTCTGAGCGGAGGGTTCGACCTGCGATCAAAGCAAAATCACGCAGCGATGTGCCTACGAATGTGCACACGTTATTAGCGGTCGCCGGAGACGCTTTCTCGTTTCCGGAAGTGAACACCGCGATACCTGGATCGCTCTCCAGCGTAACCTCGTAATCGGCGATGTCGTTGAAGACTATGTCACCGATGCTGGGTACAATCCTGCGGTTCCACTCGTCGCCGTCATGCACAGCCAAAACGGGTTGGAAAGTGGAGAGCAACATGACACCGCGGCTGCGAAAATTGATATCGCGGCCCTGTCGGATTTCCCTCTCGCCGCGCAACGCGGCACTGACCTGCTTCACGACATGCGTTGTCAACCCAGTCTCATCAGGATCTATCTCTGGAACCTTTCCATTGAACTCCATTTCCAGTTCGATTGTTCGGTTCGGCAAAACCGCTTCCCGTAAGCCTACTCGCAGAGTCGTGCCCTGGTCTTCAAAGGAGAAGTGCAACGGAGTCTCAGTGCCCGCGACCGAGACCTTCGTTACTTCAAGGCGTGGATGATCGGGATCGAGTGGCGGTGGTGCACCACCGGAATTGACGGCCGTGTAGTCTGCTCGAACGTTGGGATAAAGATGGAAGTAAAGAACGGATAACGAACGGTCTGACGGATTGGTCCAGCGGAATTTCTGTATCCCGCTAAACTCGCGGTTGTCGAAATCCAGCTTGAGGTTGATTCCGTATCGCGGTCGCTTGGCCAGTCCGTCGCTGTTTAGTGGCTGGTTACCACTTCCCGGGGTTTGGCCCAACGCCGCTGCGCCGACCAAGACGTAGCTGACAATAAAAACAAGCCGTCGCGAAAACGCTAACATCATCTTTCGTGGCGCACGGCTCTCCCGCGCCCTGTCGTTTCATTCACGGCGATCGGTTGAATAACGTCTCCGCGAACGATTCCATCGACCACGTCCATTCCGGAAACCACTCTACCGAATACTGTATAGCCTCCATCGAGGTGAGGTTGTGGTGAGTGTGTTATGAACCACTGCGAGCCGCCAGTATCCTTACCCGACAAAGCCATCCCGACGGCGCCGCGCTGATACGGAATCATGTTGATTTCACATCGAATTGAATATCCTGGACCACCGCTACCATCGCCGCGAGGATCACCACCCTGAATAACAAAGTTCCCTACCACCCGGTGAAAAGTGATGCCGTTGAAATAGCCACGCCTTGCGAGCTGCACAAAATTGTCAACCGTCAGCGGAGCCTCGTTAGGGAGGAGTTCAATAGCAAAATTGCCGCCCTTTGTCTTCACGGTGGCAAGCACTCTCTTTCCAATTCGGGCAAGCGCGCGCTGATAGTCGCTCTGACGGTTTCTCGTTTGGACATTGCCAATTTGCCTGGAGAAGTCACCACCATCGTTGGCTTTAAGAGCGCTGTCGGCGCGGCGACGGATCAGGTGATCGTCGGACTCTAATGCAGTCTTGATCGCCTCGTTCGCCGCGGCGGTCTTTTGTTTGGCTAATGCGTCGACAATCGAGAGCGCCGCATCATTCAACTGTTGATCCTTGAGTGCAATTGGCAGTGCCGCAATAAGTGCGCGCGCATTTTCTTCGTTAGGCGGCAATTCGCTCATCAGGTCGGCCGCGGTTGCTCGAATTACGACATCCGACTCCTTGAGATGACTGCTCAAGATTGCAGGAAGATCGGTGGGCTTGAACGCAGCATAAGCACGCAAGACCACTGGAATTGCGTATTCGGGATGAACCGCAACCAGCGTGTTGATGTTCAACCCGGAGTTTCGGTAGTCGATCATCCCTCGAAGTATGTCATGCGCTCTCCCGCTGAGCCCCGGTTTGTCGTTTGTGGTGTCAGGTAGGACGGCGATTTCTCCGAGAGCTTGTGCGAGGGCAGAAGCCGCGCGCCAGTCAGTAAGGATAGTTCTTGGGATCCTGAGGTCTGCCGATGTTCCTGTTTGTGCTTCAGTGACGGGAGAAGTGATGAAGAGAAAAGAGAGGATCAGAGCAAAAAGGAACGTGCGGGTTGTTGGCATCGAATAACTAGTACACTTTCGGGCTATACTTGCGGGGGTGACTCTTACATGTATGGGTTAGCAACAGTGGCCCTGTCAAGCTGAGGACCGAACCCGAGAGTCCTCGGATACTGCTAATCTTTCAATGGCCAATCTGCAATCGTCAAATAACAAAGGCACTTCACCCGTCCGGGGCGAAGTGCCTTAGCGTAGTCGAGGATAGTTAGCGCTGCTTAGCTGGCCATCTTGGAGACGCTTGAAATCTCAGCTGGCTTGGAAACTGCGTCCGCCGCTATTGGTTTCATACTGCTGGCGTCCAGTGGTGGCTGGTCTTCCTTCTTCTCTTTCTTTGCCTTGTCGTGCGCAGCAGACATCTGCATCATCTTGCAGGTGCCTTCAAAAACCGCGCCCTGCTCGATTACCAGAGACGGGGTCTGCACGTTACCGGTCACCTTGGCGGCCCGACCGAACTCAAGACGCTGAGTGGCGATGATATCGCCATTGACGGTGCCGTGGATCATTGCGACTGCTACCTCAATGTTCGCATCAACTTTACCGTTTGCGCCGACGATCAACGTGCCACTGCTGGATGTGATCCGTCCCGACAGGTGCCCATCCACACGCATCATTGCTTTGAATGTGGCTTCGCCGGTCACCACAGTACCGCCGCCAACAAATCCGCTGAGGTTACCTTCTTTAATATCGCGAGCAAGCGACTCACTCTCGGTAATTGCGCGGGCACTGGAAGCGACTGTTTCATTCACCGCGGGTTTTTCCGGATTTGTAGGCTGGTACGATGAATAAGTATTGGGAGTGGAGTACGCTGGCGTCTCATGTCTTGTGGTCTCGTGTTCGTCCTGTTCCTTGGGGTTCTTTCCTATCCTCAGCATTGTTACCTCCGTTAGTTTGGGGGGCGCGTTTCCGATTAGTCACATAGCCGGTAATAGTAACAAAACGACGCGCTTACCTGTTGTCGATGGATTGTTGACTAGCTTTTTGATACTAGCTCTGTCGAATGGCCGCCGCCGGATGCGGGGAACCCATAATAGTCACACAGCGCCGCTGGTGTCTACCCCTGTAATTAAAATGTAACGCCTTGCTGTTTTTTAATCTGTGCGGACGCCAACTTGATGCGCTGCGACTACGGCAGGGAGTGACCGCCCCTTCTTGCCGGCTATCGGACGTTCTGGATACTGGTGGCGAGCACGTCATTTAAGGCAGCCAATGCCGCGCGTTTTAAACCCGGCGGCAGCTTTACTGGAGGCAATTCCAGGGTTGAGTTACCAGCCATCGTAAACGGCAATTATATACTTGACTCACCAGCCCGTTTCCTGTATTGTTCTTCCACCATGAAGAACGAATTTCCCAAAACCCTCCAACAGGCAATCATTTACTTTTCGGACGCTGAGAACTGCACGAACTTTCTGAGCCAGTTGCGTTGGCCGGAAGGCGTTGAGTGCCCGAACTGCGATGGCCGCGAAGTTTCTTACCTTTCCACCCGTTGCCTCTGGAAATGCAAAGCCTGTAAGAAACAGTTCAGCGTCAAGGTTGGCTCCATCATGGAAGACAGTCCTATCGGCCTCGACAAGTGGCTGGCTGCGATCTGGCTGATCGCCAACGCCAAAAACGGCATTAGTTCCATGGAGATTCACCGCTCGCTTGGCGTCACTCAAAAGAGCGCGTGGTTCCTGCTTCACAGAATCCGCAAGGCAATGCAAAACGGATCGTTCGTCAAGCTTTCCGGTCATGTGGAAGTTGACGAAACCTACATTGGTGGCAAGGCTCGGAACATGCATATTAGTAAGCGCAAACATCTCGGATCGCGGGACACTGGAAAGATTGCTGTTATGGGATTGCTGGAACGTCACGGCAAAGTTCGCACTATGGTTATCGAAGGAACCAAGCGCGGACATCTTCACAGCCAAGTTGCTAAGCATGTCGAATCTGGATCGAACGTCTATACCGATGCGCTTCGCTCTTACAACGAACTTGGGCAAGAGTTCATTCACGGCGTTATCAATCACGCGGAGCGTTACGTTGACGGATTGATTCACACTAACGGAATCGAAAACTTTTGGTCGTTGCTCAAGCGGTCTATTAAAGGCACTTACGTTTCGGTAGAGCCATTTCACTTGTTCCGTTACCTCGACGAACAGGCTTTTAGATTCAACACTCGCAAAGGAACTGATGCTGATCGGTTTGTGAAAGCGGTGGCTGCGCTCACTGGCAAACGCCTTACCTATGAAGAACTGATCGGCAAGAAAACGGAAACGGCTCATTAAAGATCGGCGCGGGCGAATAGTGCCGCGCCAGAAGCGCGGGAAGCGAAAGAAGGTGTAAGTGAAGAAAACCAAAATCAAACCGCCTCCGAACTGGGAGGACACGCCGCAGTCTTTCGAGCGATTCGAGAGATTGGCAAAAGGGTTAATGGCCGTACCTAAGAAAGAACTAGACAAAGAACTAGAAAAGCATGAGCGTAAAAAACAGCGGCAACCCAACCGGAAAGGGGTAAAACGATGAGCGTGCGAGACGAGGGCAGTTTTGAATTCTGGCTGAATGACGAACACAAGGATTGGGCAACGAACTCGGACACTTATATATTTGACCCGGTTACTCTAGAAGGTGTTACCGTTAAGTGTATCAAACGACCCAATAGAACAATTGACGTAACCATAGATGGCCCATTTGGGAAACAGTATACTTTTAATGAACTGATTCCTCAGATTGAGACCGCTAAAGGCTATACGTCGTCATCGTGTGGAAGCGGCCCAACGTCATCCTGTATCTGAACGGTAGGCCCGTCCGAACCGTTGAGGCATAGCTGATATTGCGCCCACACTTGTTCAGCACTTAATGCCCGTGCTTGTAAGGCCACGCCATTAATGTCGCCGCTAGTATTTTCACACATAGCGGCATGTTAGCCCGCCATGCGGTTTTATTCTTTCGGCTCCGCTTTTGGCCGTTTTATTAAGCGGTACAGAATCCCGTCGTGGAAGAGTCGCTTGGGGTCAGGTTGACCGCTACCGCCTAAATTCCCATCTGGCTTAAGATATTGGTGGATACGTGCAATCTCGTTGCCATCGGGATCTCGGTATGAAATACTCTGGCTGAGCGTACCTGGGGGTTGCTGAGCAACCTCAGGGGCGTTTCGGCTTTCCAAGATTACGGAGGTTAGTTCAGTTCGCCAGACTTAGCTTTATCCCACAGCTTGTCGTCATTGAAGAATTGGCGCATTTGCCATTCATCAATACGTTGGAACTTGGGAGGTTGAGCCATGATTAAAGAGAATGAAATTCGCGCCGAACTCGTAAAATATCTAGCGGGTGAACAGTCCCTAGATCAGTTTGAGGACTGGTTCGTTCAGCACTCTTGGAATATGCACAAGGACAGTAGTTTGAGCGCCCAGCGATTATCATCCGCTATAGAACTTCGCTTGGCCGAACACAGCAGTGGTCACCTGTCTGAAGAGGAGTTACGTGACCAGCTAAGACCTTATGTCGTTCGATATGTGGTTACCGTGTCCTTTTCATCGGAGGCTGAGACTGTCGAAGTTGAGTCAAGCGGAGCTGCGCAATCTACCCCGTCACAACTCGCTGGTAGATTGTCCGTAGCGGAATTCGCGTAACTATTTGATCCTGCAAGTAGACATCAGCCCAATACAGACCCTCTTCTTGTAAAATCGCGTTGAGATTCGTAACTATTGCCACTCCGCGATCATCACCTTCAAACAAAACAGGAAAAACCGACTGTCCGGCTATTTGCTCGGTCGGGCTTCTAAGGGCCAGCTTGACAGTCGCAGGCCCTCTAAAAAATCCAGACTTGAATATGAGCACGGCCTTTGCGCGGAGCGTAATGGCGGGCATTTGTTCGGGAGATGCTTGATCGCGGGTTGCGATTGTCAGGCGGTCGATCAAATTAATAAAACTGAATCTTCCGCGCTTATCCTCTATAACCTGCTCGCACAAACATGCAACGGCAACGTATGGGCCTCCGATGGATTCGTCGGGCATTAGCTTCCCTCCAAATAAAGTAGCCGCTACGGTACTCCCGAGCGGCTAAAGAGGTCAAAATTATGATCCAACTATCTAGTGAGTCAACGATATAGCTACCATCGTAACGGTTCCGAGCCTCGACCAACCTTTTCCAAAATCCAGATAAACCGGCACGACCATGACGAAGTTCTTCGAAACCCCGGATTGTGTGATCTTCCCAGATAGCGCACCATCAGCTGCAATTTGATACTCAAATTTGTATGCAGGAACGCCAGTTCCGTAAACCCATTGGTCGAAAAACCAGTTCACTGTTCCGTTTTTGTCCACATCCATTTCAGGGGTCATGTGTTTCTCAACGGTTCGCTTTAGGTCCTCGGTTGAAATGCCCTGGTTGAAATGAGTCCGAATAAAGTCCTTCATCATTGCCTGGAAACGGGCGTCCCCAGTCTTTCGATCGAACATCATCATCCGCAACATGTGAAGAATATAGGCGCCCTTTGGGTAGGCCAGATTCTGAAAGACGGCCCCTGTCTTGGCGTTGTTCAGTCGAAAACCCTGGGTCACTGGTCCTACGGTGTAGGGCTTTCGGCCCCTGGTGGCGGGAGTGCCTTCTAGTTGACATGTCCGCTGTCAAACGTATTCTTGACCATAGAAACGTGATGCCAGAGACGAAACTCAAGCCGAAGTTATTGCGCCGTCTGGGCGAGGCAATCAAAGACTTCAATATGATCGAGAATGGCGATCGCGTAATGGTCTGTCTCTCCGGCGGCAAGGATAGTTACACGCTGCTGGACCTGCTGTTAGATATCCGCAAGCGGGCCCCAGTGGACTTCGATCTACTTGCAGTTAACCTCGATCAAAAACAACCCGGATTTCCGGCGGAGGTGTTACCCGACTATCTGTCTTCGCTCGGCATTCCCTTTCGCATAGTTGAGCGCGATACCTATTCGATCGTGAAGCGACTTGTTCCCGAAGGTAAGACCTACTGCGCGGTGTGTTCGCGACTTCGCCGCGGAATTCTTTACAACATTGCCGCTGAGGAGAACTGTACGAAGATCGCGTTGGGTCATCACGCTGACGATATCATCACCACTTTCCTATTGAACCTGTTCTACGTGGGAACTCTCAAAGCGATGCCCCCAATTCTCCGGTCAAACGATGGCCGCAATACCGTGATTCGCCCCCTGGCCTACTGTCGCGAGAAGGACATTGCTGAGTACTCGCGGTTTCGGGAGTTCCCGATCATCCCGTGCGATCTTTGTGGTTCCCAATCCAATCTAAAACGGGCCCGATTCGGACGTCTGATTAAGGATCTTGAGAAAGAGATCCCCGATCTGCGGTCGTCGATGCTAAGAGCCGTTGGCAACGCTGTACCTTCGCATTTACTAGATCATCACCTGTTCGACTTTTCTCGCCTGGCTGGGACCACTGGTGATGTGAAGAGTGAGTTGGATCTTGCATTGGGCCACACCGACGAGGAACTCGAACCAGCATTGGTCTCAATCGGCTTATCCTGAAATGGCCAGCACGAAGCAACGAAGCGCGCTTGACTTCAGCGAGTTTCCGCCTGGGACTGTTAGTGAATACAGCACGATCGTCTGCCTCGCCTGTATCTTCGACATCTTCACTACGCAACTGCGGATGGCGCCGCGGACCGCCTATGTGGAAATCAAAAAGTACAACCCCACGATCGAAGAGCTAACCTCACCCAAGGCTGTTCGCCCATTCTTTGACAGTGACGAGAAGAATCCGCACTGCCCGTACTGTAACGCGGCAAAACGTTGGCACGCCCATTTGGACACGTTTTGCATAGAGGGAAGTAGGCCCGCTGATAGTGCGAGGCGGGCGATGATCAAATCCCTGCCCACGAAAGATGAAGTGTTTCGCGTGCTCGAGGCAAGGACAACCCGGCGCAAAGTCTTTTTTGAATGGCTGGATACCCTTGGACGGAAATTAGATCTCGATTCTGCCAATTGGCGATTAGATTCGGCCCAAGCTTACCTTGAGAGAAAAGCACCAAAGACCGATTGGGCGGAGGTTCTTCGCGACGTGCGAGTAGTTCGCCGCTCGACGCGGTTGGAGTCAGGATGGGAGCTCGATGGTAAACGACTGTTTCTCGAGCCCAGGCTCTATAGTGAGTTGAGAAGGTGATCGAAACGGTTGCGGGTGGGGATGACCGCATCAAGGTCTACTACCTCCTCGATCGCCGAGAGTTTCTGGAGAAAGTGAAGTCCGTGTACGCTCGCTATGCGGTTTGAACTATTGTTTTGGTGGTTGCCGGCGATACCGATGAGTCACCGGACGCCTTCGTCCTACTCCGATCGCGTTTCGGGAAATGATCAGCGTGGGTGGCAACTGGCGTCGCTTAAATTCATTCGCGGGCGATTCGACCCGATTCAGAACCTCGTAAACAAGCCTTGCTTCATTGCCTGAGGAGATAATTTCTTCCGGGGTAGCTTTCTTATCAAAATACAGCCGGAGAATTGGATCGAGTTTATCGTAGGGTGGCAGGCTTTGATCGTCGTACTGGTCAGGAGCCAACTCGGCCGAAGGTCGTTTGTTTATGATGGACCAGGGAATCACCTCTTCATTGCGGTTGAATTCGCGAGCTAATTCGTAAACCTCTGTCTTCAAGACGTCGCCAATTACCGCCAGGCCTCCATTGGTATCCCCGTACAACGTGCAGTAGCCGAGTGCGAGTTCAGACTTGTTGCCGGTCGAAAGTAGCAACCTCCCCTCAGCGTTCGAAATTGTCATCAGGATGTTACCGCGCAACCTCGACTGCAGATTTTCGGCTGCCACTGATGGTCGTGATGCAGTCGGCTCAGATAGGCCAAGTTCTTTACGCAGTACATGATAAGCCTCTGTAATGGGACGTTCCACGGTTTTCATCCCGAGCGCGCGGGCCAGTTTCAAAGAATCAGTAATGCTCTCAGGCGAGGAATAGGGCGAGGGCATCATTACTCCCAGAACGTTCTCGCCGCCCAGGGCCTCGGAAGCCAACGCGGCAGCTACTGCCGAGTCGATACCGCCTGATAGACCAAGCAAAACCTGCTTGAAACCATTCTTGTTTGCATAGTCGTGAATTCCCAGTACCAACGCGCGCCGGACTGTGTCTGCGTCGTCTCCGGGTAAACAGCGCTCATCTCGCACACCGCAGTCGAGATCTACCGTGCCAAAATACTCTTCAAACGGCGGCGCCTGCAGAATTATCGTACCGTTGCAGTCCGCCACGATGCTGGCGCCATCGAAAATAATCCCATCATTCGCTCCAACCAGATTTACAAAGACTATGGGAATGCCGGCAGCCTTGGCGCGGTGCGATACCATTTCGCAGCGTTGCCCCATCTTGCCCTTATTGAACGGCGAGGCGTTGATTGAAACCAGTAGTTCGGCGCCCATCTCAATCACTTCATCTGCGGGGTCGTGCTTATAAAGGCGCTCTTTCCAGAACGTCTTATCATTCCAGAAGTCTTCGCACACGCTAACACCCAGGGGCGTGTTGTCGATGTGAAAGAGGCGTCGTTCGCTGGCGGGCTCGAAATATCGAGGGTCGTCAAAGACGTCGTACTCCGGGAGTAGTGTTTTGTCTGCGAAGCCCAAAAGTTTTCGATTACGAATAACAGCCGCTGAGTTATAGAGTTTGCGACCCGTTGGTAATTCGGTAGGGCGCACGGTTCCCACGATGGCAGTAATTCCTTCTGTGGCCGCTATGATTGGTGCGAGTGGTTCCAGAACGCAGCAGGTGATATCACGGTCCAGGAACCAGTCGAGTGAGGTGTATCCCTGAATGCTGACTTCCGGGAGCACTACCAGATGCGAATGATCTCTTTTGCCGCGCTCGATCGCCTCAATGATGCGCGCCGTGTTGCCCTGGTAGTCGCCGTTGGTGGTGTTGATTTGTCCGATGGTGACGCGCACGAATTTGGTCTTGGATTCAGGTCCCGGGTCTTGGAACGTTGGACGTTCTCTCTGCCTTTGTTGGGATCGTGCACGTTTGCCAGCCTTAGTGCAACTTAAAGTGGGCTACTGCAAGTGTTTGTTGCTGGTCGCTTCCAATCTGAGAAATGGTGCCTCTGAGTTACGGCCACACGAGACCATACCCTTCAGAGATTATGTGACAGCGGATCGAGCCACTTGTTGAATGTGGTCCAACGGACAGTGGACCTAGTGAGAGTGGTCCAAGTGAAGAAAAAGGATCCTACACACTGCCGAGACTGTGTCAAAAACCTGTTACATGGACCAACAACAAAATCCTACACACGGCAGTGTGTAGTGCTTTTCAGATCCTACCTACTAGACGGACGCCACCCCTTCTCTTATCCCAAGGTTGCCGACTCAGAAGCTCCATCGAAATTGCTGAGCTTCTGAGTGTCACCCGTGTTCTGAGTTGGTATTGTTGAAAAAAAAGAGGGGGGGGTGGCGCCTCTTTGTAGGTGGGATCTAAAAAGCACTACACACTGCCGTGTGTAGGATCTATTGTTTTGACACAGTCTCTGCCGTGTGTAGGATTTGATTGAGTGGCTCCATGGGTTTTTCACACAATCTCTGAAAGCGTATGGTCTCTTGAGTGGTTACCGTCAACTCAACCAATCCTGGTTTTGCTTAAAGAATCTCGTAGGTTATATTGGCGTTCGCCAGCCTAACGGAGGGGTAGCATAATTGGTAATGCAGCGGTCTTGAAAACCGCCGCCCGCAAGGGCTTGCAGGTTCGAGTCCTGTCCCCTCCGCCATTTCTTTTCAACAAGGTACACACTCTTCATAGATCACTCTCCATCCGTGCCAATGTTCCCTTGGTTAATGAAGTCGGCGTCGCCACGGTTATAACATGGGTTATAATGCTCACGGCCCAGAGAATTGCGGTCGGGCCAGTGTGGAGGTGAAAGAATGAGTGTCTTGAAGGTCACAACAGTTGGAAACTCCGTTGGGGTGATTTTGCCAAGGGAGCTCCTGGAACGACTGCGGGTGGGAAAAGGGGACAGCCTCTACGTAGTTGAAACGAAGAACGGGATCGAGCTAACACCTTAAGAACCTCGCGCTGATCTGGCGCTAAAACCGCTTATAAGGCGGCTGCTCTTCCAGTTGAGCTATGCCCCGTGAAGCCCTTGGATTTCGTCACGGCGGAAGGAGTCGAACCTGCGTCACTCGATCATCGATCGAGTGCTCTGCCCATTGAGCTACACCGCGCGGTATTTGGTTGACCCGACGGGGCTCAAACCCGCACCTCACGGATTAAAAGTCCGCTGCTCTGTCACTCGAGCTCCGGGTCAGCGAGATTGGCTGTGGCGGAAGGATTCGAACCTTCGCATGGCCGCATTAACAGTGCGGTGCCTTACCAGCTTGGCTACGCCACAAAAAGGCAGGGATGAATTCGGAAGGATGAAGGTTGAAGCAGTGTGCGTTTTCAGATTCAACCATCATTCTTCATTCTTTGGACTGGAGGCGATGAAGGGAGTCGAACCCTTATCGTCCGGTTTACAAGACCGACGCTCTTGTATCCAATTGAGCTACATCGCCAAATAAGTTGGTGGAGCTAAGAGGAGTCGAACCTCTACGTCCTGCTTGCAAGGCAGGTATCATCCCTTTAGATCATAGCCCCGGAAAAATTGGTCGCGGAGGCGGGATTCGAACCCGCAGCCTCTCGCTTATGAGACGAACGCTCTTTCCAGGTTGAGCTACTCCGCAAGGTCTGACCAAAGACCGACAGATAGGAATGTCTGTCCTACTGTGGTTATGGGATGGCGGGCCTGGCAGGACTCGAACCTGCGACATTCTGTTTAGAAGACAGACGCTCTGATTCCGCTGAGCTACAGGCCCCTTGAAGCGAAGTCCAAAGTCTGGAGTCCAGGCTCCAAAGCCTGTTTGGCGCCCTAAGACGTTGGACTATAGCCCTCAGGATATGGTCGGGGCGTGAAGGCCGACGCGCCTCTTCCAACTCCACGCTCCCAGACAGTCACCGTTCTGCCGAGATGAGTCACGCCCCGATAACTTGATGATTGAATTTGGTGCCCAAGGAAGGATTCAAACCCTCAACCTCTGGTTTGTAGGACCAGCGCTCCGTCAGTTGAGCTACTCGGGCGAGAATTCGCCACAGATGAACACAGGTCAGACGGATAAACAGAAAACAAAAAGCGTTGATTCTTATCTGTGGCTGTTATTTGGTGGTCGGAGTTGGAATCGAACCAACCTTTCGGGCTTTTCAGACCCGCGCTAATCCGTCTCAGCTATCCGACCGAAATGGCCTTAGGTCTTTGGACTTTGGTCTTGGTTCATGAGTCCTCTCGTATCTTAAGAAGCGGTGAGTGAGCATTAACTTCAAAGACCAAAGATCAAAGACCTAAGACCGTCTTTCGTTGTGCACCTTTTCCATGACGCCACGATCATCGTGTACATCCATGAAGAGGTACTTGCGCCACTCAGCGCGCGCCTCGGCGTAATGGCAAAGCACTACGCGCTCTAGTTTCACGCGCAGCGCCGACTGCGAAGTCAGCAGCGGCATTCGAGCTTCCGCCGGCGTGCGATTGCTCTTGCGATTATTACAAGGCACACAAGCCGTCACTATGTTCACCGGCGAGTTATCACTACCACGCGAACGCGGCTGAATGTGATCGAGTGTTAGCTCGACCACGCCTTTCTTCTCGCCGCAGTACTGGCAGCGGAACTTGTCGCGCATGTAAATACGCAAGCGCTTCATGCCCGACTGCTCGCGGCGACGGCGAACGTTGATGTAAGTGCGGCGGCGAATAACTGAAGGCACAGAAAACTCATCATGTGCCGAACGCAGCACGCGATCTCCGTCCCACTCCTCGACGAAAACCGTGTTCTTGAATGTCATGATGATTGCGCGCGCGACACTGACGGTGCCGAGCGGCTCGTAAGTTTGATTGAGCAGCAAAACTCTGCCGTTTAGTGCCATCACTCGGCACCTCCTTTCGTCTGTAATAGGCCACAGATATACACGGATTCTCACGGATAAGAATCAACGACTCTGTTTGTGTATTGCTGCCAGTTCTGGCTTTGTTCTGATCCGCGTTTCATCTGCGTCAATCTGTGGCTGCTTTGTTTTGGAGCGCGCGGTGAGACTCGAACTCACGAATACCGGATTTGCAATCCGGCGCCTTAGCCGCTTGGCGACGCGCGCAACTTGGAACGGAAGGAGAGATTCACGCCTTGAGAATCGAGTTTGGAAGACTCGCATGTTTCCGGTTACATAACTTCCGCGAGCGGCGCGAGTCAAGGTAACCCGCGCCTTGGTTGTGGGTGAGATCATCGATCAGAAATGGAACTCCTGGCAGGACTTGAACCCGCAGGTCACCACGAGTTCCCAGGACTCGGATGCTAGCGTTACACTACACCCCGAAATATGAAGTCAGAACCGGGAGCGGTAGCGACCGGGTGAGACCTTGACTTTTATGCATGTAGGCTTACGCGCAGCGGCGACCCGGTCGCTACCGCTCCCGGTTCTGACCCTCAGCCCTTCACACAAACCACCTGTTTGATCTCAGCGACGATCTTCACCAGATCCTTCTGGTTCTTCATCACCACCTCAATTGATTTGTAAGCGCTTGGGATTTCATCAAGCACGCCTACGTCTTTACGACACTCAACGCCAGAGGTCTGACGCGCCAAGTCGTCTTTGGTGAAGGCTCGTCTGGCTGCACCCCGCGACATCTTGCGGCCCGCGCCGTGAGAGCACGAGTTGAAACTCTCCGGTTGGCCCCGCCCTTTCACGATGAAAGACTTTGCGCCCATCGATCCGGGAATGATGCCGTACGTACCAGCTTCCGCATCTTCAATGCTGAACTCATGATTGGCCCACGACAGGATCTCGCTGTGTGCGCCACCGATTGGTAGCTTCTTGTAAGGCATTTGTTACCTCCTTCCTAAGTCTAGATGAAAACTGGTGCGCCAGGTGAGACTCGAACTCACAATCCCCTGCTTAAGAGGCAGGTGCCTTATCCGATTTGGCTACTGACGCATGGCAGAACTGAACGGACTCGAACCGTCATCGGCTTGGTTGACAACCAAGTGCCTCACCTCTCGGCCACAGTTCCGAGTGAGAATTGGCAGCGCGTGTCGGGTTTGAACCGACGATCGCCTGATTGAGAATCAGGTGGCTTAAACCTGCCTTGCCTAACGCGCCATTGGATTGGGGTGACCTTGCGGAGTCGAACCGTCATCTCTGCATTCACAGTGCAGTGTGTTGACCAATTACACCAAGGCCACAGCAAACTTTTGGCGGCGTCGGAGAGACTCGAACTCTCTAGGGTTAGTTTGAAAAGCTAACTGCGCGACTCTTTGCATTCGACGCCCCGGAAAATGTTGGTGCGCGTGGAGAGATTCGAACTCATCACAAAGCTGGTCTTAAGTCAGCCGCCTCTTCCAATTGGGCTACACGCGCAAGTGATTTGAATTGGTACTCGCGAGAGGATTCGAACCTCTAAGACGGAAGGTTTGAGCTTCCGATGTCTGCCGAATTGCATCACGCGAGCAGATGTTTGGTGCTGCCGGAAGGACTTGAACCTTCAACTACACGGCGGCTCTCGACCGTGCGCGTCTGCCAATTGCGCCACGACAGCAAGGAATTATGATTTGGTACCGGCGGAGGGATTCGAACCCACACTGTCTAGTTCCTAAGACTAGCGCCTCCTCCCGATTGGGCTACGCCGGCATGTCACAATCCCGCAATAATCTGGTGGACCTGGCACGATTTGAACGTGCGACCTCGACCTTCGCAGAGTCGCGCTCTCATTCCGCTGAGCTACAGGTTCGAAAGATTGGCGGAGGCGACAGGACTTGAACCTGCACGCGCATTGCGCGGCGATTTAGCAAACCGCTGCCATACCGTTAGGCGACGCCTCCAGAATTGTTTCGGTCAGGAAGAAGTTTTGGAGGAAGGGACAGGAGTCGAACCTGCAAGCGACGAAACGCGCGGTAGTTTTCGGGACTACTGCCTTACCAGTTAGGCTACCCTTCCAAACATTTTTAATTGCCGATTTGCGATTGCCAATTGATTATTGCAAGCGACGGGAGCAGCCAATCGAAAATCGGCAATTGGCAATCGACAATGATTTGGTGCATGTGGTAGGACTCGCACCCACGAAGGACAATTGAAGTCCGCCTGATTTACAGTCAGGTGCTTTTGCTGCTCAGCCACACATGCGCGCAGGAATTTCAGATTTCAAATCTCGATGAAGAAGACTTCAAATATGAGATTCGCTATGCTAAAAAAATAGATGAAGGCAGAGAGAACAATGCCGCGAACACACTTCGAGGCACACTTCTCCTGAGGATGGCGATCTCACGGACTCTCGCAAGGACCGAGATCGTCATCCGTTGAAGGCTCCTTGCCTTCATCTCTCGCAAATAGGTACTTCGATTGTCAAAAAACTAAAGGAGCGGGCTTTAAGCCTCCCAGGGAAGCTGCCCGCTCCTTCAATTCTCGCGAATTTTGCTTTGAGATTTGGGAGCGGGAGTCCGCTCCCGCTGATTATTGCCTGATATGACGGCTATCTATGGCCGTCGCTTGTCCGAGTCTGGCGCCGAAATAATTGACGGATGACAAGCTCAGACCGCCTGCTAAACACACCGCGCGCATCTCGACACGGGTCGACCATTTCGCCGTATGTTCTTTGTATGTCCTGCTCGTCATCATTGAAAGTTTCTTCCTCGCAGTGTGCGACACGGTGATCGCGCGAACTGACTTGTATAAAGTATCAATAACGATCGTGTCAAGATCTCTTATGGGGAAAATGATCGCCGCTGCTTCGATTAACTACGAGTGGCAGGAGGTTGCCTCTGATGTATCACCGGTCGTAGTGGGTCGCGTATAACGGTAATAACTCACGATGGTGGTAATAAAGGTGGTCGTAACGAGCGATTGATCTCGGTCATAGCATTCCTCTTATCACATAGGTCATGGCTTGCTCTTGCGACTCCCCTTGCGCGTCGGCTTCTGAGAGCGATAGAGGCGAACATCCAAGGCAAAGGGTTCAACTGAAACGATCTCAATGCGCCGCGTTACTTCGTGTCCCGGATTTATCAAGTAGTTAAGCTCAGTGGGAATGACAACCGATGGCACTGAAAGAACCGCCGTCTTTGCTTCGCGCACCCAATCGGTTCCGATGTCCTTCAGTTCCTCAATTGCCGGAAAGGCGCGCCAGTTATCGGGCAAGTCGTCAATGGAAATTTCAGTTAGCGGCGGATCGTCGGGGATCTGAAGCTGGACCGAGATAAGATCGTCGGGCAAATCGCTCATGGGAAGATTGACGAGATATTCAAGGGCGGCAAGAGAGAGCGATTCCGAGGTGTAAACGACAGCGGTCCCTGCATGGTTCCAACGGCCGCCGTAACGACGCGCGCCGTCGCTGCTCAAAGGTCATCGTGAAAGCCCGCCAGCGTGTCACCGCATTGGCCCCCAATGCTGCCGAATTCAGTCATGGTTTCTGACGTGCAAAAGACGGGATTTGTCACGAGCGGCTGGTGTCGTAAGCACTTGCCCGTGGTTTACGATACTATTCGCCGCGACCTTATCGGATTGGTTAAAATGCGTCTCATTAAGCCATCAGGGCGCGGTTGAGGCGCTCGCTATGTTTTGAAGGAAAACCCATAATTGATCTACCGATAATCTACCGATTTTCTGCAGGAATCTACCGATCTTGGAAAGTGCGTTTAGAACTCATTGAATCGATACTGCCATTAGTGCAAAATTTGCTCAGAAAAGTTGGCGCTAAGATGGCGCGCTGATGGAAGAGAACCTACCGTTACCTCGATGACTTTTGATGGCTGCGCACTCGGTTTTTATTGGTAAATCCGTTGACGTAGGGTCAGGTCAAGCCCTGTTTGAGGTCTTGAAAACCGCCGCCCGCAGGGGCTTGGTTCGAGTCCCCTCCGCCACTTCCCTTTCAAAAAGCTTCAGGATCCATCACCATCCCACTCAAGCTAAGAAAGACTTCAGGTAGGGAAGGGTGGTTTACCCGCTCAAGATCCATCTCATCAAACTCCAGTTGTTCATCCAGCTCAGCAAATTTGTAAATCTGAATAATCTGAATTATTGATTCGGATGGACACTTTTCTTGTGGTCAGTCCTGATCATCATACCGATCAAGGAATTCCTGAAATCGCTCAAACAGTCTGTCTAACCGTTGGCGCAGCTTTTTATCGGGAGTGTGATTGGCCTCGGCGGCGACGTGCCCCTGAATGTCCTCGATATCATCAAGTGACAGATACAGACGCAGCCGCTTGCCTTCGACCATCGCCTCTCGGCCAAAGTCATTGCCAATCATCAAGCATTCACGAATATCTTTCAGTTCGCTATCAGTAAAAGTCACCGGTAACCGCGTCCCCGGTGCAATGCGCTTTTTCTTCATGGCATTTGTTGAGTTGTGTCGTCCATGACTTTTCCTCTGTGCCCCTCAGTGTTCTCGGTGTCTTCTTAGTTGAGATCCCGCGAGAAATGGCACCACAGAGACACAGAGCCTCCAGAGATTCCACAGAGAGAAGAGTCATATTAAGGGCCTACGTGGTTAATTCTTAAAGAATTCGCTTTCATGAGGTTGGCGAATATTCGCTTACAGATTTCTCTGCACTGAAATATCATGGCCCAAACAAAAATCAACGCAGTTCCCGTCAAAGATAAGGCCAAAGCAAAAAACGAGAAAGGCTGTGACTACTGATCTCTGCCTCGCTTTCCGAAGCTTGCGGCGTGAGGTGGAATTAGGTAATAACTAGTCAATTGGGTACTCAATTGGGTAATTCAATGATTTACTGAGAACTTGGCTCTCTGTTCTCGTGCCCAACTTTGGTTGGTGGCAATAATATGACCGGGAAAATTGGCAGAAACGATCCATGCGCCTGCGGGAGTGGACGAAAGTACAAAAAGTGCTGTCAGGCGAGCGCGGACGAAAAGGATTTTCAATACAGGCGCTGGCGGCAGGTCGAGGCCGGCTTGATCCCGGAGCTACTCGCTTACGCTCTCGAAACACTGGGTCCCGAGGCAATTGAAGATGCCTGGAGTGAATTCCACAACCACGAGTCAGCTGGGGACTACGACCCCGAATCACCCATGAACATGGTTTTCATGCCGTGGTTTTTGTTCAACTGGATTCATGAGACGATACCGCCCGGCTCTGAGCACTTCTCAGCGACGACCATCGCTGCATCCTTTCTCACCGAACATAGCCTCAGCCCTGACGAAGAGAAGCTCATCGTTAACGCTATTCAAACTCCCTACACCTTGTGCGAAGTGGTGGAGTTGACGCCGGGAGTTGGTATGACTCTTTTCGATCTTCTTCGCCGCGTCACATACGAAGTGATTGAGCGCTCGGCCTCGCAAACTCTCAAGAGAGGCGAGATCATCTATTGCGCAACCACGCACCTGGACGGTATCTCCTCAAACATAGGCACCAGCCCATACGCGCTGCGGCCAACAGCCAAGCGAGACATTCTGGAACTGCGAAAGTGGATGATTGATGAAAGCGGCGGAGTGGAGCTCTCAGAAGATCATCTGGTTGAATTCGAGTCCGACATCCGCGGTCTCTATCTCGATACAGTGAGGGCGATGTTCCGACCGCCACAGCTAATGAATACCGACAACGATCCACTGTTACCGCAAAAGGTTCATTTCGACATTGCGTCGGCCGACGCAGCTTTTCAAGCTTTGAAAGGCCTCGCAGCAGGCGTCTCGGAAGATGAGTTGCGCGCAGATGCGACATTGACAGACGGTCTGGTTGAGACAGCTGAGATTCCATGGCTTGGTGGCACCGAGGAAGCGCGCAAGCGGCTCGGTGGTCCGGTGCTGCTCGGCACGATCAACATCGAAAATTGCAGGTTGATAGTGAGTGTTAATTCAACTAAGCGGGCGGAGACTATACGCCGTCTAGTCAAAAAACGATTGGGCAAAGACGCTGTCTACAAGACAACTCTAATTGAGTCGATCGAGTCGGAAGTTGAGAGGGCGTGGGCAGCAGCGGCCGGTGGTCCATCAAGCTTATCCCCAGCCAACTGGGCTGAAAGAACCGAACGGACTGGTGTGATTTCGCAGACGGATGCGCCTCCGGAGTTGCGTTTGAAGCTGGAAGAAACCGCACGCCAACACTGGGTCACGTGGTTGGATCTGCCTGTTCCCGCGCTCAACAATATGAGTCCACGAGAAGCCGCAAAGACGGAAGAAGGGCGCGACCTGCTTCAAAGTTTACTGTTGTATTACGAAAGTCATGATGATGACCGTGGTTCTCTCTCCAAGTTCAAGGTGGTTCAAAGTCTCTGTGGTTAAAAATGTCAGTGGGTTTTTCAACCACAGAGGGCACAGAGACACAGAGACCAGAGTCATATGAAATAATCTCTGTGCTCCTCTGTGTCCCCTTTCTGTGTCCTCTGTGGTCCCAACCTACGATTGTTGCAACAGTCTGAGAAATACCACGTAATACCCGCACTTCTTATCACGCTTAAACCACATGAACAAGTTCATTGGGTGCCAGGTAAGCTTGGAACCGACCGCGTGATAGTGCCGGTGCAGATACTCGGCGACCACGACGGCACGTGTGGACAAAATGGCCTAGAAAGACGCCTTTTACGGTAATCCCCTCACGGGCTTTACTGCTGGACCGTAAACGACGCTGGAACTAAACGCTGCTACCTGCGGGCCGCGACTCGTCCGGCGGCTGAGGAACGGTCCGCATAGCTTTGCGCGCAAGACTTATGAGAATTAGTGCGAGCGCTATAGTAGACGCAGTTAACACCAGATAGATCAACCAGGGGACGCGCTCAGTAAGAGGCAGCGGTTCCGGCTTATAGACCGGATTCGAAACAACTTCACCCACCGCAATGCGAGTTGGTTGCACCGAAAGCCTGGCCCACAGCTCTTTTTCAAAGTCGTAGTGTGGCTGTGGGATCTTTAAATTTCCGAAGAAAAGCTGAAGTGGAAGCGTGGGTTCCTGTTTTAGTTCAAACACCAACTGTCGTGCCGGCGCACTCGCCCTGATGGAGTTGATCGAAAGCGTTTGATTGCTGTGGTCCGTAACTAACAGTCGAAGCCTCTGCACGTATTGCTCAGCGGCAAAAGTTATCATTAACGGTTTGATCTCTTCACCGGTCCGCCTGATTAGCTCTCCGGAAGAGAGCAAGCGTGAGTTTTGAAGGTCGTCAATCGCTTCAAGCTGAAACGGCCGCGAGAACGATAGCTCTGCGATATCGAGCGCAAGCCGATCGCAGGGAACGCGACCGCCAAGATCAATGATCCAGGCTGAAGCAGGTGCACCCTGATTACGCAGCAATTGGTAAGAAGGCACGGGAACGTTCCAGCTTGTAAACTCTCCTTCTTGTTGAACAGTCCGCGTGGTTTTTATCTCTGCTATCTCCGGCACTCTAGAGTCGGAAAGCTCGTCTGCCGAGACGCGCACTCGCAAATACCGGTACCTGCTGGGTGAATATCTCACGCGATTGGACTCCACTGCGTGGTCTCGAGACTCAAAGCGAAAAATCACTCCGTCGGATGTGAGACTTCGCCAATCCCTGGTTGAGTCACTGCCTTCAATGCTGACCCGCCGGCGGAAGTCCGACCCCAGCGTCTGAATCTCAATTTCATTGTGTTCCCCGGGGTTCTCGCCGAGATCGACGGATACTTCGCTCGCTAACGAGCCCACCGTTGCCCGGTTAAAGATTACACCGCCAACTTCAGTTCTATTGTCCACTTGTCGACGGATCCGCAGAGCGTAGGGAATCTCGCGATTGGCGGAATCGAAAAGTCGGAGGTCCCCGAGGTCTTCACGCGCCTTGTCCATCACCTGAAGTGGAACGACCAAATCGTACATCCCCGTCTTATCTGAGCTTACGTTCAACTCCGCACGGAACGGCCACGCGGAAATAGGGGTCTGCGCCACAACCGAACTGAGCATTGCCAACAACATCGTCGAAGGCACGAGAAAGCGAAAGTTCTTCATGTGGACGCCTCCTTCGAGTAGAACGCTTTGTGGTATCCCCAGGCAACCAGCAGTAACAACACGCCAAGTACAAAGAAAACTATGATTCGGTACAGTTGCTGTAGTGAAGCTATGTCTACCAACATTGCCTTGACTACTGTTAATGCGAAAAGTACCAGCGCTGCCCACCGGAGTCCGGGTGATCGCCGTATAAACCCGACTGCTGCCAGCACTGCCGCGAAGACTGCCCAAACAACCGATAGTGCCATCTGTCCCAACCAACTTTGCCGGTTTGCTTCCTCGGTCAGAATCTCAGACGCAGCCTTTGCTTCGAAGAAGGTGTGGGTTTCCACAGAAGCGACGAACCAAAGCATGGTAACGGCGATCAGCACTATGACGAGTTTCAGCTTAGGCGCAGACAGCTGTCGTCGTTTGGCTGCCCTTTCGTAGAGTGCGGCGGCGGCAAATAAGCATCCGATAACGAAGACGGACGAAAGAAAGTAGCGGTTCAGGATGGGGGTGAAAGTTGGCCGGTAAACGAACGGAGTATCCCAGAATAGCAATCTGCCGATAGACAAAATAAACAGAGCAGCAGCGAGCAGTCGTAACCTGGACGACTGTGTCTCCATTGAAACCCAGAGCATGACCAGGGCTTCGACCGCCCAGGCGATTGTTATCCAATTCGACCGCAGCTGAATAGGAATTGCGATAGTGACGAACGTAAGAGCGACGGCAACCAGAATCAGCAACTCGCTGCGACTGGTCGGCCGTTGGTCGAGAAGAATCTTGGCTGAACCGGCGTACAGAAGCGCCATGCCGATTGCGAACGCACCCATCCAATCGTGATGTTCAGGGTTAAGCAAGTGATAGGCGGTAGCAAAAAAGACGAAGGGATTCACCACTACGAGCGAAAGATCTTCCCAGGTCGATGGGATGCGTCGGAAAATCTGCTTCCCCAAGTGGGCCAGTAAGAAGAGCAAAAATACAACGACTTGAAACACCAGCACGTCGAGTAGTTTTCGCGGATGGTATCTCTCGTTATACCAGAGCCAAAACAGCAGGTGAGTGCCGAAAAATGCGAGTGAGCTGAGTCCCGGCCAGTGCTTTAGTAAGGCGAGGGCCCCGATATCCAGGGCGGCTATATAGGCAAAGAGCGCCCGGTACTGATCACGCTCTGAGTGGAGTAGCAGTGGTGTAAGAAAGCCGCCGACCAGAGCCATGATTGCAATTGCCGGAGCATTATAGAGAAGCGCCAGACCCGCGGCTTCCGCGATTAATACTGCCAGGAAGACAAAAGACACGTTCTGCGGGACAAGGCGGTAATACCCGAAGGCCGCATACGCCGAAACGTACAGAAGAACGATTCCCCCCGCTGTGAGAATCTGAGAAAAGACCCGCCACTTTCGCTGGTGGTATCTGAAACCGAGCAGGCTCATCGCGATCCCACAAAAGATGCCGATCGCGACGCGGCCTAATTCACCGATCCAGCGATTATCAAACGCGTACTTGAGAAAGAAGGCCGCAGCAAAGAGTATCAATCCGACCGCAGCCCAACCCAGCCATCGCCGACCGATCATTGATTCAAGTTCATCGGTGCGAACAGGCCGAGCTTCAGCAGCGGGAGGCGTCGCTTGAGCCACGGAAGGTAACGGCTCAGCTTCCGTGGAAGGCGTAGGGGGCGGCGCGATCACTATCGTCGGTGGTTCTTTCTTCTCTGCTGTCTGATCTGCGGTGGGCGCAGGTCCTTCTGTAGCAAGCTGGTCAAGTCGCTCCCTCGGATGGCTGATCTGGCTTGCGAGAGAAGTCTCGACCAGCGCAAGTCGGTGGCGATAGTCCTTAAGTTGGCGTTTGGCTTGAATTGAGAAGACAAGCGCAATTACTGGCATCACGATTGCGCCCACGAGGAGCGCAACGATCAGGATGAAGATCGTAATGAGCAGTTGGTCCATTTACGACGGGGGAAACAAATCGCAAAAAGTTAGTTCAACATGAAACGGAAAAGATCGATGGAGCTGCCTTACTTTCAATGGGGTAAAAGTAACGCTCACGGTGCGGAAAGTCTAGATTTAGGGCTTAGTCCTATGGCGATCCACGGGCTCGACTTGCGATTCCTGTAAGCGTAGCTACCGATTCAGACGTCGATCTTGTTACCAGGACATTGCTTGATGCGGCAGATGGTGTTGAGAGGGTGCTCAGGGAACCGCCGCCAAACGTTCAATTTCTGGAATTTGGTGAGTACTCGTTGAACTTTCGCTTGTTGGTGTGGACGGCCGATGCGAATCGTTACCCACAGATCAGGAGTGATATCAACTATCGGATTGCGAGTTTGTTTCGTGAGCGAGGAATCACCGGCCCAAATGAGAAATGGAAAATGAGAAATGAAAAATGGAAAATTGGTCATTGGTCATGTAATTTTCCATTTCTCATTTCTCATTTGCCATTTTTCATTTCGTCCTCTCTGCGTCTCTCGTTACCTTTGATGTACTCTGTGGTTTAACGATTTCTTCTGCGCGAGATTCACCACGAAGACGTGGAGAAAGAAAATGATAAATGGAAAATTTATATGACCAATGGACCAATGACCGAATGACCAATGAGCAATGACCAATGACCGAATGAGCAATGACCAATGACCGAATGAGCAATGACCAATGACCGAATGACCAATGAGCAATGACCGAATGACCAATGAGCAATGATCAGAGGTCAGCGGTCAGCCTCCCCTCTTACCCTTTTCCCCTCTTGCCCACTTCCCCCCCTTCTCTGTCAATCGTCACTATCCAATCCTTTCCCTCCGTCGATTGCGAAACTTTGTCGGGCTACGCTAAAGTCTAATGAGTGAGGATTCATTCATCAGCTTATGCGCAGTGCAAGTTCACTAAATACCCTCAAGCCACCGATCGCGGACAAGCGGAGCGCGATCCTAAAAGCAGCAACCACTGTCTTTGCAAATAACGGCTATTTTAATTCCAAAGTAGCCGATATCGCCCGGGCCGCTGGTGTTGCGGACGGCACAGTCTATCTTTACTTCAAGAGTAAAGAGGAGATACTGCATTCCATCTTCAACCAGAGCGTCGGCGAAGCAATTGCCGAGGGCAAACAGCAGCTTCAGCAGATATCAGATCCGCGCGAGAAGTTGCGTCGCATTGCACTACTGCACCTGGAAAGGCTCGGCGCAGACCGAGATCTCGCAGTTGTCTTTCAAGTAGAGCTTCGTGGCTCGACGAAGTTCATGGAAGAGTTCTCGGCCGCAGGATTTGCCGAGTATCTCGAGCTAATCCGGTCTACATTTGAGGAAGGACAACGCGCAGGCGTCTTTAAGCAGGAACTCAATCCGAAAGTGGTCGCGAAGGTTCTGTTTGGTGCGTTGGACGAGATGGCCACAAACTGGATTCTCTCGAAGCGTCGCTACAAGCTGGCGCCTATGGCAGATCAGGTGCTCGATATCTTCCTTAACGGAGTAAACGCCCGGTGAACTCAACGATTCGGACTCAGCCTCGCGCAGCCCCCGTGGAGCGACTACCTTTGTCACCTGATGAACCTCGCACACTGGTCGAGGTGTTTGAGTACATCGGTCGTGTTCACCCTCGGCGCGATACTCTGAACTACAAACGAGCCGGCCAGTGGCACTCGATCTCTTCAGAAGACCTTCTGATGAGGGCCAGGCGGATTGCGGCTGGTCTTGTAAGCCTTGGTGTAAAGAACGGTGATCGCGTGGCGCTCCTCTCCGAAAGTCGAGCCGAATGGACGCTCGCAGATGCCGGCTGTATGTTCGCAGGCGCCATCGACGTGCCGATATATCCAACTCTCACGCCTCCGCAAGTCAGTTACATACTTCGCGATTCGGGGGCCAAGGCGCTGTTGGTCAGTAGCTGGGCCAAGTTGGATCAGATTGGGGAAGTACTGTCGGCGGTTCCCACCGTGGAGCAGGTGATCGTCTTCGATGAACCTGAAAGATCAGAAGACGCACTTACGCTTTCTCAACTCGAAAAACTTGGCGCCGGGAAATTAGAACAGGAGCCCGAGCTCTTGACCGAGTTGGGTTATCAAATTCAGGCGGAAGACCTGGCCACAATTATCTATACTTCCGGCACCACCGGTGAGCCGAAGGGCGTGATGCTAACGCATTCAAATCTCGTCTCTAATCTGATTGATAGTGCTGGTTACTTCTCGTTTGACAAAGAGGACTGTGTACTTTCGGTGCTGCCGCTGTCGCACATCTTTGAGCGCACCGCGATGTACATGTACCTGTACAATGGCATGGCCGTTTACTACGCAGAGTCGTTGGAAACGATCGGACCCAACCTGCGCGAGGTAAAGCCCACAATACTGGTTGGAGTGCCACGAATCTTCGAGAAAATTCTGGCGCGTGTAAGAGAGAAGTCCGCAGAAAAGGGTAAGCTCAACGTCACGCTACTGAACTGGGCCCTCAGTGTCGCTAAGGAATGTGGCAAGCACATCGTTAATCGCCGGCCCCTGCCTTCCCTGCTTCTGGCACAGCACAAATTCGCCGATGCGGTGATCTTCAAGAAATTGCGGGATGCGATGGGCGGTCGAATTCGCCTGCTCATTTCCGGTGGTGCGGCTTTGCCAGAAGATTTGGGCTACATGTATCTCGGCGCCGGATTACCAATTGTGCAAGGGTACGGGTTAACAGAGACTTCGCCGGTAATTACCGCCGGGCAGCTCGATGACAATCGCATTGGCACTGTTGGGAAACCTATTCCGAATGTCGAAGTACGGATAGCAGCTGATGGTGAGATTGAGACGCGCGGACCAAACGTCATGCGTGGTTATTACAACAAACCGGCAGAAACCGCTGCTGTCTTTACGGATGACGGCTGGTTTAGAACTGGTGACATCGGTACGTTAGATAGTGATGGTTACTTGCGAATTACCGACAGAAAGAAAGAGTTGTTTAAGACGTCGGGTGGCAAGTACATCGCACCACAGGTTATTGAACAGCTGATCAAGGGTTCGAGGTTCGTAAATCAAGTTGTTCTCGTCGGCAATGGTCGAAAGTTTCCAGCGGCCTTGATTGTACCGGACTGGGAGAGGATTGAGTCTTACGTTGCTCTAAAAGGGATTAACGCAACCAGCAGGGCCGAGCTCCTCACGCATCCGCGAATCATCGACTTGTTCGAAAGACAGATAGCGGCCTTGACGATTGATCTCGCGCAGTATGAGAAGGTTAAGAAGATTGCCCTGCTCGAAAACGAGTTGACGATTGAAGGCGGTGAACTGACGCCGACAATGAAAGTAAAAAGACGTGTGGTTGATGAAAAGTACAAAGACGTCATCGACCGCATGTATGCGGAGGCGGAACAGTCCGGGAGGCGGTCATTGACTGACTGATGCTTCTTGTGCTTTAGGGAAGGCTTAGGGAGTTGTTGGTCTACCGGCGGGAAGGCTCAAGGCTTCCAGGATGCGCTCAGCAGCATCCTGTGCAGCCATCTTCAAAAGATATTCAGCTTGCAGCTCCGACGTGCGGCCGGTCGTAGTCGGTCCTAGAATGATGTTGCCTTTGCGTGCTGCTCTTTGATACGCCCGGCCTGAGGTGATCTGTTTTGCGGTTCGGGGTTCCAGTAGAGTGTAATCTATTAGTAATTCCCCATAATCATTAAGGCGATGATCAGCGCGATATCGGTCAGTGCGCAGCTGCAGCCACACGACATAACTCTCATTGCCACTCTTGGCGCCGCGAACTGCATCTCCGCGATTCATATCGCGATGCACCGCAACAACTTTTACCGAGGCAGACTTTTCTAGACGGTTGACGCAGGCGTCGAGTGCCGTTTGGTAAAAGCGGAATGGCGCGCCAATGAATCCGCTCTCCCGGTCCATCCCCACCACCAACGCGAACGCGTACTTTTGTTTCTCCGGCGTGGGGGCAGGAGTCGGTTCAGGTTCCGGAGTGGGCACTGGGACAGATTTCGAGTTTGGGAGCCGTCTTCCGGATTGCGCGAAGGTTGAGACGAGGCTGAGGAGCAGGACGATGCTGGCTGCAGCGAACCACCATTTCGGAAGTCGAGAGACGTTTGGCATCTGACTTTGCTCCAGTCAACGGGAGGGAGCGCATTGTAACACTCGGTTGGTTTGCACGACAGGTCAGGACGGTTATGCCTTCATTAGTAATAACCAACGTCCAGGAGCAGGCACGCGAGACTCGTTCTTTTGATCTAATGCCTGAGGGTGCTCGTAACAATCACGGCGTGAACTTCGTGCCAGGGCAGGTCGCAGTACTATCTGTGCCAGGCGAAGCCCCAGCGTATTTTGCTTTCGCCGGTGCTCCAGAGGACCCCGAACTCGAAGTACTTGTAAAGCGAAAGGTTGGCGCCAGCACGCGGATCTTCGACATGGGGCCAGGGGAGCGTGTCGAGCTTCTACAAGTTGCTGGTCGGGGTTTTCCATTGGATGAAAGTCGCGGAAAGGACCTTGTGTTCGTTGCGATGGGCACGGGTGTGGCGCCCCTTCGATCTGCACTTCGGCATGTGCTCAGACGCAAACAAGACTTTGGACAGTTAGTCGTCCTGTATGGTGCGCGCACGCCTGACGATTTTTGTTACAGCTATGAGATAGACAGCTGGGAAGATGCTGGTGTTGAGTTGCGTCAGGTTATTTCCCGACCAGGCGATCACGACTGGTCGGGTCCAACCGGGTACGTCCAGACATTGCTTGACCACGTGCTTCCCGATCTGAGTTCACCGGTGGCGCTAATCTGCGGCTCTCGGGAAATGATCGAACAAACACGCGACCGATTGATGCAGATGGGCTTTGCTACCCATAACATACTTACAAACTACTAAGGTAATACACCGACTATTCGCCTTGACGAGTTGTCGATAACAGCTTAGGAGACCCACAAATGCGATCTGTGTTTCGTTCATTAATCTGTTTCTTTGCTCTGGCAGCAGTTTTCCATCAACTACCTGCGTATCTCTTCATGGCCGGAGCGCAGACGGCAAGCAAGACGCCCATAACACATGAACTGATGTGGATGTTGAAACGAGTGGGACCAGCCGCTCCCAGCCCTGACGGGAAATGGGTGTTTTTTTCGTTGACTGAGCCGGCCTACGACGAAAAGGACCAGGTTTCGGATCTTTGGATCGTGCCCGCCGACGGCAGTTCGAGGCCACGAAGGCTGACTTCCACAAAGAGCGGAGAGAGTGGTGTCGCGTGGAGTCCTGATAGCCGAATGATCGCTTTCTCTGCCAAACGAGAAGGCGACGAAGTGAATCAGATCTACCTACTTGACGTCGTCGGTGGAGGTGAGGCGGTACGCGTGACGTCTCTGTCCACGGCCGTGCGCTCGCCACAGTGGCGACCCGATGGCAAAGCTCTGCTCTTCGTCAGTTCGGTTTTTCCAGGCGCGAGAGATGATGACGCGAACAAGAAGATCGCTGCCGCGCGCAAAGCACAAAAGTACCGCGCTCGCGTTTACGAGCAGTTTCCGATTCGCAATTGGGACAAGTGGTTGGATGACACTAAGGCCCACCTGTTTGTTCAGGATGCCCAGCCGGGCGCCAAAGCCAGGGATCTTTTAGCTGCAACCAAACTAGCAAGCGAACGTGGTTTTGGCGGACGGTTGACTGATTCGGGAGAAGAGCTCGATGCGGTCTGGGCGCCGGAAGGGGACGCCATAGTTTTTGTTGCAACCACGAACAGGGACGCTGCAGCTCATTCATGGACAAACAACTCGCTCTTTAAGGTAGCAATCAGTGGCGGGGAGCCTGTACGACTGAACCCCAGCAACGACAGTTTTGGTCGTCCGACCTTTAGCCCCGATGGCAAGGCCTTGTACGCCGTCCACAACGTCGTCGGGAACGGCAAGGTTTACAACCTCTCGCGTCTGGCAATGATCCGCTGGCCTGACAACGGCGAACCGACAATCATCACCGCCAACTTCGATCGCTCGGTAGGGAGTTTTGCTCTTACGCCTGACAGCAAAACCATCTACTTCACCGCGGAGGAAGCAGGACACGAAAAGGTATTTTCAGTAGGGGCTGCGGGCGGTGAAGTGCGGCCTGCACTCGATCTGACGCAGGGCGTTTACACCAATCTGAAAATCCCTCGGAATGCGGCCACGCCGATTCTAATCACTAGTTGGGAAAGTGCGATGAACCCACCCGAGATCTTTCGCTTAGACCTTTCCGCGAAAACTCACCGCCCATTGACGAGCTTCAATGCTGACCAGGTGAAGAGAATTGACTGGCAACCGCTAAGGCATTTCTGGTTTACCAGCAAGACGGGTAAACGCCTTCATAATATGGTTGCGCTGCCGCCGAATTTTGACGACAGCAAGAAGTATCCGCTGTTGGTGTTGATGCATGGTGGACCACACGGGATGTGGCGCGACAATTGGGGACTGCGCTGGAATTATCACCTTCTGGCTAAACCCGGTTACGTTGTGCTGCTCACTAATTATTCAGGCTCAACCGGATTCGGCGAAACCTTTGCGCAGAGCATTCAAGGGGATCCACTCCGGGGACCTGCGAATGAGATTAACGAGGCAGCTGATGAAGCCATTCGACTTTACAGCTTTGTCGATGGGGCCCGGCAGGCCGCAGCGGGAGCCAGTTATGGTGGTCATTTGGCCAATTGGCTGCAGGCCACAACGACCCGCTACAAAGCTCTAATCAGCCACGCAGGACTGATCAACCTGGAGTCGCAGTGGGGCACGAGCGATATCATTTACCATCGTGAAGTAGGTTCAGGCGGTCCGGTTTGGGAGCAAGGACAGGTATGGCGGGAACAGAACCCGATTCGTTACGCGAAGAACTTTAGCACCCCGATCATGTTATCGATTGGCGAGAACGACTTTCGCGTACCGCTTAATCAAACGCTGGAGAACTGGAGCGTTCTGCAACGGTTGCGCATACCCAGCAAGTTGATAGTTTGGCCAGATGAGAATCACTGGATCTTGAAGGGCGAGAACAGTCGCTTCTTTTACCAGGAAGTACATGCCTGGTTAGGGAAGTATCTCGGAGAAGTTCGATAAGTTTAAGCTGGGCCAGTTTCATTACGTTTTCTCTGTGCTAACGCTGCATCCGCTGTGGCTTGCTCGGTGGTTGATTTGTCCCACGAATATAACCACAGAGTTCACGGAGAAACAGAGGTCGCACAGAGAAAACAATGTGGGTTCGGTCATAAAGTGAAATCGACTCATCAATGGAATCAACAACTTACGCGGACGATCCCGTCATTAAATGAATTTCTTTTCCGGCATAACGTGAAATTCCGCACCAATGCGCAAGGTCTCTGATTCGAGTTGAACAATCCGTGAATCTACCAGACCACATTCGACGGACTCTATTGATTTCAACTCTTCAGCTCGTGCGATGGTGAATCAGAAGCTATCAGGAACGATGTAAGCCCGAAGAGTCTATAGGGAATTATTAGTGGATCAACTCTTTAAGAAGCGAGGTATACTACTCGCAAATTGGAGCGACCGGTCCCTTACAGACCTCGTCAATCCTAGGGGTGTAACTTAACAAGTTCCGACTTAACATCGTGCTGCGTTATCGCATCAAAACGTGATGGAAGAAAAAGCCGATTGGGTGGAGTTACTCGATCTCAGCAACCGAGGCCCTCACGAGTTCTTCCGTAGTCTTGACGAGATCAATTCTGCTTACCCGATTCCGCTTCATGTACACGCAATGCGTCGGGCGTGGAGGGAAATGGAATTGGACGGGATACTTTGCATTGAAAGAGTTCCTGTTGTCTATTTTAAGGAGATACGACAACCCAGCCAGACTCAGCTGTGCAAGCTTCAACGTCAGCTATGGAATCAAAGTATAGCACCCATTCTTGTCGTTATCACTTTGACGGAGATACTTGTCTATTCAGGCCTTGCGCTTCCCGCCAAGGATGATGAAAACGTCGATGACAATAACCGACTAGTCGAAACATTTAACAAGTTAGCTGACGCGCTAAAGATTCGGCAGTTCGTGAGAGGCGTGGAACTGGGTGAATTCTTCAGGACAAATCCGGAATCTTTCAATCCGGAACACAAGGTCGATTATTACCTGCTAGAGAACCTCGACGCCGCTCGTGATATGTTGGAAAAGCAGATTCCTGGGCAGATCGATACTGCAACAGTTCATGCCTTGCTAGGACGGACTATTTTTACTTGCTATCTAATCGATCGAGGGATAATAAATGGAGCCTATTTTAAGAAGGTTGACGCTAATGGATCTAAAGCGCTTCTTGACGTTTTCAACGGGTTTCCTTCAGATCAAGCCAAGACAATCTTATTCAAACTGTTCAGGGAACTTAGAAGCGATTTCAACGGAGATGTGTTCGAAGGGGATCTAGACAGGGAGGAGCTTTTACTCCAACCTGCGCACATTGAGCTACTCGGTCGCTTTCTTAAGGGAGACAATGTTGTCAATGCACAGCGATCGCTAGGTTTTTGGGCCTATGACTTTGAATTCATTCCCATTGAAACCATAAGTGGTATCTACGAGAGTTTTCTAGTTGCCGAGTCCCCGGAGAAAAAGCGTGAATCAGGCGCCTACTACACGCCACGGTTCTTGGCGGAGCTTGTTTTGGACATTGCGCTCGAAGGTAATTCGTCGTTGCTTGAAAAGCGTTGTCTCGATCCCGCTTGTGGTTCTGGTATTTTTCTAGTCGGTTTATTTAACCAAATGGCTGAGGAGTGGCGTCGCAGGAATCCGCGAGCTAGCTATGATGCGCATGCAAATGCCTTAATTGACATTCTCCTTCAGAATCTCTTTGGCGTTGACCAAAGCTTGATTGCCTGTCGCATCGCTGCTTTTAGTCTTTACATTGCTCTGCTCGATCAACTCTCTCCTAGTGACATTCAGAGGTTGCAAAACAAAGGGAAGTTTCTCCCGCATCTTGTAGCGCTCCATGATGGTGACAAGAATCAGAACTCTGGCACAAATCTTTTTCAGGGTGATTTTTTTGACGAGTCCTTGTTTATCCCTAGTGATGGTTTCAATCTAATTATAGGGAATCCACCATGGACCCGGCCGAAGAAAGGCCCGAAAACTAAGTCTGAGCGATGGTGCGAGAGCAAAGGTCTCCCTATTCCTCAGAGACAAGTAGCAGCCGGGTTCGTGTGGAAAGCTCCTCGTCATCTCCGCGATGAGGGAGTGGTATGTTTTCTTCTGCCAGCTCCATTACTTTTCAGTTACGGCAAGGGCATAGACTTTCAGAGTAAATGGCTGTCTGAGCACGCAGTCGAGAAAGTAGTTAATTTGGCGGACATGCGCTTCTATCTGTTTCCAGGGTCGATCCATCCTGCTCTTATAGTTAAGTACAAGAAAAGCCAACCCGACAAACTCGAGCATTACATCGAATATCTTACTCCTAAGACCGAACCAGAAACGTTGCGTGCAGACATCTTGGTCATTTCGCCGGAAGATAGAAAAGACCTTCGGCTTTTAGCGATACTTGATGTCCTCGATCGAAGGGAACCTGCCTTCGTGTGGAAAGAAGCATTCTGGGGAACTCCAAGAGACCGTAGATTTATTGATCGCTTGAACGAATATACAAAGCTAAGCGACTGGGGCGATAAGCATGACAAGGCCTGGAAGGTTGATGAGGGATTCAATAAAGGTGGTGATGGAGAGCCAAAGGACCGTGCAATCTTACACGAGATACCATTCCTTCCAGCGAAAGCGTTTTCAGCTTATGTAATTCTTGAATCCGAGCTATTGAAGAGACCTCCCACGTATGAGCCTCGACGTATGGCAAACGAGGCGATTTTCCGAAGCCCCCACGCAGTTTTCCCACACGGAGTTAGCCGGAAAGGCGAGCGAATCAAAGCGGCGTTCAGTTCTTTTGATTTTAGTTTCACTCAAACTATTCGAGGCATTCATGTGGATCAGGAAAACGAGGATGAGTTGCGGTTTCTGACTTGCGCCTTGGCTTCTCCGCTTGCCTTATATTTCTTTTTTCACACCTCTTTCAATTGGGCCATTGACCGCCCTCACCTTCTTGTCGCCGAATACGAGGCTTTTCCATTTCCAATGCCAGAGACAAAAAACGAAGGAGAAATAATTAGGTTGGTAGCGAAGCTGCACCGCAGCATTGAGTCAAAGGTCAGCAAAAACCCCAACGATTACAAGACGATTATAAAGGAGCATGAAACAGAATTAGATAAGCTCGTCCTTCGCTATTTCAACGTTGATTCTTGGGAAGAGGCGCTAATCGAGGATACTGTAAAGGTCTGGATTCCAAGCGCTACACCTCGCCGTGATGAAAAATCGATTCCAGCCCTGGAGCCGAGTAGTCCGACGCATCGCTCCAACTACATGAATCTGTTGCTTGAGGCGTTGAATACTTGGGCAAAAAGAAGTGATAAGCGAATTGAAGGGCGCTCAATCATCTCACGAGAGGCCAATCTTGGAGTCGTATCCTTACGCAAGGTTGATAGGCTTTCATCTCAGACGCAAGTCAGCGAATCAGAATCTTCGGAGAGTTTAGTTACGGCGCTTCGAAGATTGAGCCACCTCCTCCCGGAAGAGACGAAAAGTATGAGATTGTTGAGGAATCTCAAGATCTTTGATGGAAACAGACTCGATATCCTCAAGCCACTCGCTCGACGCTACTGGACCAAAACTGCTGCTCTCAACGATGCGGATGAGATTGCGGCAGCTGTTCTCACATCTTCTAGTAACGTAAAACGCTATGGCGCTAATCAAGGGTAACCCTGCTTACTGGTCCGACGTATTTCCTCAGGAATTAATTCCACAAATTCTCGAGATGGTTCTTTCCGTGTGGAATAGCCTACCTAAAGGCCCAAGCAGGGAGCTCGAAATTCGGACAACCAGGCGCTTCCTAAGGGCTCTTATACACGATAAGAACGCGCGCAAAGAAGTTCCAGTAAGAATCTCCCGTGAGTGCGTTGAAGACGATTTGCGAACCGGCAGACAACTAGGACGGATTGATCTTTGCTTCATCCCTCCGAACTCATGCCACGAACAGATTTATTTCGCTTTTGAATGTAAGCGTTTAAACGTTAGATACTCCCGACGAACAAGGTCTCTGGCTTCAGAATACGTAAAAGGCGGGATGCTTCGATTCATTAATTCTAAGTACGCCTCGATTCTTTATGAGGGTGGAATGATCGGCTATGTACTTGATGGCAAAACAAAAACCGCGATAGATGGGGTAGATAGAAATGCTAAGCGCCTGCGCATAAAACTCAAGATGAGAGCTCCGGGCGGATTAAGTAATTCTTCGATCCTGTCATCGGTAAGTGAAATAAAAGAAACCACGCACGATCTGGCTAGCAGAAAGTTCCTTATCCATCACGTTTTCCTTCCAAGATAAGTAACGCCGGGATTTCATTTTATGACCGAGAAATTTCATTTAATGCCGGAACCCACAAAAAACGACAAGCTAAAGCTTATCGAACATCTCCTTGCTGAATGAGGGCTCATTCAGTATCATGAGGGCCGTTTTCGTTGATCAACTTGGAAATAAAAACATGCGCATAGAAAAAGCGGCAGTGCTGGGTGCCGGGACGATGGGGGCGCAAATAGCTGCCCATCTCGCCAATGCCGGAATACCTACACTCTTACTCGACGTCGCACCGCGTGAACTAATTCCAGAGGAGCAGGCCAAAGGGCTGACCCTCGATTCGCCCCAGGTACGCAATCGTATCGCGCAGGCTGGCTTCGAGGCGGCAAAGAAGGCAAAGCCGGCAGCATTTTTCACGCCTGACTTCGCTTCGCGGGTCACGATCGGAAACTTCGAAGACGATCTGGCGAGGCTAAAGGACCGTGACCTGATCGTCGAGGCTGTAGTTGAAGACCGGGAGATCAAACGCAGTCTGTTCGAGCGGATAGAGCAATACCGGAAGCCAGGCGCAATAGTCGCATCAAACACCAGCGGAATTCCGATTCATCTCCTCGCCGAGGGTCGCTCTGATGACTTTCGTCAGCACTTTCTCGGCGTCCACTTCTTTAATCCGCCGCGTTACCTCCACCTGGTTGAGATTATTCGGACGGAATGGACCAAACCCGAAGTGTCCTGCTTCATGTTTGGCTTTTTGGACCAGCGGCTAGGTAAGGGCGTGGTGCCTGCCAAGGATCGTCCAAACTTCATTGCCAATCGCATCGGCACCTACGGCGCACTGCAGACAATCAAAACGATGCTCGAGGACGAGTATTCGATTGAAGAAGTTGACAAGATGACCGGCCCGGCCGTCGGTAGGCCGAAAACTGCGACGTTTCGCACCTTTGATCTTGTAGGGCTCGACGTGTTCTCGCATGTCATAAAGAACCTCTACGAGGCGCTTCCAGAGGATGAGGAGCGCGATATTTTTGTCGCACCTGAGTTTTTAAGCGCCATGGTTTCGAAAGGGCTGTTAGGAAACAAGACAAAAGGTGGCTTTTTCAAGAAGCAGAAAGGATCTGATGGTGAGAAACCGGAGATCTGGACGTTGGAGATAGCCTCACTCGAATATCGTCCCACGCAAAAGGTAAAGCTTCCTTCGCTCGAAATGGCGAAGAACATCGATGATACAGCCGGAAGAATAAAGACACTCGCATGGGGGAAGGATCGCGTGGGAAGTTTCTTGTGGAAGACTATCTCACGCACTCTTAATTACGCTGCGAACCGCATCCCGGAGATTGCAGATACCATAGTCGAAGTTGATCGTGCCATGCGCTGGGGTTTCAGCTGGGAACTCGGGCCATTTGAGATCTGGGACGCTATTGGACTGGAGAAATCCGTTGCCCGTTTGAAAGAAGAGGATCGGCCCATCCCGGCAAATGTACAGAAGCTTCTCGAAGCAGGGGCAAAGTCCTTCTACAAGAAGCACGATGGTCAAGAGTTCTATTTTGATTTTGCCTCCGAGCAGTATCTCCCGCTAAATCCCGTTCCTGGTACGATCATTCTCAAATCAATCAAGGATCGAGCTGGGGTCATCAAGAAAAACTCGGGAGCATCACTGATCGACATCGGAGATGGGGTTGCATGTCTGGAATTTCATTCCAAGATGAATGCCATTGGCGGCGACACGCTGCAGATGTTGAAGCAAGCTCTCACTGAAGTTGAGAAAAACTTTCTTGGGTTGGTCGTCGGAAACCAGGGGCAGAATTTCTGCGTTGGCGCCAATTTAATGCTGATGCTGATGGAGGCGCAGGAAGAAAACTGGGATGAGCTTGACATGATGGTCCGAGCCTTCCAGGCCTCGACGATGAGTTTGCGTTATTCGCCTAAGCCGGTGGTTGTTGCTCCTTTCAACATGGTATTTGGCGGTGGTTGTGAAATGGTCCTACACGGCGATCGGGTGCGTGCCGCTGCCGAGACGTATATCGGCCTGGTCGAAGTGGGTGTTGGCATTATTCCTGCCGGTGGCGGGACCAAGGAGATGCTCGTTCGCGCCATGGACTCCATTCCAAAGAACGTGGATGATGCCGATCCGTTTCCGTTCGTGAAGCAAGCTTTTCAGACCATCGGGATGGCCAAGGTTGCAACTTCGGCAGCAGAGGCGCGAACGTTCGGCTTCCTGAGCGAGGACGACAGTATCTCGATGAACGGCGATCGACTGATTGCTGATGCAAAGAAAGAAGTACTGGCTCTGGCGGCAACTGGCTATGTTCAACCGCAGCAGCGCACGGATATTCTCGCCCTCGGCATGTCTGCGTTATCGACATTGAAGCTCGGTATACACCAGATGAAGCGTGGGGGTTTTATCTCGGATTACGATGCCGAGATTGGAACGCAGTTAGCACGAATACTTACCGGTGGAGATTTGAACCACCCGACCCGTGTATCTGAACAGTACCTGCTAAATCTCGAGAGAGAGGCTTTTCTTTCGCTCGTGGGGAAGCACAAGACGCAAGAGCGAATAGCGCATATGTTGAAGACGGGGAAGCCGCTAAGAAACTGAAGACAGGAGACAGGAGACAGAAGACAGGAGACAGAAGACAGGAGACAGAAGGCAGGAGACAGAAGACAGAAGGCAGGAGACAGAAGACAGGAGACAGAAGACAGAAGGCAGGAGACAGGAGAAGGCAGGAGACAGGAGACAGAAGCCTAAATTTGACCGAAACAATTGAAAAGGAGACTGGAAATGGAGCGTCCACCCGCCCAAAGGTTTCAGGATTTAGTTGCCTGGCAGAAAGGACATCAGTTCGTGTTGGCTGTTTACAGGATGACTAAGAGCTTTCCTCGCGAGGAAATTTATGGATTGACCGCACAGTTCCGTCGAGCCGCTGTTTCTATTCCGGCTAACATAGCGGAAGGATTTAAGAAGCGTGGGAGGCTGGATAAGGCTCGTTTAATGAATGTAGCGCAAGGTTCATTGGAAGAGTGTCGTTATTACCTGATATTGAGTGGCGACCTTGGGTATGCTGACACCCGCTCTCTTCTTGTTGATATCGATGAAGTTGGGAAATTGCTTTCTAGTTATATCAGCGCGGTCTGTCATTCAGTGCGGTGACTACAGGAGACAGGAGACAGGAGACAGGAGCCTAAATTTGACCGAAACAATTGAAAAGGAGACTGGAAATGGAGCGTCCACCCGCCCAAAGGTTTCAGGATCTAGCTAGTTGCCTGGCAGAAAGATTCTGTCTCCTGTCTCCTGTCTTCTGCCTTCTGTCTTCTGCCTTCTAGAGGAGTTCTATGATTGACGCAGTAATCGTATCCGCAGTTCGCACCGCCGTAGGCAAGGCTCCAAAGGGTACCTTGCGGAATACGCGTCCCGATGAGATGGGCGCCGCAGTAATCAAAGAAGCGCTCGCACGGGTCCCAGGCCTCGAACCTGCCGAGGTCGAAGATGTGATCATGGGCTGTGCGATGCCCGAAGCAGAGCAGGGGATGAATGTCGCCCGGGCGGCCGCAATTCGTGCCGGATTGCCGGTTGAAACCAGCGCCATGACGATCAACCGCTTTTGCTCTTCGGGGCTCCAGTCAATTGCGATTGCCGCTGATCGCATTCGCACGGGCAGCGCGGAGGTGGCGATTGCTGGTGGACTCGAGACCATGTCCATGATTCCTATGGGCGGTCACATAATTCGTCCTAATCCATATCTGGTCGAACATTATCCGGACTTCTATTTAAACATGGGGCTGGCCACAGAGAATGTTGCTCGCAAGTACGAGGTTTCGCGAGAAGAGCAGGATGAGTTTGCCGTCAGATCACATCAACGAGCGGCGGCAGCGCTCGATGCCGATAAGTTCAAGGATGAAACGGTGCCAATAACAGTGACCCTGGAGGATCTGGACGCCAAGGGACGCAAGCAAAAGCAGGAAATAGTTTTTGACAAGGACGAGGGTGTCCGGCGTGACACATCTATGGAAGGCCTGGCGAAGTTGAAGCCGGCATTCCACGTGAAAGGAACAATCACAGCGGGTAATGCATCCCAGATGTCAGATGGTGCTGCAGCAGCGATTGTCATGTCAGCCGAAAAAGCCACAGCATTGGGTGCGACACCGTTGGCCCGCTTCGTTGCTTATGCCACGGCCGGTTGCCCGCCCGAGGAGATGGGGATCGGTCCGGTCTTCGCGATTCCGAAAGCCCTGAAGGTAGCCGGGCTTAGCCTGAACGATCTCGATCTGATTGAGTTGAACGAAGCATTTGCTGCGCAGTCGCTGGCCGTTATCAAGACGCTCGGTTTAGATATCGACAAAGTGAACGTAAATGGTGGCGCGATCGCGCTTGGTCATCCGCTTGGCTGTACTGGCGCCAAGCTGACGGCGTCAATTCTGCGCGAGCTTGAGCGCCGAAATGGCCGGTACGGAATGGTCACGATGTGTGTTGGTGGTGGAATGGGGGCCGCTGGAATTTTCGAACGATTAACATGATTTTGGAGCGCGGAAGCGCGTCGCTCGGACTCCTTGCCGCCGCACTCCAGAGAAGAAAGGACTATCGACATGTCAGCCGTAGCCGAACAAAAGAAACTCATCAAAGGTGGCTCGTTTCTGATCGAAGAACGGACGCCGGAGGAGATATTCACTCCCGAGGACTTTACCGAGGAACACTTGATGATTGCTGAAACCACGCGGCAGTTCATCGATAACGAAGTCCTACCGAATCTCGACCAGTTGGAGAAACACGATTGGGAATTGTCACGCCGGCTGATTAAGCAGGCAGCTGACTTGGGATTGATTGGCGCCAACATCCCGGAGGAATTCGGCGGTCTCGGCTTGGACCAAACCAGCGGCGGCTTGATTGGGGAGAACATTGGTCGTTCAGCCTCGTTTGCCACCACGTTGGGCGCGGAGAGCGGAATTGGGCTCTTGCCGATCGTCTACTTCGGTACCGAAGCGGCAAAACAGAAGTATCTGCCGAGAATCGCGGCTGGCGATTTGATCACCGCTTACGCGCTCACTGAAGCTGGTGCCGGTTCCGACGCAATGGCCGGTAAGGCGACAGCAAAACTCAGCGAAGACGGAACTGAGTACATTCTCAACGGCGAAAAGATGTGGATTACGAATGGAGGTTTCGCCGACATTTTCATAGTGTTTGCAAAAGTAGACGGTGATAAGTTCAGCGCATTCATCGTGGAACGACAGCCAGGCCTTACTTCCGGTGCTGAAGAACACAAGATGGGAATCAAAGGTTCCAGCACCACTGCCCTGGTCCTATCGGACGTGCGAACTCCAGTGGAAAACCTGCTTGGTGAGGTTGGCAAAGGACACAAGATCGCCTTCAACATTCTGAATATCGGCCGTTTCAAACTCGGTGCCATGTGCAGTGGCGGCATGAAATTGATGGTCCACGAATCGGTTCGCTATGCCAATGAACGCCAACAGTTTGGGAAGTCCATCTCTGCCTTTGGCGCGATAAAGTCAAAGCTTGGTGAGATGGCGATCCGCACCTGGGTGGGTGAGTCGATGGTCTACCGCACATTGGGCATGATCGAAACCGGTATTGGTGCGATTGCCGACAAAGCAGATACAGACGCTCGCCTGCGGGCCATCGAGGAGTACGCAGCTGAGTGCTCAATCATCAAGGTCGCGTTATCGGAATACTGCAACTACGTGGCGGACGAGATGGTGCAGATCTTTGGAGGCTACGGCTACTCCGCAGATTATCCCGCAGAACGGGCTTATCGCGACTCTCGTATCAACCGCATCTTCGAAGGCACCAATGAAATCAATCGCATGCTCGTACCAGGGCGTCTGATGAAGAGTGCGATGAGCGGCCAACTTGCGCTACTGCCTGCCGCACAGGCGTTGATGGACGAAATTCTGTCGCCCCAACTGCCAAGCTTCGAGGAGGACGAGGGTGTGCTGGTTGCGGAACGGAAGCTGGCGCAGAATGGCAAAAAGGTGGCCTTGATGCTCCTCGGAACAGCAGCACAGAAGTACATGATGGCACTTGCCGAGCAGCAGGAGATTCTGTTGGGCATAGCTGATGTGATCATTGAAACATTTGCAATGGAGTCGGCGATTCTTCGCGCGCAAAAGTTGGCTAGTGCAGAGGGCGAAGAAGCGGCCGCGCTTTATATCGACATGACGAGGGTTTTTGCGAATGACGCAGTTGAGAGAATCGATGCGATCGCAAAAAACACGTTGGCTGGCATGGCAGAAGGTGATGAATTGCGTACGTTATTGGCAGCCTTGCGGCGTTTCACAAAGCTGACGCCGGTAAACACAATCGCAGCACGTCAGCGGATTGCGAATGAAATGATCGAGGCAAATAAGTGGGTTTACTAGACAGGGCCAGAATGTCTGTAGTATTCGGACTTAGATCTTTGATCTTCGGTCTTTGATTTTAGGAGCCGACACGGTCTTCGGTTCTGAGCTTTAATTCGAGGATAGACACTCTTCGCATTAAGTTTGTGAACCGAAGACTAAGGCCAAAGACCAAAGATCTAAAATCGCAATAAATGCACATCACTCCCATCTCGGTTCCCACGCCGTTTTACATTGGTCCCGTTAATGTCTACCTGATCAAGGAAGATCCGGTGACACTTATCGACACTGGACCAAAAACCAAAGAAGCAGTTGAGGCACTCAGGGATGGGCTCAGACGCGAGCGTGTTCGTGTATCCGATATTCGTCGCTTAGTGCTAACCCATGCCCACGAAGATCATTGCGGATTGGCCCGGACTCTACGAGACGAAGCAAAAGATGCCGAAGTGCTGGTCCATGATTGGGAGACTGGCCATCGTACGGGACGCCTCGAGCACCAACACCATCGCGACCTCCTCGTGAGAGCCGGTGTGCCCGAGAACGAAATTGAGGCGATGCGCAGACTTTATGAACAGGTGCGCGTCTACGCCGACTCTTTAGATGAGCATGAGTACAGCTCTCTCAATGATGATGCGGAACTGGAGTTCACAAGCGGCTCCCTGAGAGTTGTTCATACCCCAGGTCACACTCCCGGCTCTTGCTCATTCATTCGTGAGGCCGACCGCACCGTAATTGCAGGCGACTGTGTGCTGAAACGCATAACACCGAACCCGGTGCTTTCGCCTGATCCGATCGACCCAACTAAACGGTTTCCCTCATTAGCCGAGTATCTCGTGAGCCTTGCCCGATTGCGATCCTTTGCGCCGACTTTCGTGTATGGAGGTCACGGTGAACCTATTCGGGACTACGAAGAGTTGTTCAACCGCTATCTCCGCGCGATTCGAGAGCGACAGGCTCTCGTGATGAAATTCCTGCCAGAATCAGGAGCGACGGCCTGGGAGATCGCTCAACAGTTGTTTCCCGAAACCGACGATGTTCATCGTTTTCTCGGCGTTTCTGAGGCCGTGGCCCATCTGGATTTTTGTCATTCCGAGGGAAAAATTGACATGGAGATGGCCGGAGAACGCGAAGTCTACAGGTCAGCGGGTTCTTAACCTCCCACCGGTTAGTTTCATTCTCAACATTCCGGGAACTTGGAAGGTTTTCTGGCGTGTAAAAGGCGTAAAAATCTTTCCGGAGGACTCTCCTTTTATGAGCTTCAGATTAAGAGTTGGTTTAATGGTTTCCATGCTGCTGATCGCGAGCGTAGTTTACGCGCAACAAACTGCGCCGGCGCCACCACCCGCACCGCCCGAGCCTCTAACACAGGCATTCTCGTTGTTTGTAAACGGTGGAGGGTTTCTCGGTGTGCATGCAGAGGATATCGACAAGGAAAAAGCCGCGCGCTACAACCTCCGCGAAGCTCGCGGAGTTGGTATCACGAACGTCGTTGCCGGTAGTCCGGCTGAAAAGGCGGGCCTGAGGAAGGACGATGTTATTCTTCGCCTGGATAATGACAATGTGACCAGCGTGCGCAAGCTGAACCGGTTGGTGTCAGAGATTGCGCCGGATCACACGGTGAGACTGCTGATTAGCCGTGGTGGTGCTGAACAAGAGGTTTCTGTCACTATCGGCGAGCGCAAGAATTTCGCCAATACGCTACAAGGCATGCGGGTAACACCCAGGGCGCGCGTGTGGGCTCCAGGCGATCTCAAGGGCAACATTTTTGAAGGCGGGTCCGGCTCATTCGTCTTCGCTTTCGGCGGGCACCGGCGCATCGGTGTCAGTACCACGCAGTTGACTAAGCAGTTGGCCGAGTACTTTGGTATTGCTGATGGTCAAGGGGTGCTGGTGACTGCTGTCACCGAAGATGGACCTGCGGCAAAAGCCGGAATCAAGGCGGGCGATGTAATAACAGCCGTGGATGGCGAAAAAGTTGGAGGCGCCGGTGAACTCGCTCGTGCGATCAACAAGAAAAAAGAGGGCGACATTTCGCTGACTATCGTGAGGGACCGCAACCAACGGACGATCACGGTGACGCCTAAGGAAAGTGAAACACAACGGATCTTGTCGCCTGGTCAAATGAGCCGGCGCGTGGTGTTGCCGCGGATTGAGTTGCCGACAATCCCAGCGGTGAACATCAACCTGCCGCGTATCGAGTTGCCGGTAATACCAGAGATCACAGTGGATGTTGGCGACACCGTTAGGCGAGTAGGAGGAGTTCGTCAGCCGATCTAGGTTTTGGCGTGCGGCGGCATGGGGCTCAGCAATTCGCCGCCGCTCTTGTTTTGTCTATTCGACAGTCGTGTAATCTAAGCGACATCACGGCTGCTCCAGGCGCCTCTTTCCTGCAACTGCTTCCCGGTAGGCGCCACCAGCTACTTCCCCAACCTTAATGGCCTGCTCAAACTCCTTGAGCGCCTCTGCAGTATTCTCCATGAAAGCATGGATTCTGCCCATTGCCTCATGTGCCCGGGAAATCAGAGCGCGGTCTGTATCTGTAGATGAGGCTTCGACGGCGAGACGGTAGTTGGTGAGTGCTTTCCTAAGTCGCTCTGACTGCACCTTTTCGTCAGTTGCGTCCTGTGCCGCGAGATTAGCAGTTTGGGCCAACGCGAAGAACACTCGTGATTCACCAGGATAGTCCGCAAACAGCTCCTTCAGCCGCACTTCGGCATTGTTATAGTCTTTTAGGCGCAGCAATTCTTCAACTTCCGATAGCTTTCTGACCAGACCGGCAGCTTTTGCTGCGGCACCTTCCGAGTAAACCGGAAGGTCGGCTTCGGCCTGGCTTGCACGAGCTTGCCTCTCCGCGAGAAACCGGTTACGGGCCTCGGTATATTCAGTTGGACGGCCAATTTCCTTCGCTGGATCAAGAGCTGCCAACATGTCCGGGAAGAAGTTCGCGATGTCAAAGCCTGAACTCTCTATCCCTTTCAATTGGTCAGCAAAATAGAAAACCAGCACCGAGCCACGTTCGTACTCGTCGGCCATGCGCGCTGTAGTTGCATCCTGGACAGACCTGAGACTGCGCTGCATCTCTTCCGCGATGGCAGCCCGAGAAGAACTATTCACTGCTCTTTCGATCTTGGTCCGTGCCTCGGCCGTAATCGCGTCAGTCCTCCTTACCTCCTCGAAGCGTGCATCCGCGGCGGCTACCAGGGATCGCGCGACCACGAGAAATACATCTGGGGTTATCTGTGCGCCCTCCTTTTCTCGAGCGGCAATAATCTGCTTGATTGGCTCGCGACGCTCCGATATTTCGCGGTTGAAACGCAGGATCAATGGGTCGATGACAAACTGCAGATAGGCGCGCCGAAGTTCGGAAGACGTGGGATCAATTCCGGGAGGAACTATCGCGTAATATTCGTCTCCGATAATCCTGAAGTTGATGGCGCCTGTAGGTGCGAGCAGATCGGGCAGAATCGAGAAGTGCCTCTCATGATCTCTCAAGGTGTATCTTTGTGGAGCCTTCTTTTTCTTACCTGATGTTGGCGCCGTAACGAGAACTCTTTCGGTAGCGATCGTGATCGGTCGGGTATGCAGGTATGTAAGTACCTGCCGGACCATCTCGGCCGTCGGCTGTCGGAGGCGGTCACCTTCGGCCTGATATGCCCGGGTATACGTAACAAGTCGATCTTCCATGCCGGACCGCCGATAGAACTCCCTTGCCAGCGGCGCAAAATCCAGTACTTCGAGTAGGCCAGCCGGCAGATCGAGTGACCGCTCGGGAGCATCAAGCGTCGGTGGCTGACCCAACGTCAGCGCGAGCGAAATATATCGCGAGGCCTGGTCGGCTGCTGTGGCAGGAGGTGGCAACCTATGCCTGTGATAGAAGGAGCGTAGACGCTCCCGGAGATCGGGATCTAAATCAGCGAGGTCCTTGCTAACCTGTGCGCGGAAGTTGGATATTTCTCGACCCGGTGGAGTCGGGTCAAATCCGGCAGCCTCGAGAGCCGCCATCATAGTGATTAGTCGAGAATCCGCCTGGAAAGTGATTCCGTATTCGGTTAGGTCAAAGCTCGCGGATTGACGCTGTTGTACTTGCCTGGGCGTTGTGCTTGAAGGGGTACTTTGAGGGGCCTGACCGCTCAACTCTGCACATAAGAACCATCCGATAGCAAGAATGAAAAAGACTCTGTTCATGACTAAATTTACGAAAATACTGAAAGGAAGTCAGGGAGAAAATCTAGAGATGCCGGATCGCGCCAAACAGATGCAGCCCGCCGTAGGACATTAATGCTCACCCCCCGGGTTTGATTCTTTGGCGAGTCCTAAGCAGGCGCAATGTTAGCGGATATGCAAGAACCGAACAAACCACCGAAAGCACCATGCCGCCGACCATAAACGCTTTCACGACGTGCCAGCTCTCAATGAATAGCCTCTGATAATAGTCGCGACTCAAAAGCTCTGGATCTCTAAGAAGTGCTACCCCCTCCTCTGGAATACTGAGCGGCATCCCGAGCAGCAGTGCCCCCACGGCGTATGAAATTGCGATGATTGGAACCAGCGTAATAAATGGGTTGTTTATAAACGTGCCGCTGTAAATTGCGATCTTATTGAAGCGAAAAACGAAGGCTATGAATGTCGCCATAATGGTATGGAGACCGAGAAACGGCGAGAATGCAATGAAGACTCCTATTGCAAACGCGAGTGCAGTGCGCTCAGGAGGATCGTCAATGGCCAGCAGACGGCGGACAGCGGCGCGAAACATAACTCCCGACCGGTTGCCACGTAACCTCACACTAGAGGCAAATCGTACTCAGTCGCAGGTCACGTGGTTTCCTGTGCGCTTACTTAAAACTGTTGAGGGCCTCTGCTTCGTTTTCGTATGCGTCGAACACGGTGAGAAGTTTGGTGATTACGAGTAGACTCTGAATCTTATCAGTGAGGTTCAGTAGTTTCAGTTCACCGCCGTTACGGCTTACTGAGGTGTAGTTGGCGATCAGCTCGCCCACGCCGCTCGAGTCCATATAATTGACGCCGCCGAGATTTAGCAGAACCTTCTTTTTCCCGTCACTGAGTAGCTTCCGCACCGCGTCGCGCAGAGTCACGCTGCCTTCACCGATGCGAACGGACCCACTCATGTCCAGAATAGTGACATCGCCTGCCTGTCGTTCCTTTACTTCGAGTTCTGCCATTTGGAATTCTCCAGTCGACTTTTTAACGTGACTTTATTTGAAACTGTTGAGGGCTTCTGATTCACTTTCATAGACGTCAAAGACGGTAAGCAGCTTCGTGATTGTAAGGAGATCCTGAAGCTTCTGAGTCAGGTTCAGAAGCTTTAATTGACCGCCTTCTTTGTTGATGGCGGTGTAGCTCGATACTAATTCGCCGATGCCGCTGGAGTCGATGTAGCCTACGCCTGCGAGGTTGAGCAGGATCTTCTTTTTTCCTTCTTCGAGCAGCCGGCGAATTCCGCTGCGCAGAGCAACGCTGCCCTCGCCGATAGTGATCTTGCCGCTCATGTCCAGGACGGTTACATCTCCGGCCTGGCGTTCCGAAATATTGAGTTCAGCCATTTGCAGAAATCTCCTTTGGAAAGATGGGTGGTATCAATGCTAACGAGTTCCGCTACATAGTACTCAAAACCTCTTAACCATTCGCACAGAGGTTCCCCCTGTGGGGCCTGACGACCATTCGACTTCATCCATGAATGTACGCATGAAAAAGATGCCTCGGCCCGAGGTTTTCAGGATATTCTCGGCTGCGGTTGGGTCTGGAACTTCCTCCGGTTTGAATCCCGAGCCTTGATCGGTAACCTGGATTTCAACGGCACTTTCGGACGCAGTGATCAGCACGTCCACTTTCTTCGCCACATCGAGCTTGTTCCCATGAAGCACGGCATTAGTAACGGCTTCACGAATGGACATATCAATGGCAAAGTTTACATCGTCGGGTGTTCCCAAGTCGTTCAGGGTCCGGGCAACTGAAGCGGCAGCTTCATTGACAGCCTCAATGCGGCTGGGAAAAGTAAATGCCGTTTGCGCTCCAGTCACAATTAAACGACTTGGCCCTTTCCAGAGCAACTGCGCTGGATTGGCTATTTCACGGAAAACATCCAAGAAATCGGAAGACCGAGGGTGTAGCACGCGGCCTGCCTTGGTGTCAAGAAATAGGGGGTATGACGCTGCCAGCTTCTTCATGCTCCAGGATCAAAGGTATCCGCAAAAGAGGCGAAATGTGATGCGTGTGATTAAATGTGATTCAGGCCTGAACCGTCCATAAGGAAGACTCACAATAAGGAATTAAGACGTACCAAAGAGACTTTGAAGATACAAGCTGCAAAATCTGTTCGGGGCCGAATTTCGGTTCCAGGAGATAAATCGATCTCTCATCGGGCCGCGATCATCGCCTCGTTGGCGGCGGGAACAAGCACCCTAAGTAACTTCTCCACGAGTGCCGACTGTGTTTCAACTCTCGAGTGTCTTCGGAACCTCGGGGTTCAAATAACAGTTCTCCACGACCGACTGAGGGTAAATGGTCTGGGTCTGGCCCGTTATTCCAAGCCACCAGTGTCGTTGGATTGTGGCAACAGCGGAACAACCATGCGAATGCTGACGGGAGCTCTGGCTGGCCAAAGCCTTACCTCAACTCTCATTGGTGATCACTCGCTCTCAAAGCGCCCGATGGACCGGTTGATTGAGCCGCTAGAGTTGATGGGGGCGACGATAAGCTCTAACCAGGGCAGACCTCCGCTCATAGTGACGGGTTCCGCTGAACTGCGCGCAATCGATTACACCCTGCCAGTCGCCAGTGCGCAGGTTAAGTCGGCAGTTCTGTTTGCGGGGCTTCATGCACACGGTTCCACCTCAGTCACCGAGCCGCAACCTACGCGCGATCATACAGAGAGAATGTTGCAGTTCTTTGGGGCGAAGATTCAGAGCGAACCTCGCGATGAAGAGGGTTCCGTGAAGATCTCTATAAGCGGTCGTGAAGGAGTGTCAGCTCGCGAGGTTTCGGTGCCTGGTGACATCTCCTCTGCAGCGTTCTTCATTGCAGCCGCAATTCTCCTTCAAGACTCAGCCGTTGAGATCTCGAATGTCGGGCTTAATCCCACGCGAACCCAATTTCTATCGGTGTTGCAGTCGTTAGGTTTGAACGTCTGTTACGAGGTTGAACGCGAAGAGAGTAATGAACCAGTTGGTTGGATCTTGGTCAAGAGTGGCCAGTTAACCACACGAACAATGAATGAGATTCCAACCGAATTGGTACCGCGGTTGATCGACGAACTACCTATTTTGGGTGTGATCGGCGCAACAATTCCGGGGGGCATCTCGGTTCGCGGAGCGAGTGAACTCAGGGTTAAGGAGACTGATCGAATCGCCGCCACGGTTTCAAATCTGAGGGCCATGGGAGTTGAAGTCGAGGAGTTCTTAGACGGTTTTGAGGTTCCGGGATCCCAGGTTCTTCGAGGGGCTCAATTGGAATCTTACGGCGACCACCGGATAGCAATGGCCTTTGCTGTGGCAGCATTGGCTGCGACTGAAGAATGCGAGCTCTCTGACGCTGATTGTGTTTGTGTTAGCTTTCCAGAATTCTTTAAGACTCTCGAGACGCTGGTTCTGCGATGAAGAGGCACCCAAGAATCGTTCTGACGGGCTTCATGGGTTCTGGCAAGTCCACTGTCGCACGGGCCATTTGTGAATTGCTGTCTTGCGAAGTCATCGATCTTGACGAACAGGTGACTGTGGAAACTGGACAAACTCCAAAATCTATAATCGAAACTGATGGCGAGACAGCGTTCCGCGATATCGAGTCGAGGGTCTTGCGTTTGGTACTCACGCGCGGCACTACATCGGTCATAGCATTAGGAGGGGGCACTTGGACCCTTTCAATCAACCGGGAACTTATCGCAGATGCAAAGGGACGTACTTTCTGGCTCGATGCTCCGTTCGAACTCTGCTGGAAGAGAATTGCCGAGGGAGGTGCAGAAAGGCCCTTGGCCGCAAACGAGGAGCAGTCACACACGCTCTACCATCAGAGGCAGCGCCTTTATGCTTTGGCCGATTTCAGAATTGGTGTGACCGAGCAACGTTCGCTGGAGGATATCGCGCGGGAGATTTGTGAACTAAGTCCGGATAGTTAGGGAGCTTGCTATAGCCAGTTCTGAAACTCTGTCCTCTGTGGCTTGGTGGTTAATTTGTCCCACGAATACATGACCACAGAGTTCACGGAGAAACAGAACTCGCACAGAGAAATCAACTTAAGACCCTACCGCAATTTTGGCTATCTTGAAAATATTGGCAAGGTTTGAGATCGGGTGCTAGAATTCGTCGATTTTCGCAAAAGCTTGAGCTGAAGAGTTCTTGGGTTCCCAATCAGCACTGCGCCATGACCCCCGATGTCAGCGCAGATTCTGGAGGAGGCACTCCCCCGGTGAGATCCCCTTTAATTGTCCTGACTGCTTCATCCACCGAAGCCAGTGAGTGGCACCACAGCATCTGGCAACAGATGATGTCGGCCACGGTTCCTTACAAGTTCAGCAACACATTCTTCAACAAGGTCTCATTCGAAAACGAGTCGTGGCCAGACGGTCGTGCCAAGTACGTTCCCAATGGCCTGCGCATGGTGGAGACTCTGTTGCTCCGTGAATACGAAGAAGCCGACGTTGTAACGTGCTACGTCGATAAGTTGGACCAGTTCGTCGGACCCGAGACCAGGGTTCTTGCTATCCATGCGCACAACCCCTTGGGAATCTCGTATGCGACGGATGTCTACGCCAAGATCTTCGGCGAAAATGTAATGCCGTTGAATGCTCACGAGTTCATCAAGATTGTCACCCATCCGGTCATTCAAAAGTTTAAACCGAAGATCGTCGTCGGTGGACCAGGGGCCTGGCAGTTGGAGAAAGCGAACCGCCTCGACGAATTCAAGATTGATTACTTGATCGATGGCGAAATCGAACGAGTTTTTAGCGACCTCTTTCGTCAGATCATGCAGGGCGATCCCAGTCTGCCGCGCGTAATCAAGATCCCCAAGGAGATGCAGGCTACGGTTGATGAGATCCCAGTGGTCAAACATCGCTCCACGTTCGGGGTAGTCGAGATCACTCGAGGTTGCGGTAGAGGTTGCCAGTTTTGTTCGCCGGCAACAAAGGTCGGTAGGTCTTTTCCTCTCGAACACATTCTGGAAAGCGCTCGAGTGAATGCGGGCGAAGGCGCCACGGAAGTGCTTGTTGCTTCAGAGGACATGTTTCTCTACGAGCAGCTGCCGAATTTCGAAACCAACATTCCCGCATTGGAGCAACTGTTCCAAGGTCTCATAAGCGTTCCTGGGATCGAAACGATACAAACCTCTCACATCACGATGGCGCCGGTGGTGAAGGACCCGAGCATCATTGAGAGGCTCACACCTTTGCTGGTGCCTTACTCGCACGTCCAACACCCCGAGTCGACGGACCCCAACCGTCGTGCTGCTGACCCAATCATCGGATTAGAGACCGGTAGTCCACGACTGTTCAACACCTATATGAAAGGGAAAGCGTATCCGTACAAGGCGCATCAATGGCGCGACGTGGTGTTGAAGGGCATGGAGATCCTTAACCGGCACAACTGGTTTCCGTTCTGCACGTTTATCATTGGCCTCCCCGGAGAGACTGAAGAAGACACGAAGCTATCGCTGGATCTGCTTTACGATTTGCGAGACGCGAAAGGTACCTTCGTTCCGACATGGTTTGTGCCGCTCGAAGATACCAGGATGAGCAAGAAGGACGGCGCGAAACTGATCGAGATGACAGATCTGCAGTGGGAGTTCTTCTTTACCTGCTGGAAATACAACCTTGAGTTTTGGAGTAGTGGCGCCAAGCTTAATACGAAGTTCACCGTAGGTGTGCCCATCTACTACAGCATGCTCGGCAAGAGGCTTTTCGGAACGGGAATAAAGTACCCGCTTTGGAGATTCGCCGGAGTACCGGATCGCCTAATCCGCCGGCACCTCTATCTGGACTTTACTGGGTTTAAACGAAATCTTAGCGGCATGCAGCCCTTTGAAAAAGAGTTGGTGCCTGGCTTCCAAAGCGTTCGTGAGTCCGGCCTCAACATGGTCGATGCAGCCCAACTCCATTCCATTCGCCACCCAATTGCCGCTGAACCGGTGCACGCCTCCGGTGACTAGGTGCTGAAAAGCCCAGCTGCTAAGTGCGGGGTTATTCGTTTACCACCGCTCCAAAAAACTACCGACAGTTTTGCACATCTCCTCAAAGGATTCGGCACAGTAAAGTCTCTTTTGGTAATGCGTGGGATCGTACGTATCGCTTGCAGCGCGTTCAAGATCTAACTGCACGACCTCTGCTTTATGTATTTCTTTTAGTTCCCCTGAAGATGAAAGTAGACCAGTACCGTAGGCCTTTACCTCGCCGTTTTCCTTTAAAACGCCGAACTCGATCGTAAACCAATAGATGCGTGACAAACGGTCTAAGTGCTCAGTCGATGAAGTGCGTTTAACAGCTTCACCGAACAGGCGGTTGAGGTGGGCGAGCCTCGCGTCTGCAAGTGTAATGGCGTGACCGATGATTTCATGCGCTACGTCTGGCTCTGGAGTGTAGAGCGGTGTTGACCAGTGCCGAATGTACTGCGTGCACAGAAACACACCATCTGCGAGCGACTCAAGAAAGACTTTGGGTTCTACGAGCCCCGCTACGGGCTCCAAACGAAATCCGCTCAGGGCATGGATCCTTTGACTGACCTCTCTTAATTGCGGAATCCTGGTTTTGTCGATCTGGAGAGTGTTCTCGGCTTTCAAGTATTCAGAACACGCGTGCGAGCGTTGAGCTGGAGTCAGCTCTTTCCAGATTTCTTGCCAGACGCGATGCTCTTCCAAAGAATAAGGCGCGTCAGGGATCGGCTGACCCGGCTTGTAGTTAAGGGCAAGCTTTGCAATTTGGTTCCGCCGTTCTCGATACGATTGGTCAAGAAAGCCCGGGTGGTCTGGATTTAACTCAACTATCAGGTTTCTGTCGGCAACGTGATCAAGCCCCTGGGCGACCAATCTCATGTCTACATGGTCGCCGAGCACCGAAGTTTCTTCTGTTTTCGATCTCATATTTGATTTTCTCGCGTTCAAAGAAAAACCACCGACCTCATGTATCGGAGGCCGGTGGCGGGGTTCGTTTCAATTAGTCTGGTGATGCTAAGGACTTTCGGCAGCACTGCGACCGTCTAAACCCCGTCGGTTCCTCCGAGCGAAGAGGACGCGGTAATAGCGGTAATAACGTGTTGGGGTCAGTTGCATATGCCGTTATGGGTCTGGACGAGGATAGGCCTGGACTTGTCGAGCGTCAAGGGCTCTTAACCCAGCTTCAAGGTCTGACGCTTCGCGAAGAAATCTTTCCATGGATCTCCCGCCTTCGACAAAAGTTCAGGGACATTTCGAAGTGTGAAGTCTGAGATTTTGACGCCTTGCTCAACTTGCTTCCATGACAACGGCATTGAGACCGTCCCTTTTGGTTTAGCACGTACCGTGTAGACTGACGCCAGGCTTTTGCCGCGCGCATTCTGCATCCAATCAACATACACCTGCTGCTTCTGTCGCTTGGCGAGGCTACGCTCTATCGTGGCTATCTGCGGGACACGGCGGGCGATCTCTCCGGCCAGCAGTCTTGCCACCTCAGCCACGTTGTCATAATCATTCGTCGGTTTGAGCGGCAGGTAGATGTGCATACCAGAAGAACCCGAAGTCTTGGGAAACGCCTGGAAACCTACTTCATCGCATACATCCTTTGCCACGAGCGCCACCTGCAATACGTTCTCCCAGGGTGCCTCTTTGGGGTCGAGATCAATCGCTATCCAGTCTGGTTTATCAAACCTCCGAGTCGTCGAATGCCAGGGGTGTTGTTCGATAGTGCCGAGATTGACGAAATGCAATAACGACGCTGTGTTGGTGTAGACAGCGTAATCGAGTTCGCGTCCCGACAGATTAGTTAGCCGAACTGTCTTTACAAACCGTGGAGCGCTCTCCAGATCTTGCTGGAAGAACATTGGCGCCTTAATACCCCGCGGCCAACGCTGCAAGATCGCAGGTCGATCTTTGAGAATCGGCAACAACCGGTCGCTTACGTGAATGTAATAACAGAGCAGCTGATATTTCGTGATCTTTTCGTCCGGCCAGTAGACACGTTCTAAGCTTGTCAGGGAGACATGCTCACGGTCGACGCTCAGCAACAGATCTCCTTTCGGATTCTTCAACGAAAGAAATTCGTTTAGCGTGATGGCTTGTCCTCGCTTAGGCGGGGTGCGCTTGACAGGAAGTTGTTTCTTACCCGAAGCCTTTGTTGATTCGCGATCTGCCGGCATAACAGGGTCCCCTTAACGATTGGTTCCAGGTTCGTTTTGAGTTACAGACAAATTATCATGGACGCGTCTCGGAAGCAGTAGCTCCAAAGGGGATTGCGGGCCGATTAAGGCTCAGATAAGGTCAGGCTAAACGCATGAAGGCCGCTCTTCTACATAAAGCTGCGCTGGTCGAAGACAAGCCCCTCGAGATCACAGACGTAGCGTGCCCGGAACCAGACGCTCACCAGTTGCTGATCCGGATCAATGTCTGTGGTATTTGCCGCACTGATCTTCATGTGGTTGAAGGGGAGTTGCCTCTTCCAAATCTACCCCAAATACCAGGCCATCAGATCGTTGGGACAGTGGCTGGAATTGGTGGCGATGTAAACGAGTTTATGGTGGGTGACCGGGTTGGCGTCGCCTGGCTGCATCACACCTGTGGCAGTTGCGGTTTCTGTCGCTCCGGTCGCGAAAACCTTTGCGAACGAGCGACGTTTACCGGGTGGACTGTTGCCGGCGGTTATGCCGAGTATGTGATTGCGGAAGCTGATTTCGTCTATCCAATCCCGAGCGGGTTTGATGACGTACAGGCAGCGCCGTTACTTTGTGCGGGAATAATAGGTTACCGGGCGCTGCGGCTGACCGGAATCGACCCAGGCTCCTGGGCGGGGGCGCGCTTGGGGATTTATGGCTTTGGCGCGGCAGGACACGTGGTCATCCAGCTTGCCCGTGCTCGGGGCGCCGAAGTCTACGTTTTGACACGCGACCGCGCCCGTCACCAGAGTCTCGCAATCGAACTGGGTGCACAGTGGGTTGGAGATTCGTACGACTCGCCTCCTGTCAAACTTGATGCGTCAATAATCTTTGCGCCAGCTGGTGAGCTGGTCCCGGCAGCATTGGCAGTGCTGAACAAAGGAGCCGTTCTGGTGCTTGGTGGCATTCATATGAGTGCGATTCCGGAAATGAGTTACGACTTGCTTTACGGTGAACGTGTGATACGAAGCGTTGCTAACAACACACGCAGTGACGGGCGTCAGTTTTTGCAGGAGGCTGCAAGTATTCCAATACAGACGCACACACAGCAGTTCAGTTTGGCGGAGGCAAACGAAGCACTGCTCGCGTTGAAAAATGATGCAATTAAGGGTGCTGGGGTTTGGTGGTGTAACGCTGCAGGCTTGGAGCGGGTCAGCCAGCAACTCAGATCTGCCACACATGCGATCTGATGAACGGATATCTTATATCAGCTTCAGACTTAGGTATGGGCCACCTTGGGCTGTGCAGTCGGATTTGTGGGCGCAGGTTCCACGGGTGCATAAAAGAGGATCCGGTTGCAGTTATCGCACGTGATGACCTCTTCACCTTTTCTCACCTGGGCCATCGCCTGTGGCCTTAATGCCATAAAACACGCCATGCATGCGCCATTGCGGGCTTCCGCAACCGCCACACCGTCTCTAATACGCGCGCTGATGCGTGTGTAGAGCAGGCTCATTGGTTTCGGGAGTGCGTTTATCACTCGTTCGCGTTCAGACCGGAGAGTTGCAAGTCTTTCAGATTGATAAGCAGCGTCTTTATCAAACTCCTTGAGCTTTGACTCCCTGTCCGAATTCAGACTTGCGATTTCGTCAGCACGCTCTTTGAGCGCTGCTTCAGCTTCCTCAAGCGCTTCCATTTGCTCGAGGACATGAGTTTCAAGCGTTGAGATTTGTTTTCTTGCTGCGTCCGCCTCGCGAATTGCTGCGGTGTATTCCTCCTGCTTTTTTGACGACATCAAGTTGCGATCTGCTCGTTCCGCTCGGGTTTTCTGATCGGCAATTTCTGCCTCAAGCCTCACTCTTGTTTGTCTTGCATCGTCGCGACGGTTCTCAAGCGCCCGAATTTCAAAGGCGCGCTGATCGAACTCTGCTTCGATCTCGGCGCGCCTTTGGGGAATCGCTGCTATGACTGTTTGTAATTTTCTTATGCTTGTATCCAGTGTTTGTAAAGCGACTAATTGCTGTAATTCCGCTTTCACTCTTTATTTTCTCCTCAAAAGATCAGGACCTACAATTTTTAAGCACGTGACAATCATCGTTTAGCATTATCAGCCAACGTTAGCCTCCTGCGCAAGCCGAGTTGCTGTTTTGACCGACGTCACCGACAAAGTTACTTCCGGGATCCGAGAATCACGGTAAGTAATGAAGCTCGGAATGCAGAATCGCCCCGGAAACGGGGAGGGCGGAAGATTCAGAGCAGCCTTCTGGCCTTGAAGCTTGGGGCTAATCGGCTCCGACGGCTTTCGCGGCGTTAATCCGGCCAGCTGATGAAACTTTGCCTTTGAGGTGTGGTAGCTGATCGACCGAATTCAGGAGATGCGTCCGAAGCTCAGAGACGGAGATACTTGGCTGGAGTGCTAGGACTAACGCGCTCACTCCGGCCACCACTGGTGTCGCCATTGATGTTCCCGAGTGCTCTTCATAGTCATTTCCGAGCCACGTACTAAGAATATCTTTGCCTGGCGCCGCGACATGGACACTTTTTGCTCCGAAGTTTGAAAAGCTGGTAAGTTGGTCCTGGGCGTCCAGAGCTGCAACGCTGATTACGTTGGGGAGATTGTAGCTCGCTGGAAAGTGCGGGCGTCGATCATTATCTACCGAGGCGTTGCCACTGGCGGCCACGAACAGAATTCCAGCTTCATTCGCCTTGCGAATAATGTCCTCTAGCGCACGCGACTTCATGGTGGACCCCCAACTCGCGTTGATGACACGCACATTCACACCCGCGCGCTTGCGGTCGATGGCATAGTTGATTGCTTCAATTGCATCTTTCGTCGTTCCAAAGCCGCCAGCATTCATAAACTTCAAGGGCATAATCCGCACTTTCCAGTTTACGCCCGCTATGCCTCGCTGATTGTCACCCACTGCGCCAACGATTCCCGCGCAGTGAGTACCGTGTCCGTTTTCATCAAAGGGATCGCCGGTATTGGCGATTGCGTTGTAACCATGTTCATCTTCAATGACGCCGACATGGTCATCCCGGAAAGGTGAAATACTTGCTGGCCGGCTCCAGATGTTCGCGGCCAGATCTTCATGATTGTAGTCGACGCCGCTATCCAGGACCGCTACCACCACATCTTCACTACCCGTGGTTTCGGCCCAGGCACGCATAGCGCTAATGTCGGCTCCGGGTTTCCCGCCGTTCTGGCCTTCATTCGCGAGGGCCCACTGGTCGACGAATCTGGGATCGGTAGCATGGATGTGTTTACCACCCCCGGTATGACTAAGGCTGATGGTGAAGTTCTCCTCGGCGTATTCCACCTCCGGCAAAGCTCGATACTCCTCCAGAACTCTTTGAACGCCTACATCATCCAAATCATCAATCGCTTGGAGGCCAGGTACGGCTTCGATCTGGTCTTCTATCTCATCGCGAAAGCTCGCCGTGATCTCTTCAATTCTGTCGGTTGAAACATCGCTCCGAAATCTAACCAAGATTTCAGCCTGAACGAGACGGGCGGCCTCTTCTCTGAGCATCTCTTCAGGCCCCAAACCATCGTGCGTTTTTGTATTGCCTGGCATGACCCGAACAGTTGATGGCAACTCCTTTTGCCAGCGTCTCAATTGTCCGGCAAACGCAGCCACAAGAATCAGGACCAAAGCAATCCCAATGTTCAACCAAAGATTATTGCGATTCATAACTGCCTCTATTAAAGCTAACCAACTCTCCAGTTACGACCCTTAAAATCGCACAGTCTGATCTGCCTTTTATCAGCGCGATATTCATACCTAGTCCCTTTTGCGGTTAGACGTATGCGCCAGCCGGAGGTAATCATCTGGCCGCTCAACTCACCCTTCTCAGGCGCACCTAGAGCCATATCAGGGAACTCTGTCTTTTCGACTGATCCCGTGATCTGGTCTTCATCTATTCCCAGCCGTTCGGCCAGATCCTTCCGAGCAGAGTTGAGTGCTTCTTCAGCGGTTTTGGCCATAAAGGTCACCGTTATTCAAACGAGCGCAAGCATCTGTTTGTTCCGCAGGGGACAGGGACAACACGTCTCTGACGATATTCTGCGCCGGGTTCGCGAACCGTGCAATGCGCCAGCTCTACCTCAGGTCGCCGAACAGGTGCTGCACTAGGACTACCGCCGTGATAGCTGCCGTCTCTGCACGCAGTGTTCGTCCACCAAGCGTCACAATTCTGTAAGCGGCATTGTGAGCAATAGCCAGCTCTTCATCCGTCCAACCCCCCTCGGGCCCGACAACCGCGGTAACCGAAGAAACACGTTCCCCCAGACTTTTGTGAAGTCTCGTACCGTCTCTTTCCGAGAAAAAAACAGTGAGCTCCGAAACCGGCTGAATGGCTGCCAACGTTGATGGAGGCTCAACGCTTGGAACGACGGCGCGTCCAGACTGTTTTGCCGCCTCGAGCGCAATTCGCTGCCAACGTTCCATTCGTTTCTCAATGTCGGCGTTGTCCCGGAGGCGAATATCGGCGCGGGCTGTGATCAGCGGCTGAATAATAGTCACGCCGAGCTCTGTAGCCTTCTGTACTACCAGATCAAACTTGTCACTCTTTAGTAAAGCGAGAGCCAGTGTGAGATCTAACGGGGACTCCGGTTTGAGGGGAACGACCTCCTCGAGAATATTTAACTCCGCAGAATCTCGTCTGGCGCTTTGAATGCTGCAGCGAAACTCGCGGCCTTCGCCATCAATCACAAACGCTTCATCGCCAACCTTCAATCTAAGCACTTCTCTTAGGTGCTTTGCCTCATTTATTCCGAGCAGTATGGTTTTGTTGCTAAATGAGGTTGGCGGTGCATAGAACCTGCGTCGAGTCATCGTTCGTCTACTTTCTATGTCAGCTTACACGACGACACACGCCCACTCGCCGGCAGTTTCGATTTTGGGCTGGCTGGAGATCCCAAGTTTCTGAAGTGCACTAACAATCGAATCAACTTGCGACGCCAGAATTCCGGATAGAATCAACCTGCCGCAGGTCGCGCCTACCAACGCTGGCAGCATCGACAAAATGGTCTCAGTCGTCAGATTCGCACAAACGAAATCTGCCGAAACAGTTGTGTCATCTATCGACCCAAGATGAAAGCTGATTCGATCGACTCCATTGAGGCGTGCGTTTTCTTCAGCGATTCGAACTGCATTTGCGTCATTGTCGAAGGCTTCGACGCGTGCGTTTGGGGCGACCTTTGCTGCTGCGATTGCCAGAATGCCCGTGCCGGTGCCCACATCGAGGAAACTCTGCCCTCGAAAATGGGACTCGATCGCACGTAAACAGAGCTGAGTTGTTTCATGTGTACCAGTACCAAAAGCCATGCCTGGCTCTATTCGAATAACAATCTTGTGTTCCTCATCGGAAACATCTGCCCACGGAGGAGCAATCAGATACGTCTTGCCTACCGCGACGGGCTTCCAACTCTTCTTCCATTCTGCTAACCAATCGCGGTTCTCTACTTCTCGAATTGATATATCGCGTAAGGCAGCTGAGGGTAATGAGTAGATCGTAAGTGCCGACCAAAGCTCTTGCCGAATGCTCTCCCGGTTCGGTGGCTTCTCAAAATATGCAGTTACCATCTGTTCAGACGTAGCTTCAGTACCGAGTGCGCCAGCCTCCATCATTCCGTACTGCACCGCTTCCGACGCGGCAGGCTCGATGAAAGCATCCAGCGCGTACCAAAGCTTTTCCCGCGAGTTGCTGTTAGCCATTAATTCCAAGCTCATCCAAAAGATGTTCTTTGTTGCGCCACTCTGCTTCCACTTTGACAAAGAGCTCGAGATGGCACCGGTGACCCAGCAACGCTTCGATATCTCGACGGGCTGCAATGCCAATCTGTTTAAGGCGAGCCCCTCCTTTGCCGATCACGATCTTCTTCTGCGTTGTTCGCTCTACAAAGATTGCACAGTAGATGCGCGTAAAGTCCTCTCTCACTTCCTCCCATTTTTCCGTCACGACGGCAGTGACATAAGGTATTTCTTCGCCGGTAGTTTCGAGAATTTTCTCTCGCACGATCTCAGCGGCTATTGTGCGTATGGTCTGATCTGTCAGTTCGTCTTCAGAAAAAAGCGGCTCGCTCTCCGGAAGGTGCTTGATAATGTTGTCCGTTAGCTCCTCAACCATATGGCCCTTCAGTGCGGAAATGGGGATCACCTCACTCCAGTCGTACTGATCTTTGTACCAATCGATCAGCGGCAACAGTTGACTCTTGTCCTTCAGCTTGTCGATCTTATTTAGGATTAGCAACGCAGGCTTGGAAGCCTTTTGAACGAGATCCAGAACAAAACGGTCGCCATTACCAGTTCGAACAGTGGCGTCGCGAATCAGGCAGACGAGATCGACGCCAAGCAGTGCATCCTGCACAGTAGACATCATGCGTCGATTCATTTCATAGCCGGGTTTGTGAACGCCAGGCGTGTCGACGAGAACTATTTGGCCAGTAGAACGAGTGATGACGCCTTGAATTCTAAATCGTGTGGTTTGCGGCTTAGCTGAGACAGCTGCGATCTTCTGACCCACAAGCTGGTTCAGCAGAGTGGACTTACCGGCATTTGGCCGCCCAACGAGCGCGACATAACCGGCGCGATATGGTGTTGAAGAACTAATTGACAAAGCGTTCTATATGATTCGTGTTCCAGCAAAAGGACTGGGCTTCTGTCCCGTTTTTCGAGAGGATGATGGTAATGTTCAGTCGACCTTATGCTTGCATTCGATCCAAGCGCCAATTGTCGCGGCGCCTGGTAATCTCATCCAGCGATTGCTGCAATTCGCTCTGTTTCTTGTTCAGAGTCGCTTCGTCGGCTTCATCGTCAACGTAAATGAGATCACCAAAAACAACACGAGCTTTTGTGAACGGGTATGGGACCTGAAAGCGATCCCAGCTGTTGACTTCCCAGTATCTTCGAGTAGCAATGGCAAAGGGAAGAATCGGGTTACCGGTTTTCTTAGCTAACATTATGGCGCCCATTTTTGCGACGTGACGCGGGCCTTTTGGACCGTCGATCGTAAAGCCACCTGATCGACCCTGCCGCATCACTCTAACCAACTCTAGCAACGCTCCAACAGCACCACGGGTGCTTGATCCTCGAGTCGCTCCGTAACCGAACCGGCGAATGAACCTCGCTATGTACTCTCCATCGAAACTCTGTGAGGTCATTACCACGATGCCCCGATCACGAAAGAAGTAAGTGGCGAGAAACACGCAGTTGTGCCAGAACGCGTAGATAGGAAGATGACCATTGGCAGAAGCGGCTTCCCACTTCTCCGCCCCTTCAACTTCAAAACGAACAGTTCGGCCAATCAGTTTGATGAGCAGATAGAACGTGAGATCAGCCACACGGATCAAAATCCGCTGGCGTAGGGAGTACGCGTCGAGAGATGAGAAGCTGTAGACACTTTGGAAAGTGTCTGTTGGCAGCTTTGAGGTCGCCGATTTTGTCATGCTCATTCGCATCAGGAATCAGTTGCTAATAGAGCTCTGGTTCTCCAGCCGGGCGCGTCTTCCATCGTTTGTGGACCCATAGCCATTGTTCAGGATACAAGCGGACCATCCGCTCAATTGCCTCGGCAAAACGCGCTGTATTCAGCTCGACATCTCTTTCATGATCGCCAGTTCGTACTAACTCGATCGGTGGGTCGCCGTGAAAGAAGTATCGCTTGCGCTCCTTGTTCCAGACTGCGCATGTTGGAATTACAACAGCGTCAGTTTTCAGAGCAAGTGTCGCCACACCAGCGGTCGTACAGGCGAGCTTGCCAAAGAAGGGCACAAACACCCCTTCATGCGGATGAGAGTTCAGGTCAGACAGAATTCCCAACGTGCCACCCTGCCGCAGCACGCGCAACGCCTGCCGGGCAGCGCTCTTTTTGTCAATAGCTTGGTTACCGAAGCGGGTTCTTATGCTCTCGATCAGCTCTTCCACCCGAGGGTTGTCTATCGGCCGGACGAGGAAGCTGATTGGGTATTCAAGCGCCGACCAGCCAAAGCTGAGCATCTCCCAAGCGCCAATGTGTCCGGTCAGGAAAATGATTCCCCGTTTCTTCTTTTCAGCCTCGCGGAGGTGGGCCAAGCCCCGTTGATCGTACTCGATCAAACCCCGAAGCTGCTCCGGTGTCGCACGAGGAAGTTGTGAGAACTCGCCCAGCAGTCGGCCGAGATTGTCAAAACAGCCACGCAAAAGCCGCCTGCGTCCTGCTTCGTCCAATTCTGGGAACGCCAGTGCAAGATTTTGTTCACCGGTTCGTTTTAGGCCGCCGCCAACCAAATAGGCCATCCGGCCCATCATCCTGCCGACAAGGACCGCCAGAGCTCGCGGAAAGAGGCCCAGGCCCGAAATCAGCGATCTAGCCAGCCAGTACTCAACGGCCGTTTTTGCTTCTCTGCGCTTTGACATTTTCAGGACTGGAAAACCAACTTTACCATTGACGACGTCAATTGCCGATTTCACCCCGCCTCAGGAACAATCGGCAATTTCGCAAGCTTCTGATATATTCCGAACACCGCGTGGGTCAAAATCGTACAAGGAATGGGAAACGCGGTCGCGAGTCTCATTCTCTCTCCTGGACATCTCGATCAGATTGGAGCTTGATGCAGCAGCGTAGAATTCTCATCGTCGACAACAACGATGAACTGCGTGCCAGCCTTGAGGACGTGCTCGGCAAACTCGGGCATGAGGTGATTGTCACTGGGCAACGGCACGAAGCGCTCGCTCGCAAAGACTTGGACCAATTTGATCTGATCATCAGCGACCTCACCGATGATGCAGAGTGTTCTACAGATTCTGTTGGCGACCTACAACGAAAACACCTACTGGTGCCAGTCCCGCTTAATGGTACTGAACCCACCATCATCAAAGCTTTCAAGATGGGCGCCGGGAACTTTCTCCGTCTCCCTTACAACAAGGAAGAGTTGCGGGTAATCGTCGAGCAAACGTTGGCGCACAAACTCCGTTTTGTCGATGAGTCCAGTTTAGTTTCACATGTGCACGAAAAGATCGAATTTGAATTACCGAGCGATCTGTCGTTAATGAATGGCGTGCTCCAGTACCTGCTGGATCGTGTGGCCAAGTTGGGATTGATTCAACCGGAACGCTCGAATCTTTTTGTTGCCTTGGATGAAGCCTTTGTTAACGCTGTTAAGCATGGCAACAGAAATGATCCTTCCAAGCTCGTACGCATTACAGCTGAACTTTCGCCTAAGGAGGCCTGTTTCACGGTTGAAGATGAAGGTGAAGGCTTCAACGTCGCCGACATTCCCGACCCTTGCGACCCAACGAACCTCTTCAAGGATTCTGGTCGCGGAGTACTCCTCATGTACAACATCATGGATGAAGTTGAGTACAATGCGCAGGGTAATCGCGTGAAAATGGTCAAGCGGCCTGAGTCTTCGCCCGACACTCAACTAGTTGAACCATCCATCTCCGACGACAAACTCGTCCCTAACGGCTGACACGCTGCCTCAAAGCAATAATTCTGTTGCTGCAGGCATCTCCCTACGCACCTCTTTTTGGAAAGCATGGCGGTGGTGGCTTCCACCCCCGCTAATCTCGTTGTGTCTGGTCCTCTATTTTGTGGATCCGTTTATCGGCGACTGGGATGGACTCGATTACACGATGCTTTCCGTGGCTGGCTATCCCTCTTCAATGGCCCTCGGCCGAAATTTATTCATCTTTGGCAATTACGGGTTATACCGGATCGCAAATGCACTCTTCCATCTACCGCCGGAGAGTGCTTACCTGCTCTTTAAATATTCGGTAGTTGCCCAATCCCCGCTTGCCCTGATTGCGTGCTGGATTCTTGCTCGAGATGTGACCGGCTCACTTCATTCGGCGACGCTGACAGCAGTAATTGTCGGTCTGTCACCTGTGTTCGTGGTCTATGGTGGGCAGGTGATGACAGACGTTCCTGCAGTCTTGTTGTTGGCGGTCGCGTTGATAGTTCACCTTCGCGGCATTAAGCGAGGTCAAGATTGGTTGGTAGTAATGGGGGCGGCGATTCTCGGGTTGGGAATGAACCTCCGGGAGACTGTCGGTTTCTATGCGCCTTGGTTGCTGCTTGCACCATGGCTGCTGAGGGTGAACCCAGGCAGGCGTGAGTTGAAGGTCGCAGCGTTATCCTGCGCCGTCTTTCTTCTATTTGCCTTCGGGTGGTTTGGATATTGGTATGTGACCGATGCGCATTATCGCTTTATTTGGCATGGATGGCGGGAGTCAATGAATCAAGAGTCTTCTCGCCATCCTGTTTCGTTGCAGAATCTCAGACCGTACCTGACGTACTTCTTCATCACTGCACCGCTAGTATTTATCTCCCTACCGTTCGCTCTCCGAAAGGGAATCAAGTCGCGCTCTATCTCTCCGGCACTATTGCTGGGGGTTGTCGGTTTGTTTGCCAACATACTTCTCTTCTTCAACTACAGCACCGCAGTGAATTGGCGATACTTTCTCACTGGCCTTCCCGCGCTCGCGCCTCTGACGTCTGATTACATGATTCAGAAGCTGTCGCGGCGAACTTCCAGCACTACTTTAGCGTTCGTTGCGTGTCTGGGAGTAATTGTAGTGGGCGCAATCCTCTTTAGCATTTACATCCGTCCGGTAAGTCAAGAGTTCATTGAGCGCCGCGCTCTCAGTAAGGAGTATCGGAATCAGCTTGTGCATGTGCCGCGCGATGCAGTCATGATTTCAGGCTCCCAGACCATTGCTGTGACTTATTGGAAGGCGATGGGACTCGGGGAATGGAAGACAATCGGCACAGGGGGCGGATGGCCTGGTGATAGTCTCGTTCCTGAGATTCAGAACCATATTGCTGCCGGCAGGCGAGTATTTCTGGATACCGATCCCCGTTGGTGGGTCCCCTGTAGCTGGCAAAGGCACGAAATTCCCGCGATAGTAGCGCTTGAAAATGAATTCGGCTTCCGGCGTGTGAGCGAGACAATCTATGAATTGAAACCTGCCGGGGACACGTCGGCTCTTGATAAACCCAACCTCAAAAGGCTTTTACCTGAGAACCGGCCCGAAGACTTGAAAAAGTGCCCTCGAAACAGCGTCTGAACCATAAGCCTTTTTCATGAGATACGAAATGTGGGTGGCAATGCGGAACCTGCGCACTGGCCGGAAACGCCGGCTAGCTCGCGTCACGGCCGTGGTCGCGGTTACTGGGATTGCGGTCGGAGTCGGTGCGTTAATCATCGCACTATCGTTGGCAAACGGATTTCGCGACGAGATGCGCGAGAAAATCTTGCGTGGCACCGCCCATTTGAACGTCATGAAGGCCGACGGCCAACCCATTACGAATTATCGAAGCCTGATTGCACAAATAGGCGAGACTGAAGGCGTTCTGAATGCTAGTCCTACCACCTATGAAGGCGCGGTCCTGGTTGGTCCAAAGAGTTCAAACTATGCCGTCCTCCGTGGTCTTGATCGGCAAAATCCTGTTTCAAGACAAGAACTGAATTCAATCGTGGTTGAAGGTACCGGCGACCCATTATTCGAACCGAAAGAGGGTGATCTTCGGGAGGTTGTCCTCGGCATCGAACTGGCGGCCCGCGCGGGCGTTCGAGTAGGGGAAGTCGTCGAGCTTATTTCTGCCAATCGGAATGCTACGTCAACAGAGCCCACGCGCCGACTCGTGCGAGTCTGCGGTCTGTTTCGCTCGGGCTTGTATGAGTACGACAACACCTGGATCTACGTTGCACTCGAACTTGCGAATGTTCTGACAGGCAGCACGGATCAAGCGTCGGTAATAAGTGTGCAGGTTGATGATATCTACGACGTGGGTGAAGTGGCAGGGAAGGTTCGCTCTAAATTAGGAGCCAGTTACACCACATTGGACTGGCAGCAGGCAAATCGCCCGCTTTTTGCAGCACTAGCCCTGGAGCGTCGGATGGGGCTGCTGATTATTGGACTCATCATATTTATTGCAGCGCTGAACATCATGACGACTCTAGTCTTGATGGTTAGCGAGCGTCGCAAAGAGATCGCGATTCTTACCGCGATGGGTGCAACAGCGAGAAGTATCACCACAGTGTTTCTGATCGAAGGACTGGTCATTGGCGCTATTGGCGCCGTGTTGGGAGCGCTCTTGGGCGTTATCGGAGCGTCTGCAGGAAATTACTTTGAGGTAATCAGCTTACCAGCAGATGTTTATTCCCTTAACAACGTCCCATTTAACGTTTATGCCGTTGATGTGATTATCGCGGCTGTGGTCGCGTTATTACTTAGTCTGGTTGCGACCATCTATCCTGCTCGAGCCGCAGCGAAAGTACGTCCGGTCGAAATGCTTCGTGACGTACCGTGAGCCGGGCGTTTCAGTAAGTGCACTGAGATTTTTACTGTGAGTTCAGCCCTAGACAACAAAGTGACCTCACAAGAACTGCTGAGTGTCACTCATCTTCGCAAATCCTTCTTTTCTCCGAAGGGTGAGAGGATCGAGGTACTGCGGGACGTTACTTTCGGAGCGAAAAGCGGCGAGGCGATTGCGATCATTGGCGCATCAGGCGCAGGTAAGTCCACTTTGCTCCATCTGCTGGGCGGACTCGAAGCGCCTGAAGGAGGCATCATTGAACTTGAAGGCATCCGATTGGGAGATGTTGGCGGTAATGTGATTGCGCGGTTGCGGAACAGCAAGATCGGGTTCGTCTTCCAATTTCATCATCTGTTACCAGACTTCACGGCGGTAGAAAATGTAGCGATGCCGCTGATTATTGCTGGAATGACTAGGCGGGAAGCGATGATAAAGGCGAGCACCGCCCTCAGCCGGATCGGTCTGAACGACAGAAGTGCCGATTTTGTTAACTATCTTTCGGGGGGTGAACAGCAACGAGTCGCGGTGGCTCGGGCTCTAATCAATGAGCCAGTCTTGGTACTCGCCGACGAGCCAACCGGTAATCTCGATGCGACAATTGAGGGTGAAATTGCCACAGAATTGATGGCCCGTGCACGATTAGGTCAGGGAACCGTGTTGCTTGCCACTCATAATGATCGACTGGCGGCCGCTTGCGATCGAGTGTTATTGCTCAAAGACGGTGTACTTGAGGTGGTATGAAGGAGAGTGGGGCTGAAATAAGCACCCGGTTCGGCCTTTTTTAGTACAAGAAATCAGACAATGCCTTTTGACCCCTAGGGTCATGCGCTATAATGCAGGCAATTGCCGGGCGAGCTGGTTTCCCTTCGCCCGGCATGGCAATCATAGAGAGCTTATCAACCGGTAAACCTAAATGTTTGAACGCTACACAGAAAAAGCGCGGCGAGTTATCTTCTTCGCGCGATACGAAGCGTCTCAATTTGGGGCTCCTGCCATCGAGCCCGAACATCTACTGCTGGGGTTGATGCGTGAAGACAAAACGCTAACCGGCCGGTTCTTTCCACGTGCTCAGGTTTCCATCGAATCTATTCGAAAAGAGATCGAGGGGCGAACCCTACTCAGGGAAAAAATCTCCACCTCAGTTGAGTTGCCTCTAGCGCCGGAAACGAAACGCGTTCTGGCATACGCCCACGAAGAGAGCGACCGGCTGCAGCATCGACATATTGGTACCGAACATTTGTTGCTTGGTCTATTGAGAGAAGAGCGCTCAATGGCAGCAGAGATCCTCTACGAGCGCGGGCTTCGCCTCAACGCCGTTCGCGACGAAATCGCCAGGCAGTCTGGAGCGGACGCTCGTAGTTCACAGAAGAAGGACACACCCCATCTCGTGGAATTCTCGCGCGACCTGACCGAGGATGCCTCAAACGATAAGTTGGACCCGTTGATCGGTAGGGAAGCTGAGATCGAACGCGTGGTGCAGATTCTCTGCCGCCGCACCAAGAACAATCCTGTCTTGATCGGAGAGCCTGGTGTCGGCAAGACGGCAATCGTCGAGGGTCTGGCACAGCGGATTGTGCGTGGCGACGTCCCGTCGTTCCTCGAGAACAAACGCATTCTTTCGCTGGACCTGTCACTGATCGTTGCCGGGACTAAATACCGCGGGCAGTTTGAAGAACGGCTAAAGCAGATCATGCGTGAGCTTGTCGAGAACCCTCAGTACATCGTTTTCATAGATGAGCTGCACACTCTGGTTGGAGCGGGTTCGGCTGAAGGCTCTTTGGATGCAGCAAACATTCTGAAGCCAGCATTGTCGCGCGGAGAGATTCAGTGCATTGGTGCAACCACGCCTGCAGAGTTCCGTAAGTCGATTGAAAAAGATCGATCTCTCGAACGTCGTTTCCAAGCCGTAAAAGTGCCTCCTCCAACTGAGCAGGAAGCTATTGAGATTCTCGATGGCGTGCGGGAGCGCTACGAAAGCTTTCACCAGGTTAGATACACAGATGATGCATTGGAAGCGGCCGTGTACCAGTCGCATCGGTACATTCCTGACCGTTTTCTCCCTGATAAAGCTATCGATGTGATTGATGAGGCCGGTGCCCGAGTTAAACTCCGGGTAAGACGCGAGCAGGGCAATCTTGCCGATTGGAGTCAGTTGAGCGACTGGCCCAGATCCTATGATGAGCCCTCCAACCTCCGTGATGAACCCGATGATGCGTTGGTTTCAGCCGAAGTGACTCGCGACGACGTGGAAGACGTTATCGCTCGTTGGACCGGGATCCCGGTCACGTCACTTAAAGAGGCTGAGACCCAGAAACTGCTTCGGATCGAGATTGAGTTGCATACACGTGTGGTGTCCCAACGTCCCGCGATCTCAGCTTTGGCCCGAGCCATCCGTCGCTCTCGTGCTGGTCTAAAAAATCCGCTCCGTCCTGTCGGCTCATTCCTTTTCCTGGGACCGACCGGCGTGGGTAAGACCGAAGTCGCTCGGTCACTGGCGCAAGTGTTGTTTGGCAGCGAACGTTCGATGATCCGCTTTGACATGTCTGAGTTCATGGAGAAGCACTCAGTTTCGAAATTGATCGGGTCGCCTCCAGGTTATGTTGGCCATGAAGAAGGTGGTCAGCTCACCGAGCGTATTCGTAGATCTCCCTATTCGGTGCTGCTCTTTGATGAGATCGAAAAAGCGCACCCTGACATCTTCAACGTATTGTTACAGGTTTTTGAAGATGGCCTTCTGACCGACGCACTCGGGAATGCGGTGGACTTTAAGAACGCAATCATCATTATGACGTCCAATATTGGCGCCCGCTTCATTCAAAAGAAGGGCGCGATCGGCTTCCAGGGCACGGCCGAGGCCGGCCGCGAGAAGATGGAAGACATGGTGATGTCTTCCGTGCGACAGACCTTTAATCCGGAGTTTATCAATCGGTTGGATGAGATCATCATCTTCGATCAACTTTACGACCACGAACTCCTCGAAGTGCTGCAACTCCAGGTCGAGCAGATCAACGCCACCATGGGCCGGCACGGACTTGGCGTCCGTCTGACCGAGGATGCGAAGCGCTGGATTGTCGACAAGACCTGCGCCGACCGATCTTACGGCGCCCGTCCCTTGCGTCGCGCACTGCAGAAATACGTTGAGGATCCCCTATCGGAGGCTCTAATTCAGGGTCAGCTGAGTGAGGTTTCCTTAATCGAGGTCTTTCTGGACGGGGAGGAGTTGAACCACCGTCCCGTGGAAGTGGAAGCACCCGACGACGCATTACTAATTCACTAGGAATTTGCTGGCAGATCCCACCAATTCACTAGCCGAAGTTGAAAAATACTTTGGGCGGTGAACTTTGGACTTTGCCGCAATTCTGCCTGTATAATGCGCGACTTTGCTGGACTGTTCTTGGCAACGAGTCTGAAATCAAGCGAATCCAACAGGTTCCTCGATTCACAAGCTGGTGCGCGGCAGGCCGGTGTTCTTAGTTTGTGCCTTTATTTCTCGAATTTTATTCAGAACGCACTCCCCGAAGTATCAGGTCCGTCCGAACCACACTGAGGGAAATTGGCGCCTATGCAATCATACCGCGGGTTTAAGCTCACGTTTTTGAGCGGACTCATTCTTCTGTCATCGTTTTTCATAGCGCCGGGCGGCGCTTTTGCTCAACAAAACCCAAGGCTGGTCGAAAACGTCGATATTGTAGGGAATAGGCGTCTAAGAAAAGACGATATTCTCTATTACGTTCAAACCAGACCTGGCGATCCCTTCAACGAACAACAAGTCCAGCGCGACCTTCAGACAATCATTCAACTCGGTTTTTTTCATAAGACTGAGACGCGTGTGCTCACTGAAGAGGGCGCTCGCGGTGGCGTGAATGTGATCTTTGAGGTCCGAGAGCTCCCGATCATTCGGGACCTCCAGTTTGAGGGACTTAAGAGCGTGGCCGAGTCGGATGTCCTCAAAGCGTTTCGCGAACGTCGTGTCGGGGTATCTAAGGAAAGTATTTTCGACCCGGTAAAATCCAGGAATGCCATTCGCGTGCTGAAAGAGTTGCTCGCCGAACGTGGTCATCCAAATGCCATAATTGAAGAACGCACAGACGACGTATCGGCCACCTCGATTGCTATTACCTATGACGTTGATGAAGGCGACCGGGTCCGCGTTGTGGAAATACAGTTCGAAGGCAATACCGTCTTCAGTGACGGAAAGCTTCGCAGTCAGATGAAGTTGGTTAAAGAGGCGGGCCTGATAACACGCTTCAAGGGACAGGACATTCTGCACCGAGACAAGCTCGAGTTTGACCTGCGGTCCGTTGACAATTACATGCGTTCGAAGGGTTACCTACAGGCCCGCCATGGCGAACCCCGGGTTGAGGGTGCCGGTCGGCGACGCACCGGATTTCCTATCTTGCCGCTACCTTTTCTTTCCTCCGTCGATGAAGGGCTGCGTGTTACGGTGCCGATTGTCGAGGGTAAGCTTTACCGCATTGGCGAGATTAAAATCGAGGGGAATTCTATCTTCTCAGAGGATCAAATCCGCAGCGTAATCGGCCTGAATAGCGGTGATGTTGCTAACGGTGAGCGGATTGGTAAAGCTCTGTTTGAAAACTTGAAGAAGATTTACGGTGGACAGGGCTTCATCGAATACACGGCGGAGCCCGCGCCCACTTTCAAGGATAATCCACAAAATCCCGAAGAAGGCATTGTGGATTTCGTCGTCACTATCGAGGAAGGCAAGCAGTTCACACTGAGGCGACTTGAGTTCATCGGAAATACTTTCACGCGAGATTACGTCCTGCGTCGCGAGGTGCTTCTTAACGAAGGTGACATCTACAACCAGACAAATTGGGAGTATTCGATTATTAAGTTGAATCAGTTGGGATACTTCGATCCAATTGATAAAGACAAGGACGCAGATTTCAGGACCAACGAGGAAGAAGCGCAGGTTGATATAAACCTCAAGGTTACCGAACGCGGTAGACAGCAGATCTCTTTTAATGGGGGACTCTCGGGTATTGGTGGCTCATTCTTTGGCCTCGAGTATTCAACAAATAACCTCCTGGGCCGCGGCGAGATTCTCTCGGTAAACGTCTCGGCTGGTAACCGACAGCGATATATACAGTTCTCATTCACTGAACCTTACATCAAGAATCGACCCATCACCGCAGGCTTTTCGTTATTTGCATTCACCCAGAAGTTCTTTGGTGAGGGTACCTTCCTTTCACAGAACACGTCCGCCCAACAAGGATTAACAGGTGGTATTCTGGACTTTTTCAACGTTAGTGAGGAGAACCTCTTTACGCGGGAGTCCTATGGCGCCTCAGTCTTTGCGAGCGCGCCGTTGTCAGAGTTTTATCGCAAACGTCGCTTCACTCAGTTCTCTAGAATCGGCGCGTCGTACCAGTTTTCGACCTCAAGTGTTAAAGACCCCGAGATCAACGTCCAGGGCGATTCTCAGCAGTTCATCCCTGTCATCTACAATCAGCCAAGCATCATCACCAGTCGCGCCACCTTGACGTTCACTTACGATACCAGGAACGCCAGCATCGACCCAACTTCCGGTCGCGAAATCTCCATGGCCATCGGTTTGGCAGGGCTCGGAGGAGACGTTCGTACCTATCAGCCCTCCCTTTCCTACACTCAGTTTTTCCCGGTCAGACGGAAACGTTCGGAAAGGCCAGAGGTATTTGGGTTTCGAATTATTGCCGGTACGGTAGGTAGTTTTGCTACCTCAGCTAAAGTTCGTAGCTCCAACTCTTTGGCGTTTGTCGATGGCGTCCCGATCTTTGAACGGTACTTCCTGGGAGACGAGTTCACCATCCGCGGCTACAACGTACGTTCCATAAGTCCCATAACACCGCTCGATACCTTTGTAACGTCGCGTAACGTGGTCATAGCGTCGAACGCGATTGGAACACCCGTACCGGTTGAAGGCGTGCCTCCGGATCTGGCTGGGATTGGGGTGTTCACGGGTGTTTCGGGCAGTAACGTAGCCCAGTTGCCACGCTCGTTTACTTCTATCGGTGGCGACACGCAGGTGCTGGCTAACCTTGAGTATCGCATTCCCTTGATCGGGAATACTGTTGGCTTGGCAGCCTTTGCTGATATTGGGTCAGCGTTCAATATCCGAACTAAATCCGACCAGTTTTTCTCGAGCAACTTTCTTGACGATCAGCCGTTTCTCTCTACCGCTGGATTAATTCGCTGCCCGAGAACCGGAAGCACAGGTGGCATCGCACAGGTAAGCCTGACAACGCTCGCTGCCTGTAACGCCAACACGCACTTGGCACTGATTCCTACTCAATCTGGTTTTCCGGCCCTGGTAATGAGGGACAATCGGCTAGTAACCACAGATGAGCTTTCGAACGCGATTAGTCCGGATACTCCCATCGATCCGTTCACGTTTTTGCCATTTGGATTTCAGCCAGTTTTTTTGCGCGGTCAGGCACAAACGAACACCGCGGTGCGACTGTCTCAGAGCCTTTTTGCAAAGCTCGGCGATTTTCGTTCCAGCTTGGGAATGGAAGTGCGTGTCCAGGTCCCCGTCATCAACGTGCCTTTTCGTCTGATCTTTGCGTATAATCCCAACGCCCGCCAAGATCAGATAATTGATGGGTTTCCATTTTTCTTCAATGAGAAAAAGCGAGTAATACGTTTCAGCGTAGGCCGGACCTTTTGATCATTTGAGGCCAACCATGGCGGCAGTCGCAACAACTAAAGTCGCGGACACCGCCTTAATTTAAGGAGCACTACAGGAAAGTTATGAAGAAAGATTATTTGCTTGCCGCATTGGCCTTCGTGGTCACGGCTGTATCCCCCGCATTCGCGCAGCAGGCACGGCCAACAACGCCAGCAAATCCGCCTGCCTCAGCACCGCAGAACGTTGTTGTGCCTGAAAGCAAGATTGCGCTGATCTATTCGGAAGCGTTTCTCGATGCCAAGACCGGCATAGCGAAATTCACAGCTTTAATGAGCACGCTAAATCGCGAGTTCCAGCCCCGTCAAACTGAGCTCACTCAATTACAGCAACAGATTGCGCAACTCGAGAAGGATGTACAGGCTATGGGTCCCGTGGCTGATCCGAAAGCTGTTCAGCTAAAAGTGGACCAGCTTGAGCAGAAGAAGAAGGACTATCAGCGGAAGGGTGAGGATGCTGAAGCTGCCTACAAGCGACGGCAGCAGGAGATCTTTGCACCACTTCAGCAAGACATTGGCCGGGCACTAGAAGCATACGCAAAGCAGCGCGGCATCAATGTGATCATCGACGGTAGCCGCATTCCGTTGGTTTATGCGGCAGACAGTATCGATATCACGCGCAGCTTCATCAGCGAGTTCAACAGCAAAAACCCGGCAACTGCTTCGGTTACCACCCCGGAGTAAATCGATTCTCAGCCAGTTAAACGAGGACGCGGAGATGCGGCGATAGTTCCGCGTCCCCGCGTCTCTTCATTCATATGGAAACTCTCCTCGATTCGCAGGCAATCCAGCAGCTCCTGCCGCATCGATATCCATTCCTTCTGGTCGATAAGATCGTCGAACTCGTTCCCCGTGAGCGAATTGTTGGCGTAAAACAGGTAAGCATCAACGAACCCTTTTTTCAGGGACACTTCCCGGGGGCACCCGTCATGCCGGGCGTGCTCGTAGTGGAAGCGTTAGCACAAGTAGGTGCCGTCCTCGCCTTAAGAGAGATTGAAGACCGTGATCAGAAGCTCGTTCTCTTCACGGGCATCAAGGAGGCCCGTTTCAGACGCCCCGTCGTTCCGGGCGATACTCTAATACTCGAGGTGACAGCTCTCCGCATCGGCTCAAGAGTTCAACGGATGCGGGGCGAAGCGAAAGTCGACGGGCAGTTAGCAGCAGACGCTGACATCATGAGCGTGGTCGCCGACCGTGATTCGGCGCGATAGCACCCGGTAAGTTCTTACCGAATTCTGAAATGGCCACCGCTACTCATCCTGCTCACATTCATCCGACAGCCGTTGTAAGTCCTCGATCGCGCATTGGTGTGGACTGTTTTATAGGTCCTTTCTCCATCGTGGGAGACGAGGTGGAGCTTGGTCCTAATGTCCGGTTGGAATCGCACTGCGTCATCGATGGCAAAACAACGATCGGTGAAGAGACTCGGGTCTTTCCATTCGTGTCCATAGGACTTGCACCTCAGGACCTCAAGTACGGTGGTGAGCCTTCGGAAACAGTAATTGGTCGGCGGAACCAGATCCGGGAATTCGTGACGATTCACCGTGGCACCGGGGGTGGGGGAATGGTCACTCGAATTGGTGATGACTGCCTGCTAATGGCCCAGGCACATGTGGCACATGACTGCATCATCGGTGACAACGTCATCATGGCAAATGCCGCCACTCTGGCCGGTCACGTGACGATTGAAGACGGCGCCAACATTGGTGCCTATTCTGGTGTACATCAGTTTTGCCGGATCGGTCGCGAGGCGTACATCGGTGGCTATTCTGTAGTGGTGAAAGATGCGCTGCCGTTTGCGCTGACCGTAGGCAACCACGCGCGTTGCTATGGACTCAACCTCACGGGGATGAAGCGTCGCGGTTATTCCCGCGACGTTATCAAGGCCTTGCATCATGCGTTTCACTTGCTCCTCTCCTCAAAGCTCAACACCTCGCAAGCCCTGGCACGGATTCAGGAAGAGATCACTGACTCGCCTGAAGTCGATAAACTTGTTCAATTCATCAATACATCCGAGCGCGGCGTTACCAAATGAAGTATGGGCTAATTGCCGGCAACGGAAGGTTTCCGTTCCTCGTAGCTGAAGGCGCTAAACGTGCGGGAGCGTCGTTGTCCATCGCTGCTATCCGTGAGGAAACTGACCCGCAGATCGAGCGATTAGCTGAGGCCGTAACCTGGGTGGGCATCGGTCAGCTCGGGAAAATGATCAGGTTTTTCAAAGACCAGGGAGTTGAGCAAGCCATCATGGCCGGTCAAGTGAAACACGTGCAGATTTTTAGCCGCGCGGTGCCTGATGCCCGCATGCTGAAGATGCTGTTAAAGCTGCCGCGCCGCAACACGCGATCGCTTATCGGAGCCGTCGCCGATGAACTGGCCCTTGAGGGCATCCAGTTGATCGACTCAACGTACTTTTTACGTGACAGTTTGCCTAAGGCGGGTCCACTCACGAAAAGAAAGCCCGATACCCGCGAGCGTCACGATATTGAGTACGGTTTAGAGATTGCTCAGGAGCTCGCGAGACTGGATCTCGGTCAGACCATCGTGGTACGGGGAAAAGCCTGCGTTGCTATCGAGGCGATGGAAGGCACAGACGAAACGATTCGTCGGGCCGGTCAGTTGACTCGGGCGGAGAAAGTCCGCGGGAAGATGTTAAGCCTGACGAGCGGGCAGTTGACGGTGGTAAAAGTGGCCAAGCCGGATCAGGACATGCGTTTCGATGTTCCCGTTGTCGGTGTGCCGACGATTGAATCTATGCTTGAAGGGGGAGCGACCTGTCTGTGCATAAGTGCCGGAAAGACGTTGATGTTTGATCCGGAAGAGATGGTGTCTCTCGCGGACAAGAATCGGATTGCAATTGTAGCGGTTTAATCCTCTTCCTCGGGGCTCTCGTCGCCATTGCCTGACTCGGATGGTTCGGGTGGTCCGGGGACACGGTACTCCTCATTAACCCAGCGACCTAGATCCACCAGCTTACACCTCTCAGAACAGAACGGGCGGTACGGATTGTCATTCCATTGGGTGGGCTTCCCACAATTAGGACACTTCACAGTTCTTCGACCAGATTCAGTTGGCCAGTCGGATGGCGCCGGTAAGCGACTCCGGTCGCTTTACAAGTATCCGTCTGTTGACAAACGCAATCGTGCCTTCCCGTACCATGGCATTCAGGCGAACCGTGACACTTTCACGCGTAGATCCGACGATAGAGGCGATTTCACGATGTGGCAAAGAGATGTCGATAAGCACGCCTTCACTTTCTGGCACACCGTATCGATTTGAAAAATCCGCTAATAAACGGTCGAGCCGGGCGGGAATCGCATTTAGGGTGAAATCCGCGAGTCGTCGCTCGGCATTTTCGAGTCGTTGACCGATCAGTCGGAAAGTGTAATCATTCAGATTGTCATCCTCAGCCATCCCCCGTTTGAAATCTTTAACAGGAATTCGCACCAGCCGTGAATGTTCGTAAGCAACGGCTGAGTTTTCGCGTTGCCCCGCTGTTGAGTAGAGCGCCGATTCACCGAAGAGTGATCCTTCGGGAAGTATGTCGATCACTGCTTCTCGCCCTGTGTCCTTTTCGATCCGGCAGAGTTTAATGCGGCCGTTCACGATGCCGTAAAGTGAATCCGCTTGTTCTCCCGCGTGATAAACGGCCCGGCGGCGGCGCACCTCGATGACGGTAGAACAGCGGGCTAATTCTGATAACGAGGACTCGCTGAGGGTAGGGCCAACTTCGAATTGTCGGATTAATTGCGCACGGTCTTCCATGGTTAGTTCACGTGCACGTTTCCGTTGCAGGTCTCTATTTGTTACGTCCCTCATGGGATTAGGACTTTCCAATTTCGCGAAAAGGACTGGCTCGATGACGAAAGGTCTAACTGAACGTGGCCTAAATCAATGTGTAAGGAAACCGGTGAACTGCCCCGAGGTCTTCTATTTCCAAATTAATGCACGGATTCGGTGGCTGGAGTAGTGTCAATGCGAACACCGACAATTACTGGATGGGCCGCACTTTAGCATGAAGAACCAACACGCGCAAGCACCTGTTCCAAAGCCGAAAGAATGACAAATATGGCCGCAAAATTTAACGTTCTCGTCGTAGATGATGACCCCGACAAATTGCAGTTGCTGGAAGTAGCTTTGCGTCTGGTGGGCTACGATGTCAGGACCGCGACTGATGGCGAAGATGCGCTCGCTGCGGTTGCGGCGTACCAGCCAGACCTAATCATATCTGACGTGATGATGCCCCGACTCGATGGGTACGGGTTGGCGCGAAAGATTAGGGAGAATCCTCGAACCAGGTTCATCCCCATCATTCTCCAAACAGCTGCTAGCCACCAGGCTGAGGACCTGCGCCGTGGATCAGAAGCAGGAGCGCTTGGGTTCATAACGGATCCGACAGATCTCGATCTGTTGTTGGCGCGAGTTCGTACCCTGCTTGACTTCAAGTCTTACCTGGATAGCTGTGAAGAAGCTGCTTTCACGGACCATCTAACGGGCCTGGCAAATCGGCGTCGGTTTGAACGGCAACTGGAGCGTGAGGTTGAACGCACTGAACGTTATGGGCGTCCATTCTGTTTGCTTCTAATAGACGTTGACAATTTCAAGCTGGTAAATGACACGCACGGCCACGAGGCCGGTGACGAGGTGATCGTTCGCATCGCGAAGGTTCTCCGCGAAGGAACACGCGGGATTGATCTGGCGGCGCGTGTAGGTGGGGAAGAATTCGCGATAATTTTGACGGAGACGTCTTTGGATGCCGCGTTAGAAGTCGCTGAGAGATTGCGGACAAACATACGTGAAGGCAATACCCTGGTCAGCACGCCAATATCCGCCAGCTTTGGGTTGGCGGAATGTCCGTCATGTGCCGATAATGCTCGGACATTGTTTGTTGCAAGCGATGCGGCGCTTTATCAAGCAAAACGGCTGGGCCGCGATCGGGTGGAGGTCGCAGATGGATGTAAATCGAACTCCGTGGCGGCTGGAGACGTATGAGGATTGACGATTGACGGGGATGAGGAGAAGAGGGTAAGAGGGGAAAAGGGGAAGTTGACTTCTGACTTCTGACTTCTGACCTCTGACTTCTGACTATGGCGGACTACAAAGACAAAATTGACGAATGGCAAAAAGCCGCGCTACGTAAAGCACGCGAGCTGGACGAAAAGTTTGCCATCTCTGACCTGGTTGAAGACGGAACCCGTGCGGCCACCGACGCTGCTAAAAAAGGTGTTGGTACCGTTGCCGATGGCGCCGAGAAACTTCGCATGGAAGCCGAGCGTTTCGCAGGCGAAGGCGAAGTAGGAGAGGTTGCAAGAAAAGTCGCCGGTCAAGCTCAACGGGGTGCCAAAAAGGCCAGTGAGGTCATTCGGGACATCGCTGGAGACGCCGGAAAGAAGGCCAATGAAGCCGTTGACGACGCACGCACATACTACCAACGTGCGGCGAAGGCGTATGACGCAGGCGCGCGCGTCACCCGGGCCTCATCTGCGGCGACTACCGGTCTACTCAAGGCCCGCGATTGGATTAAGGAGAACCCCGGTAAAGCGGCGATAGTAACCGTATCACTTGTTATGGGAGTTCGAGCCGGAGCGGCTTTCCCGGGGCTGGATGCAGTATTGCTAGGTTCTCATCCTCACTGGCTGACACACTCTGCTTTGCCCGTATATGGTCTCAAAAAGATCAGCGAGAAGTTTGATTCTTATTTGCGGGAGCAGGAAACTTTAGTGGCCCAGGGTGACTTAGAACAAGCTGAGCAGAAACGGGTTGAGTTTGAAAAAAACGTCATGAAGTATGTGGGCGCCCCGCTGTTAGGTGCATTTAGCTGCGCCGCCGGCGCCGCAATGTGGGCCCAGATTGCACAACCGGGCCGCATTACTGGAGCTCCCATCAGTTGGCTATTGGGAGGCAACCCTTTTCTGGATGGCGTTTGGCTTTTCGCAAACGGACTGATCTGCTTTCACCAGGGTTATAAGTTCTTCATGATTGCCTTGGCCGACCAGGAGGAAGTGGCGCGCGTCGTTCGCGAGATTAAAGGCCTACTACCAGCGGCGGGCTGAGTACCAAGTCCCTCACGTAATAGTGAGTGGAAACGGCCAAAAAGAGAGCGCAAACACCAGCAGCGTAATTACGCCCAGAACCACCCTCGACATTCCGAGCCTTTCGTTGACCAGCGGTTGTGGGTGCCGAACGCGAAGCATCACTCCAAGTAGCACGGTATACAGCAAACCACTTAAGCTCGCGTGCCAGAACCATCCTAGTAGGGCAAGTACACCAGTTGTTACGAACGCGACCCAACCAATGACGTGGTGCCCCTTCTGGCCAAATAAGGCAAATGTGCCATGACCGCCGTCGAGTTGACCCACAGGCATCAGATTCAGACTCGTCACCAATAATCCAATCCACGCTGCCATGTAGAACGGATTCAAGAGTGACTCAGCGTTTAAAGGCGTGTTGGTTGCAAAAGCTACCAGGCGGAACAGCAATGGATCGTTGAAAATGATTGCGTGACCCGAGACGTACTCGGCTGGCTCAAGACTTAGAATTCCAAGGATCGAGACCGGGATAGCGACGATGAATCCTGCGATTGGGCCAGCCAGACCAATGTCGATCAGGGCCCGACGCGACGGGATAGGAGACTGGATCTTTATAAACGCGCCAAACGTCCCTGCCAGAAATAGCGGTGGGGCTGGAATGAAGAATGGCAGCGTGGCCCTTACGCCGTAGCGGCGGCAAGCGATGTAATGGCCCAATTCGTGTGCCGTTAAGATCGCGAGCAGTGATGTCGAAAACTGCACCCCCTGTGTAAGGGCAGCCCTATCTTTGATCGTTGCTTGCAATAACCCCACAACCGTCCGGAAGTAATAGACGGGGACGTAATGGAGGTAATCAAAGGCAGTCGACAATGGCGGTTCGGAAACCTCAAACTCTGGCGCCGCCACAAAAAATACCCCGGCGAGCGTTGTGCTGAGGATTGTGATTGCGAATAGCGCCAGGTGGATTGTCCACTGACCCAGGCTCGGCCAGATTAAGGAGGTAGTGCCCGCTGCAATATTCGGAAGACGTGAGAGACGTTCGAGCGGTTGTGCCATGATTCGGAAAGTGAGTTAGACAACGAAGGCTAGAGCCGAAGTTGCTCTAGCCTTGGTCTTTGAAGCAGCTTTCTCTGTCTTTTGCGTATCAATCAAAGGATTCTGAGTCGTCATCCTCAAACTCAGCGCCATTGTCGTGAGCCTGCAGTTCCTTGCCCGGTTTAAAACGAATCGTCTTTCCGGAGGGAATGGCAACTTCTTCACCTGTTCTTGGGTTTCGCCCAACCCCACGCTTCCGGGGCTTAACGACAAAGACACCAAAACCACGCAGTTCAATACGCTCACCCCGGGTAAGCGCTTCCTTCATGGAGTGGAATAGGGCATCCACTGCCTGCTCTGCTTTCATCTTAGGAACGCCTGTCTTATCCGCGACGCGGTTGATGATGTCAAGTTTAATCACTTCGGCCTCCGGACCTTCTTAGAGGGAAGGTTTGTTCAAGAGTTTCAAGCGCAGGCTGCGATGATAGAGATGGGTACGGAAGACTGTCAACTTAGGCAGCGACAATCAGTATCGCGACCCGCCCGGAACTGGTCAAAATCAGTCGCAACCTGGCTCTTCAACACGACTGAAATGTGCTAGACAGTGAGAACTTGTCGCAGCTAACGGCACGTTTGACAAGCGCTGGAGTGAAAGTTAACCTCAACTGCTGTTTCAGGCGAGTGACGCCTGGTGTCAGCAATGAGACGTTTGGAGTAGCTAGTAATAGGAATGTTCGGAATTCGAAATCGCCGGCCGCCAGTATTTGGCAATGTACAGGCGGATGATGATAGAGACATCGAGATTCACCGGCCTAAGCACGGGTCGCGGCACACACTTTGGGGCGAAGCCCGGCTGCTGCTTCGCGATCTGATCTTTGCGCTGATGGTCGCCGCCTTAGTGCTGGTGTTCATCGTTCAGCCGGTTAAGGTTGAAGGCACCTCTATGCTGCCTCGACTGCACGATGGCGAACGCATCTTTGTCAACAAGCTGATCTACTACGAAGAGTATCGTTGGGCGCCGAAGATCGAGCGCGGCGATATCGTTGTGTTTTGGTATCCGGATGACCCATCAAAGAGCTACATCAAGCGAGTAATAGGTCTCCCGGGAGACGTTGTTGAGGTCCATGATGGGATAGTACGAGTGAACCATACAGACCTTGAAGAACGGTATCTTGACTCCAGGCTGAACCTGGCACATCGCAGTCAAGCGCCGGTGATGGTTAAAGCAAACCACTACTTTGTCATGGGTGATAATCGCGACAATTCCAGTGATTCACGAATCTGGGGGCTGGTGCCCAAGAAATACATCTATGGGAAAGCATTGTTCCGTTATTGGCCGCCAACGTCGGCCAGCGTTATTCAGCATGAGGACATAACGCCGGCTGTGCCACCGCCCTCATCGTATCAATACGAACCTCAACGTTCGGAGGACCTGGAGAATTAGTAGCAACAGGTTGAGAAAGGCGAGTTGAGACTAGTTGATTGGCTACGACTGCTATTGCAAGGCTTCTACGCCCCTCTCCGTGGGCTTAGAGAGGTGCGGGATCGTGGTTCACTGTCCCAAGCCGCTCTAGTTGCGCTGTTATCTCAACTGGCCTACTTCCTTGTTACACAATGGCTGGCCAGTGGTAGAACCTTTCTCCTGATTCGACCCGGCAGCGTTTTCAGGATTCTTGCTGAAGCGGCCACTCCTACCCTGTTAATCGCCTGCATCTTTGTTCCTATCGCAATAGTCATTGCTAATCTTTTCGAAAGGCGCGGCAGCTTTGGGCTCGTGCTCCAGCAGGAGTACGTTTCTGCGGCCTCCACCGTCTTCTACGCTCTCGCGATTGCGAACCTGGTTTCCCTGGTTGTGTCGTTGGTCTTTAACGTCACCGGATTCCAGGCCGCGTATGTGGCAAACTCAGCAGAGTCTACTAATCAGATCAAAGGTTGGTTGCTGGCGTCCGGGAATTTGTCTCCCGAGATGATGGCGCAACTTGAACTGTTACTGAGCGATCCAGCCTTTATTGCCCAGGGTCTGTTTCGCAGCGTTAAGTTATCGCTCTTCGTGATTACTGCGACACTTGCAATTCGGGAAGTGTTTCGCTTCACCATCGTTCGTGCTGTGGTTGTAATGCTGATCAGCTTGCTGCTCGCATTACTCCTGTCGCCGCTCTGGGCACTACTCCTTAGTCCGGTGCTGGCGTCGCCATTTCTCCTTATCATTCTCTTCCTGCTCGTGCGGGGCTATGTCAGCGGGATGGTTCAGTCACATCGAGCACGCGAGTCGTTCCGGCGGAACCTCGAAGCGGCAACCCTGAACCCTGCTGACGCGTCCGCGCACTACAACCTTGGCCTCATTCAGCAGCAGCGAGGCGAACTCGAGCAGGCGCGAGAGCGGTTCGAGCGCGCAATTCAGATTGATGAAGATGAGATAGACGCACACTACCAACTAGGTCGAATCGCGCGCCAACAAAAACAACTCGCGGATGCTATCAAGCACTTTGAGCAGGTCGTCGCCAGGGATTCTTCACATGCACAACAAGAAGTTTGGCGCGAGGTGGGAGCAACCTATGTCGCGGCCGGCCAGTTCGGTGACGCTATCAATGCGCTCGAGCAGTTTCTCGAGCGCAGACCATCGGACCCCGAAGCTCTATATCTGATGGGCAGAGCTCACGCCGGGCTTGGCCATCGACGTGAAGCGGCAAACTCCATGAAAGCCTGTATCGAAGCAGTCAACACTTCTCCGGCTTACAAGTACCGAGCAAGCAAGCGCTGGTTAAATGAGGCCCAACAGTTCCTCAGATCTCAGCCGCAAGAACATTAATGGTTGCAAAAACCCTAAAACCTGGATTGTTGGCCCTCGAAGATGGACGCACTTTCCGCGGACGTTCATGGGCGGCCGACGCGGAAACCTGCGGGGAGATGGTGTTCAACACATCCATGACCGGTTACCAGGAGGTACTAACAGATCCGTCATACGCGGGCCAGATTGTCTGTATGACATATCCTTTAATCGGTAATTACGGTGTAAACGCGGAAGATGAGGAGTCGTCTAGACCCTGGGTCGAAGGTTTTGTAGTGCGTGAAGTGAGTCGCATTGCTTCGAACTGGCGATCAGAGGAAAGTCTCGACGAATATTTGCGCCGGTGGAACATCGTGGCGCTCGAAGGAATAGACACCCGGGCGCTCGTGCGTCACATTCGCAACAAAGGGGCAATGCGAGCGTGCATCTCTGCGCTCGATCTGGATGAGGAGAGTCTGGTTTCAAAAGCTCGTAACTCACTCTCAATGGAAAACCGGGAACTGGCGAGCGTAGTGACAACTCGTAAGCAGTACACCGTGGCAGCGGAAAATACGGAACGTTTCCACGTCGTCTGCTACGACTTTGGTGTCAAGAGAAATTCATTGCGGGCATTGGCGCGATTGGGGTGCCGCACCACCGTGGTCCCAGCATCGACCCCGGCTGCTCAGGTGCTGGCAATGGAACCGGACGGAATCTTCCTTTCCAATGGACCTGGTGATCCTGCTGCCATGTCAAAAGAGGTCGCTGAGATTCAGAAGCTCCTAAGGATCGGCGTTCCCACATTAGGAATTTGCTTTGGCCATCAATTGTTGGGCAGAGCATTCGGGGGGAAGACCCTCAAATTGACTTTTGGTCATCGTGGTGGAAATCAGCCAGTGAAAGAAACTGCTAGCCGACGCGTAGAAATCACTTCCCACAACCATGGGTTCGCAGTGAGTGCCGACAGCCTACCTGCTGACGTTGAGGTGACACACATCAACCTAAATGACGGATGCATCGAAGGAATGCGTCACCGCACCTTGCCTGTAATTTCGGTTCAATATCATCCTGAGGCCGCACCTGGCCCACATGACGCTGAACATCACTTCGAACGCTTCATCCGTTTGATGGAAAGCCGGCGAACTGGTGCTGCTTCGGCTGCATGATTGATAAGACACGTTACTCAGGCGTCTTTAGTTCGCCAGTAGTGAGATCCGGCCGTACGCGAACCATCTGTTCCGGAGTGGTTTCGCTGGTTGGGTGAGTTGGTATGTCAGCAGAAGCCAGGCTGTCATGCGCTTGATTGTCAATTGCGTCGCCTGCATTTGGTTCGAGTAAATCTGCAAGGCCCTCGCTGCCGCGATGTTCGAGCCAGTGTTTGTAACTCACTGTGAGAATTGCGACTAGCGGAATAGCGAGGAAGATACCCGTTACGCCAGCCAGCTCCGCCCCAGAGAGAATGGCAACGATGACTGCGAGCGGATGGAGATGGATGCCCTGTCCGATCAACTTTGGATAGACAAAATAGTCCTGCACTACTCGCAGTACCCCCAGGAATAGCAGCACGACGAATGCTGAAAAGAAACCCGACTGAATGGCGGCTGCGCTCGCTGCCAGCAGCGCAATCGTCAATGGCCCGGCCAGAGGAACGAATTCGAACAGTCCCGCAATGAACCCAAGTACAAGAGGACTCGGCAATCCCAACAGTGTAAACCCTAGAGCGCAGACTAACCCGATGAACAAACAAGCCATCAACTGGGCCCGGATATAGGCGGCGAGCGTTCCGCTCACATCTTGAAAAAACTCATCACCACGCCAGCGCCAGCGGCCCCGCGGCAACATCTGGAGGGCTGAGCGACGAAAGGTCTCGGCGTCCTTCAACAGGAAGAAGCTGAGAATGGGAATGATTATCAACCAGGGGAGATAAGCAACCCAGGTCAGCATGCTCTGGCCCAGAACTGTTACCTCATGTACGACGGACGATGAGAAGTTGTTGAGCGCTTCCCTCACCGGGGTAGGTAAGCGATGCAAACGTAGATAGTCAGACGCGTACTGAGTTTTGGCTTCTAAGGCCCGCCAGTAACCCCGTGCATGTTCTGCAAACTCAGGAAACTGGTTCCCGACACGTGGAACAACAAAGGCAATGCCTAACGCGAGAGCCGCCAGAATAACCAGATAGACGATCGTGATTGCAGCGACACGCGGGATGGCGACTTCCCGTTCCCCCAGCCTGATGGGGCGACGGACGAACTCGACCATTGGGGCGACTAGATAGGCAAAGAAGATTGAGAGAACCAGGAGCAGGATGACGCCAGTGAGCTTGATGAGAACCCATAGAACGGCGGCGACAACGAGAATGATAAACAGCACGCGCAGAATTACTCGCGTCTGCGGCCATGAAGCGTCGACCGTGGCTCGAGCCACCTTCTTTGCAATGTCGCTATGGGCGTTTTTTTCGTTCACTCTGCGGGTTGAAAGGCACTGTGCAGACGGCTTATCAATTGGCGTATCGCGACTGTTTCTGTTTCGCTAATGTTCCTAAACTCAACACCGAACGTATCTGGAGTTCCATGATGAACGACTTCGCCTTCTAACGACAAGGCGTCCTCAGCATCGAGCAGCAAAAGTCCCAGGCTGTCGCCGACCTGTACGTTTTCACACGCGGGGAGGTTGCGCACACGTACGCCGCCCAGGCTGATGTCGCCTGGTTCGCCCAGACCGATGGATTCGTGGAGGCTGTTATCCTCGATCGCCAACGTCATGCGTGCGGGGATGTAGTAACGCGGATACTTGCGTCGCTCGTGGTACGGCAGGTTTGATGGTGTATCCATAGTTGTCGGCCTCTTTTAGTTCGTTACTTCTTCCGGAGACTCTCCTTGATCCTCTTCATCGTCCTCCTCCTCAGCGGGCTGAGGTTCAGCGATCTTTGGCGCCGCCGGTTCCCAGATAAGCCCTCGCCACTCATCGGTTTCCCCCAGTAAGTACAAGGCTGCTAGCGGGTGCCCTGGATTACGCTCGATACGCAAGACCTCTGCAACTACCTGCAGTTTTCTTCCGTCTTCGCTATGTACCTCGAGACGTACGCGGCTCCCTACCTGGGGGAGCTGTTTGGGCAGATGGACCAGGGTGCCTTCTGGCCCAACGTTCTCCGTTATGCCATCAGCGACAACGTGCGTGCCTGTGGAGTCTTCCCATTCTGCGCGTACTTCGATGGTAGCCAGATACCGTGGCCCCTGACGGTTTTCAGGTTCAAATTGACGAGACATGGCAAACCGCTCCTTATCAAGCGAGTGCGGGAAGCACTATTCTTCTTCAGACCGAAGCTTTTCCAGCACTGAAAAATCCTCAAGGGTAGTGACATCGCCGGCCACGGAGCCGCTGGTAGCGATTTCTCGTAGAAGCCGACGCATGATCTTTCCTGATCTTGTTTTTGGGAGCGCATCTGAAAACCGTATCTCGTCGGGGCGGGCTAAGGCACCTATTTCCTTGGTCACGTGTTGCCGCAACTCTTGCTTTAATTCCTCCGAAGCCCTGTGTGCACCTTCGAGAGTAACGAATGCAACGATCGCAGAACCCTTTAATTCGTCGGGTCTGCCAACCACCGCTGCTTCCGCGACGGCCTCGTGGGAAACCAGCGCACTTTCAACCTCTGCAGTTCCTAGACGATGACCGCTTACGTTAATAACATCGTCGATACGCCCCATGATCCAGAAATAACCGTCCGGGTCCTTGCGAGCCCCGTCTCCGGCGAAGTAAATGTTCTCAATTTGCGACCAATACTGCTGCTGGTAACGCTCATCATCACCCCAAATCGTTCGCAGCATGGCGGGCCAGGGACGCTTAATTACAAGGTAGCCGCCCTCGTTCGGCCCCACCACACGTCCGTCTCGGGTCATTACATCTGCCTCGATCCCCGGCAAGGGCTTTGTAGCTGAACCCGGCTTCGTCGCAGTAGCACCGGGAAGCGGGCTAATCATGATGGCGCCAGTTTCCGTCTGCCACCATGTATCCACGATGGGACAACGGCCCTTCCCGATAATCTCCCGGTACCACATCCAAGCTTCAGGGTTTATCGGTTCCCCAACGGTACCCAGCAGTCTCAAGCTGGAGAGATCATGCTTCAGTGGCCATTGTTCGCCCCATTTGATGAACGCCCGAATTGCAGTCGGCGCCGTGTAGAGGATATTCACCTTATGGCGCTCTATGATGCTCCAGAACCGGTCAGGCTCAGGGTGATTTGGCGCGCCTTCATACATCACCACGGTGGCCCCGTTGGACAGAGGGCCATAGACAACGTAACTGTGGCCGGTTACCCAACCGATGTCTGCCGTGCACCAGTAGATGTCCTCGTCTTTGATATCAAAGACCCACTTAGTGGTGAGGTGTGTCTGAAGCAAATAACCGGCGGTCGTATGCAGAATCCCTTTTGGCTTACCCGTAGTTCCCGATGTGTAAAGAATGTAAAGCGGGTGCTCGCTATCAAGGTGCTCTGCAGCACAAGCCGAATTGACAGTCTCGATCAGCTCGTGCCACCAGTGGTCACGCCCAGCCTCCATATGAACTGGCTGACCTGTGCGGCGTACCACGATGCACGTTTTCACAGACGGGGTTTGCTTCAGAGCTTCATCAACGGCCGCTTTAAGTTTTACTTCATTACCTCTACGCCAGCCGCCGTCCGCGGTGACAACGAGTTTGCAGCTTGCATCGTTGATGCGGTCGACCAGCGCAACACTTGAAAAACCGCCAAAGATCACCGAGTGCGTAGCACCGAGACGAGCGCACGCAAGCATCGAGATCGCCAGTTCCGGCACGAGGGGGAGATACAGAGCCACCCGATCTCCAGCCTGAATTCCAGCCTGCTTCAGCACGTTAGCAAAGCGGCAAACCTCGGTGTGGAGCTGCTGGTAGGTGAGTGTTCTTTGATCCCCCGGTTCACCTTCCCATATCAACGCAGCCTTATTCCTTCGCCAGGTTCTTAGGTGTTTATCCAGACAGTTGTGAGAGATATTAATCTTGCCCCCGATGAACCACTGGGCGTGGGGTAGCTCCCACTTGAGCACCTGTTCCCAGGGTTGAAACCATTCCAACTCCTGGGCCATCTCTCCCCAAAAGGCTTCGGGGTCAGCACTGGCAGCAGCACGCAGGCGCTCAAGGTCGTCCATCGACTTTACGTGCGCCTGGGACGAAAACTCTGGAGCAGGTGGAAAGACTCGATCTTCCTGAAGGACGGATTCGATATTCGTTGGTGCCGTTGACATAGATTGATTCAGTATTTTCCCGGGTTGTGGAATCGCTTGCGTTGCCCGTCTGTGTATCACACAATCCGGTGACGCGACAACGACTGCGTGCCCCAAGAGCTTGGAAACCTATGAACCTATACGTCGGAACCAGCGGTTACAGCTACAAAGAGTGGAAGGGTAGCTTCTATCCTGACAAACTCCCCGCCAAAGAGATGCTTTCCTACTACGCTGAGCGCTTACCGGCCGTTGAGATTAACAATACGTTCTATCGGTTGCCCCAAAGGACGGTGTTGGAGGCTTGGGCGGAACAGGTTCCAAAGAGTTTTAAGTTTGCTATCAAAGCCTCGCAGCGGATCACCCATTTCAAGCGACTGAAGGACGTTGCTGAAGAGACAAAGTACTTATTGGATACTGCTGGAGCTTTGGAAGAACGGCTGGGTGCAGTTCTCTTTCAATTGCCGCCCAACATGAAGAAGGACTTGGCGCGACTAACGGATTTTCTTGAGGTTCTCCCGGCCGACACTCACGCGGCATTTGAGTTTAGGCACCCCACTTGGCTGGAAGACGACGTCCTCACACTCCTCCAGGAGAAGCACCAGGCGCTTTGTATCTCAGACACCGACGATCTGCCAGTTTCTCACATTGATAAGACAGCTGAATGGGGCTACCTGCGACTGCGTCGGGTGAACTATTCAGAGGAAGACCTGTCGGAATGGCTTAGGCGTATAGGCGATCAGAAATGGAAAGACGTGTTCGTCTTCTTCAAACATGAGGATGAAGGGACCGGGCCAAAGCTGGCGGGCCAGTTCCTATCACGGGCGAATTCAACCTAAGCATTATGGGAAGAAGGCGACTCAGCGCCTCTTTCAAGCCTTCAATGTGGGCGTTCAGTCTAAAAGTTTCCGCTACACGTTGCGTGGCCGCAGTCACAGTCAATCTCAATTGTCTGGCCTGAGCCTTCGCAAGAAGCGCTGCAGTACTTTCCATCGGGCTGAGCCGGGCAACTGCAAGCTGGATTCTGGCATTGATTCTCGTCATCACGTTCCGACATGTGATCCTCCGGGTGTTTGGGTTAAGGGCGGATAGCTTAACATGACGAGTGATGATTGACGATTGAAGATTGACGACTGAGAATTGCCAATCCCCCAATCGGCAATCATTAAGGAGCTTTTGCTACAACCTCCATCCCTCCTTGACTCCGAAGTAATCGGATCACCGCCTTGTGATCCACCTCCATAGCATACGACAACGAGTTCTTCCCCTCATGGTCTACCGCATTGACCTCCGCCCCTGATAACAGCAGCAGTCTGACGTTGTTCACCATCCCCTCAGAGGCTGCCATCATTAAAGCCGTTTGCTTCTGCTTGTTTGTAGCATTCACCTTTGCACCTGCCTCGAGAAGAGTCTTAAGCACTTCGACATTGCTGCCGCTCGCGGCTTCAATCAAAGGGGTATTATCTCCATTGTCTTTTGCGTTCACGTCCGCACCCGCATTAATTAGGTCCCAGACCAAATCAGTCGTCGCGTCGGCGTCCAGCATCATAAGCACTGTCTCGCCTGATTCATTCTTCGCATCGACTTTGGCGCCCGCAGACAATAGCAATTGGACCATCTCGCGATTCGCGTTCAGTACGGCATGCTCCAGAGCAGTCGTGCGGCTTACTTTGTCGCGCAGGTTCACTTCGCGTCCGGCTATTAGATTTGATACTTCTTCCAGTTCATCCTCTTGGGCGGCGCGAATCAGTGGATCCAGCGGCCGCACAAAACCGGCCCCTCCGGAGATCGTGTTCGAGGTCTCCCTTACCCCCACTGTTTCCTCGATGCCTTCAACCTCCAGGGTCTGGTCGAGATGAGTCTCGCGGCCTTCACCCACATAAAAAGACCGTGCTACTGCGGCGAAGCCCGGAGCGACAACTGTCAGGTGATAAATGCCTGGCGCAAGTCCCTCAAATCGGAATTCAGCGGATGAGTCGCAACTTGTATAAAGCGAGAAGCTTTGATCATGATTCGATAAACTCACACTTGCCGACGTTATTAAGGCGCCATTTACATCTCTTACGGTGCCAACAAGGACGCAACTATTTCCGGGATCTTGGGATTCGTGGAAAGTCACCGCACACTCAGTTGCCGTCACTGGTGTGGATAATGCATTAGCTGCTCCGGTAACGCTCAGTGCCGCGCTGAATGCGCCCGCAGCCACACGCGAGACGCGGCGGCGAATTTGGTGTAGTCGGATCTCTAAGTTTGTGGTGAACGGGCCTTCGGACCGGCTTTCATATCGGACACAAAGGCGTCCTTTGGATTTCCTGACCAGACGCCGCACGTCTTTGCGGGTCATCGAAGAGAGGTTATGTACGGAGAGATGGCAGTGCTCACAGAAACGGATTTGGTCGGTTCCAATCATTGAGTCCCAGGAGGCAGTACAAGGACTCTGGACCTGAAGCTGGTCCAACAGAGCTTTCGCAGACATAGGCGGTCTCCTTTCGTTTCGAACTGATCGGAGAGCCTTGGGGAGAGAGACTCGAATTTAGGTGCGCATAATTAGACATCCAGCCCGGATGGAATGTTCCGGGACTCAACTGAGAAGTTCGCTTAAAGGTTGATCTGGGGAGGAGTTACTGGGGTTCGTCGCTGAGATGCACCGTCTTGAAAAAAGGGTTTCTCGTTTACGATATTTTTTCGGATCTTCCGGTGAAGAAATTTCTCTCTATGTCCGCAACGTTCGAGCGATTGATGCCGCCACCAGGGCGTTGTTCTCCAGCAGTGCGATATTGGCCCGGAGCGTTGCCCCCTCACTGTTTTTGGCCATTGCCGAGAGCAAGAACGGTGTTACGAGTGCGCCACTGATACCTGCTCTCTCGGCTTCTGCGAACGCATTCGTGACGTATTCAGATAGTTGGTCAATTGGAATTTCAACTTCTGAAGGAACCGGAACAGTGACCAGCAAAGCGCTGCCGATCTTGAGTTTGCGCTGCGCCCGGATCAGCACCGCGATTGCTTCTGGTGAGTCACATCTTACGTCAACCTGGAGTCCGCAATTCCGGGAATAGAATGCCGGGAAATCCTGTGTCCCATAGCCCACAACTGTAACTCCGTAGGTTTCGAGCCACTCCCGAGTAGCGGATAGGTCCAGGATGGCTTTGGCTCCTGAACAGACTATGACAAGCGGTGTCTGCGCAATCTGAGGTAGGTCAGCCGAGACGTCCTGCAAGGCACCACGATGCACTCCGCCGATTCCCCCTGTGGCGAATACTTCGATGCCCACGCGATGTGCAATCCAGATTGTGGCCGCAACGGTAGTAGCGCCGTCTACTCCCTCTGTAACGGCAACAGGCAGATCGCGGATGCTAATCTTGCGAATATGAGCCTGCTCAGCAATGTGAGCCAACTGGTCCTCGTTAAGACCGATGCAGACTTTGCCGCTGAGAACCGCAATAGTAGCGGGTGTGGCGCCGCCTTCCCGCACGACCTGCTCTAACCGCATTGCGGTTTTCATATTAAGAGGCCGAGGCAAGCCGTGCGCAATGACCGTCGACTCGAGTGCGACCACAGGTTCGCCTGTCTGAAGTGCTGCTGCGACCTCAGTGCTTAACTTGAAGATGTCGTTTAGCAAGAATTTGAACTGGAAACTCGGCTCATTGCTCCAGGCGCTCGGGCCTGCCTGACCTGCGCAAGGTGAACACCGTTCCACCCCCGTTCCTTTTTTCCCAGCGAATCTCAGCATCAATCAAGCTGGCTCTCGCTCGCATGTTCGCGAGACCTAACCCATCAGATTTTGTTTTCTCCGGGTCAAATTGGTTCCCATCGTCTTCAATTCTTAGTAAGAAATCACCGCTGGGCGAGGCCGAAACGTGCATGACTACGTGTTGCGGTGAAGCATGCCGGCAGATGTTGCTTACTGCCTCTTGCGCGATGCGATAAATCTGCATCTGAACACTGGATGAGAGTCCGGTGCGTTCCTCCACTCCGTCTTCACAGCGGACTTCATATTCGAACCTTCGATCGACTGGGGCATGTTGCACTGCGTGTGAAAGAGCAAACTCCAGGGCCGCGGCGAATCCAACATTCTGAAGAACGGATGGGCTCAGATCCTCACAAATTCGCCTAACCTCCTGCGAGATTCCCTCAATCTCGCCGCGGAGTACCGATGGATCGATCGATTTCGTAACTCCGGCGCCGCCGTTGGTTGGTAGCTGGTCAGTCAAAAGTAGTAGATGCCTCAAGTCCGCAAGGGTTTGGTCGTGCAGATCTCGTGCGATACGACTGCGCTCGCGTTCTGCCTCGTTAGCTAGATTGAGTCGCGCATCGGCTAGTTCGCGATTTGCCTGGACCAATGCATTACTCGTCTTAACGATGCGCCACCGCTCTCGTAGCGCCCAGAGAAGGGCCAGGAGTGTCAATGCAAGTAAAACCGCTAGTGCGGTAGACGTCCAGGGAAACGGAGCATCGGCTATGCTCAAATCAAATGACAGTGGGGCCGACTCGACCAGATCCTTAGTATAAGCGCGGGCAGTTACGCGGTACGTACCAGGTTTCAACCCTTCGATTGCAAACTGAGATTCGCGTGAAACTCGCTGTCTGATGGCTTTCCCAGTGGAGTCGGTGAGCACAAACGCGTACTGAAACTGCTCTGGAAATGTCCGGCTGCTGAATGCGGCAACATCGAGCAAGAGACTATTTTGTGGATACTCGAGACTAAGTCCGGCAGAGAGTTCGGCTGGTGAATGCACTCGTTTGCTTAGAACGCGTGTTGCGTAGAGTTTGGGAGGGACATTTCCAGGCACATATCGAACGATTCCGCGGTTGGTTCCCAGCAAGAGAGGGGCGCTTTCGTTGTTGGCGACTATGGCAAACGTGTTTTGTGAGGGGAGCCCCTGCTCGGCATCTATCTGTGATACTACGGGTCCAACGTCCTGGTCATAAGCAATCTTAAGCAAACCAGCTCCAGTGGTGGCGCACCAGATCGCACGACCTTTATCGTCGATCATTAGTGCACGCGCGTCGCCAGTATTTGGAATCAACCAGCAAGCGCCGTTAGCCGGACACGCCATTACACCACGCGCTGTCGCTAACCAGAGCACCTCGTCCGATGTTCGCGTTATCGCCCGTACGGCGGTCCCCTTGGCAGCGTCGAATTGCTTATCCGCCGCCACCTGTTCTCCGTTGTAGACTAGAACGCCATCTTTTGCCGTGCCCACAAGCAAACGCTGATCGCCGTCCGCGAAAAGTGAAATAACATCCGCTGAAACCTCTTTGGGCCAGATATTTCTAACGCGCCCGTTGCTTAACATCTCAACTCCGCGCCCGTAGCTGGCGATGTAAATCGACCCGCGAAAATTGACGATGGACCGCACACTTCCGATCGAGTCCGGGTTACCTGAACTGGTCACTACTCGGGTAAATCCAATGGTTGATGGAGCACTGTTCTGCAGCGAACTTTGGCTCACGTAAAAGCCGCTCGCCGAGCCAACCAGCAGGGTTCCGGAGCTATCCTCACTCAGCGCATAGATGATTTGTCTACTCAGTGCGGCTACGCTTTCCCAAATACGGGCAGCATCGTTGTAGACAAAGAGTCCTCGATTTGTACCTGCAACTAAAACTCCCCCCGACGAACGCAGAAGGGTGCGAACGAAGTTGTTCTCAGCCGACTGCGATATGGTTTCAACCCGTGGCGCTTTTGGATCGAAGCGAGAAACGCCGCGGTCCGTGCCAAACCAAATCACACCTTCGCGATCCTCGAAGATTGCGTACACTCGATCTGAGCGCAAACCGCCGGCACTACCGTCAAAAGTCAGACGCTCAACCTCATCACCCTCAAAACGAAACACACCTCGACCATCACTGCCGACATACACCGCGTCGCCGATGGTTTGAATGGCAGCAACAGGTCCGGTCGGCGCGTCTTTGCGCTTAATCGAAGCTGCGACGCCTGCGCTGACCCCTGGCTCTTCTCTCCGTGCGCGCGTCCCAACCCACAGATTGCTGTTCTTGTCGGCATTCAGCGCTCGGACAAAAAAGCCAACTTGTCGATTCCGCTCTTCCCGGGCTGTGCCGTTCTCGATCCGAAGCAAGCCGCGACTGAGTGAGCCCGCATACAACTGCGTACCCATCCACGCCAAGCTGGTTAGAATCAAAGGTCCCGGTTGATCGCGATCCGAACTCTGCAGAGGTTCGTCTAACAGCCGTCGAACTTGCACGGCAGTACCATTAGTAAGTGCCTCGAATATCTGCCCCTGCTCCGACGCCATCAGCACGCGTCCGCGCTCCGGGTTGATGATCGCGCTGATGGAATGATTTGAGGTCTCATTGATCGCCTGCCAACGGCCTTCAACCATTCTGGCAGCGCCAGCGTCGGTACCAATCCACAAGGCACCATCCGCGTCTAACTTAAGAGAAAGCACGCGTGTTCCCTTTAAGGCCGGATCTTTAATTACCTGGGTACGGCGGCCGTCGAATTTTGCGAGGCCGCCTTCAGTCCCAAACCACATCAATCCGTCTGGTCCTTGCGCGATGGCCCGGACTCGATCAGAAGGCATTCCGTGGAAAAGAGTGACTGCGCCCCACTGATGCAACCCCGTCACTGGTGTTGGCGATGGTGATGGAGAGGGAGATGGGGAAGGGCTGGGAGACGGAGATCCTTCGGCTCCCGGTGTGGGATCTTGGGAAGACGAGCTCGCAAGAGGTGCCAGACCGACTCCTACCATGAACATCAGAGCCAGGCTGAGCAATGCGGACCTACACATCTGTAGTGGCCTATCTATCGGCTTGAGAGTAGAGCGCACCACTTTCAGTGGCGAGGCGGTGACTTCTTGTCCGCCCGTCGTGTCGTTTCAACGTTCGACGTCTCGGTGCTGAGCTTTTGCTCTTCAATGAATTTCTTACGATCGCGCTCAATCCACCCCTCCAACTCGCTTGCGGCTTTTTCGAGCTCGTCATTGTTCAGGAGGCCGCGCCGCAACGCTTCGAAGAAGGCCCTTGTGCGGACGTTATAAGCGAGTTTGTCGTAGGCCTCATGTGGAGTGCCTTCGGCGATTGAGACAAACAGCTTCTCATAGAGTGTGGCTAAACGGCTTTCTACGCCGCGAAGAGAAAGGCTGCACTTGCGCGCGATGGCCCAGTTCGAGAGACCCAGCGCAAGGTAGTAAAGGGCTTCAGCTTCGAACTCCGTAAGCAGTGGACGCTTGAATGAGTCTTTGAATGCCGGGTCAATCATGTCCGCGCCGTCTTCCAGCACCGCGGCGACAAAGCGTAGAAAGCGAGACTCGGGATTGTTCTTATGAATGAAACCGTACGCGGGTGGTGGGTCTACTGACTTAACTATCTTGCGGATCTCATTGATGTAGATCTCATGTGGGAATTGGGTCCAGAAAATGATGCGGGCTTTTGGAAATTCTCGCCAGATGGCACGAGCGGCTTTTACGCCAGAGAGCTTCGGCATCTGGATGTCGAGAATGCAAACCTCGGGATTGTTGGCGAGGGCAAGCTTTACGGTCTCTTCGCCGTCTCCAGCTTCGAGAACCGGCGTGTGAGTCGGAAACTCCTGCTCGAGGATCTCGCGCAAATAGCTACGTTGGGCCACATTGTCTTCAGCGATTAGGATAGACATAGGCGGTGTTTGCGTTCACTCTGCACTTTGCTTGTAAATGAATTTTGCCACGGATGCAATTTGTCAGTTATAGATCCAAATGGCAATGTTGAGCGCCACAGTGGAATTACGGGGCTATCGCATCTGCTCGGGCACTAAATGAGAGCGGTACGATCCCCGGAGCCACACGACACAACACGAAAACGTTCCTGTCCAGTTAATGCCAACTGTAATTTCTCACAGTGTCGCCGCACTCGCTTTAGGTAAAGCGTTTGCCCCTACCGGAATGCCGACGAAATTCTGGCTGCTAACCGCCGGTTGTGCCATGTTGCCTGACCTTGATGTGATCGCATTCGTCTTCGATATTCGTTACAGTCACATGCTGGGCCATCGAGGCCTTACACATTCATTTCCATTTGCCTTAGTGCTTTCGCCTGTTGTAGTACTGCTGTTCTTTCGCGAAGTGTCTCTATTTAGCGGGCATTGGTGGATCTTGGCCTGCTACTTCTTTGTAGTAACTGCGTCACATCCACTTCTGGACGCGCTAACAAATGGCGGATTGGGCGTCGCTTTGTTCGCGCCTTTCTCGAACGAGAGGTACTTCTCCCCAGTTCGGCCAATTGAAGTATCGCCTATCGGAGTTGATGCATTCCTGAGCCCTTGGGGACGGAGAGTGATTATCAGCGAGTTTAAGTGGATTTGGTTGCCGTCAGGTGTGTTGGTAGCTGTCGCATCTATCTATCGAACAGTGCATGTTCGAATTAGTGAGTGCAACCGCAGTAGTTGAGCAGCATGACGACGGAGTTCAAGAGATATGACAATCACGACGAGAAAAATCCGTATACTCAAGAGACTTAGCGTTGCGTCAATCCTCACAACGCTTCTATTTGTCGATGCGCAGTCACAAGCCGTGAAGAACCAGCCAAACCGCAGAGAGGGCGAGATCTGGTTTGAAGCCGTTAAAGCTGAGGTTGGAGGGCAAACCCTTGAGGGTGAACGCGGGCATTTGATTGTTAAAGAGAATCGCAAAAACCCAAAATCGAACTTAATTGAACTGCTCTTTGTTCGGCTCAAGAGCACGGCTGAAAAACCGGGCTATCCGACGGTTTACCTCGATGGTGGTCCGGGCTCTTCGGCGACCAGTCTTGCCAGCGTTCCTGATTACATGTGGGCGTTTCAGAAGCTACGTGAAGTCGGCGATGTAATACTGCTGGATCAGCGCGGCGTGGGCCGCTCAAAACCAAATCTTACCCACCGTTCGACAGAATCCCTTCCGACGGATGTTTTCGCTGATAGAGAAGTCGCCTTACGCGCATTCAAGGAACGTGCGAAGACAGCCGCAGATCATTTTCGCTCTCTGGGTGCAGACATACTTGCTTATAACTCGCTTGAAAGCGCTCACGATGTAGATGACCTGAGAAAAGCCCTGGGTGCGGAAATGGTAAATCTCGTAGGTTTCAGCTATGGCACTCATTTAGGCTTGGCCTGCATTCGGTATCACGGCAACAACCTGAATCGCGTTGTCTTGATTGGAACGGAAGGACCAGATCACACTGACAAGCTGCCCAGTACGTCCGACGCATCGATAAGACGGCTTGCCGAAATCGTCGCTAAGGATCCGGAGATCGGAAATAAAATGCCAGACCTTACGGGCACCCTGAAACGAGTTCTCGACCGTCTGGAAAAAGAACCGGTAACAGTAACGATCACAGACCAGCGCACCAAAAAGCCGGTCGATGTGAAAGTTGGAAAGGTTGGCTTGCAGTTCCTGATTATGCGTGATCTTGGTGACACCAATGATTTGCCAATTTTCCCACTTTGGTTCTACACGATGGACAAAGGTGATTATGCGATTCTTAAACGCTTTGTCGAAAGGCGTTACAACCAATTCGGCGCTGGGATTTCGGTTATGACGCTGGTAACGGACATTTCATCCGGCGCCAGCAAGGCCAGACAGCAGCAGATCGAGAAAGAAGCCAAAGCCGCTCTGCTAGGTGATATCGTTAACTTCCCGATTTCCGAGATGGGTGATGTATTCGGAAATCCAGATTTAGGTGATGCGTATCGCTCGCCGATAAAGACTGATGTTCCAACTCTTTTCGTGAGTGGCGTTCTTGATAACAACACGCAGCCTCTCCAGGCGGACGAAGTACGAAAGACTTTCAAGAACAGCACGCACATTATCATCGAGAATGCGGGCCACGAGAGTATGCTGGTTGACCCGCAAGTGCAGCAGACAATGGTCGATTTTTTGCGAGGTAAAGACGTAAGCACAGTGAAGATTGCTTTGCCTGCATTGAAATTTCAGTGGTTGCCTTAGTTTGGCGCACAAATAACTCGTGAGTATCGATCCTCCTCATGTTTTTACTTTTGGCGGCCGCATAAGCCGGGCGCCTTACTTTCTCATCGGGACACTCCTATTCGCCGCCAAACACAACATTGACCGGCTCATTGCCACAAGTTTCGGCTTTGAGTGGTCCCTCTTCAATTATTGGATTTTCGATGAAGGCGGCTTGACGAACATCAAGGGACTGCAACGCAGTTTCCTGACTGTGCTCCTCCTGGTCGCCTTACCGTTTGTTTTCATAGGTGTGGCATTGACTCTGCGTCGCTTACGTGACGCCAACCTCCCTTCCTGGCTGGTTCTCTTGTTCTTTGTTCCTTTTCTTAACCTACTCTTTTTCTTGTTGCTCAGCGTTGTTCCGTCAGCAGCCTTCTCTCTCAAGGCTCCTAAAGGCTTTCGGAAGACACTGGAGCGGATAATCCCCGAGAGCGAACTGGGAAGTGCCATTGCGGGGATCGTGGCCACGACAGTGCTTTCACTGGCTTTCGCAGTTTTGGCTACCTACGGCTTGGCAGAATATGGCTGGGGAATATTCGTCGGTTTACCGTTCTTTCTGGGACTGAACTCCGTGCTTGTGTATGGGTTTCACCGGCCGCGACCGATAGGCAGGTGCCTGGCTGTTTCCGCGCTTGCAGTTTCATTTGCGGGGCTCGCACTGTTCATGCTCGCGGTTGAAGGGCTCGTCTGCCTGATAATGGCGGCTCCCCTTGCTTTTCCTCTTTCACTTTTTGGCGGTTTCATAGGGTTCGTCCTGCAACAGCGCGACACATTTGCGGCCCAATCAGTCCATGTAATGGCCCTTACAGTTTTCCTTACCCCCTCGTTCATCACAGCGGAACATGCACAAGGCCCCAAGTCACCCCTTTACGAAGTGAAGACGTCTGTGGTCATCGAAGCCACACCTGAAATCGTGTGGAAGAACGTCACTAATTTTGCTGAACTGCCTGTGCCAAAAGACCTGTTGTTCCGAACCGGTATCGCTTATCCGCTGCGCGCCGAGATTCAAGGCTCTGGCGTGAGTGCCGTGCGCCACTGTGTCTTTTCAACTGGGGCGTTCGTTGAGCCAATCACCATCTGGGATGCACCACACCGGCTTGCCTTTGATGTTTCTGCTCAACCGCCAGTGATGGAGGAATGGTCGCCTTATACCAAGCTCTCGCCACCGCATCTCGATCATTACCTTGTTTCAAGGAGAGGAGAGTTTAGGTTAACCCCACTTGCCCAGGGCCAAACATTATTGGAAGGCACAACTTGGTATGAGAACCGATTTTGGCCTGGAAAGTACTGGCAACTGTGGTCAGACTTCATCATTCACCGGATACACTCTCGCGTTCTTATCCACATCAAAGCCCTATCAGAGTCCGCGGCACCGCATCCGCTGTCCGACCTTCCGAGTTAACTTGACGCGACCTACACCTAATCTGCACTATTGCGGCGGAAAGTCCCGCATTCTTCTCCCGGAAAGGCCATCGCGAATGCTTCGTCGTAACTCGATTACTCTGCTCACTATCTGCGTTCTGATCGTTCTCAGTAACAGTTCCTTCGCCCAACAGTCGTCCGAACAAAGGGATGAAAAACTGTGGCGCAAGGCGCTTGACCTGCACCGGAAGGCAATCGTCGTGGACACGCACAACGACATTCTCTCGATGATGACTGACGACAACTATGATCTCGGCGTTTCGTCGGCCGGCAAGTACCACACTGATTTGGTGCGAATGAAGCAGGGAGGCGTTACGGCGGAGTTCTTCTCTGTCTATGTCGATCGTAAATATGCGACTGGGGGTGGCGCGGCGCGGCGCGCACTCGACATGATCGACTATGTCTACCGCGCGGCAGAGAAATATCCCCAGGAACTAATGATGGCCTACTCGACCGACGATATCCGACGCGCGAAACGCCAGAAGAAGATTGCAGCACTGATGGGAATCGAAGGCGGCCATGCTATTGAAGACTCACTCATGGCTCTACGGGACTTTTATCGGCTCGGAGTACGCTACATGACCTTGACCCATAACAACACGAACAATTGGGCCGACTCGTGTTGCGACACCGCAAAGCACAACGGGCTTTCGGAGTTCGGGAAAGAAGTAATTAGCGAAATGAATCGCATAGGCATGTTGGTAGACATATCGCACGTCTCAGACAAGACCATGAGTGACGTGCTGGATGTCTCTACTGCGCCAGTCATAGCTTCACATTCATCTGCAAGGGCCCTCGGTGATCGCACGCGAAACATTCCTGACGACTTGCTGCGGCGAATCGGAAAAAATGGTGGGGTGGTAATGATTAACTTCTATCCGGGCTTCATAGATCAGAAAGTTGTGTTGGCTGCACGCGAGCTGGAATCGCGTTTAATGCCACAAATGGATGAGTTGCGCGCGCGTTATAAGGACGACCCAAAGAAACTTGAGGAGGAGCAGAGAAAATTGCTCGCCGCAAATCCGTTGCCACCGACGCCTCTTTCAGCGTTGGTCGATCACTTTGATCACGTTGCCAAAGTGGCCGGAGTGGACCACGTTGGCATCGGATCTGACTTTGACGGAGTTCCGAGTTTACCCGTTGGGATGGAGGATATTTCGAAGCTTCCTAGCCTAACTTATGAGCTACTAAAACGTGGTTACAGTGAAACTGACGTGCGAAAGATACTGGGGGAGAACTTCCTGCGCGCTTTTCGTCAGGCTGAACGTGTGGCTGCCGCAAGCCGTCTGGGTCTCAGTCGTGACGGTAGCGTGCGCCGCCTGAAATAAAAATACGATCCACTAAACAACACGAACCTACACTAAGAACTAAGGCTCCTTATGCCGTACGGTTTGTGTGAATTTGGTGGATCGTACAGAAAAAATAAGGCGACAAAGCAGGGATTGTCGCCTTTGAATGGATCAAGATTCGGGATTAGAACTGGTTTTTCTGTTTACTACCGGGCTGTTCACGTTCCTTGTCTTCTCGGTCGATCCCGCCGCGGTTACCTTGAACTCCGCCACCGGAGCGGCCGCCTGTAGCTAGATCGTGACTTGGATCGCGTCCCGGGGCCTGCTGCCGACCCTGCTCCTCCTGATAGGAGCCACCCTTATTCATTCCCTTATCCTTGTTCAAGTCCTTGTGTTTGTCGTCTGCCATGAAAGCCTCCTTATGTTTAATCAGTTTGGAAAGAGACGTTTATCACCACTCTTTCTTCAACCTTCGCAGGTTTAAGCCTTCAATCATCATGCCGTTTCAGGAACGCGTAGACACGGGATTTTAGGGGCAGGCAGCCTCTGGAAACGGTACATTGGCGTTAAGAATTGGTACATGGAGCTACAGCGTTCAAGTAAAACCAGCGTGTTATAATTTGTGAACTTTTCATGACACCCCTCGGTATCTATATCCACATACCCTTCTGTCGTTCACGTTGTTCGTACTGCGACTTCGCGACGGAAATGTATGAATCAAACATCGCGACTACGTATGTGAACGCGCTTACGGAAGAGATTGAACGATCGCCCACCTCGCTGAATCTGGTTGACACCATCTATTTTGGTGGTGGCACACCGTCCCTGCTCGATCCACAACAGTTGAACCAGATAATGTCGACCGTGAGGGATCGGTTTAGCGTTACTCTGTCTCAGGAAGTGACGATGGAGATGAATCCAGGCAGTGCCGGGAGTTCTCCACAGGTTAATCGCACCCGCAATCAAATAGTCAATACGCTCAGCAGGTTTAGAGAACTCGGAATCACTCGGGTGAGTTTTGGCGCGCAAACATTCGACGACAATGAGTTGGCAAGGCTCGGTCGTTCACATTCGGCGGAGGACATTCGACAGACTTTTGCCAACTTACGCGACGCTGGATTCGATAACGTCAGTTTGGATCTGATTGCCGGGCTTCCTGGCCAAACACTGGAGGGGTGGCGGCGTAATTTGTCTGAAGCACTCTTACTAAGACCAGAGCACATTTCGTTCTACCTGCTGGAGGTTCACCAGGGGACACCTTTGGCGGAACACATTCGGAAAGGCATTCAGCCCACGCCCAACGAAGACCTGGCTGCAGAGATGTATGAAATGATGCTGGAAGAGGCAACCAGTGCAGGGTACCAACACTACGAGATCTCCAATTTATGCTTGCCGGGTTATGAGTCGCGCCACAACACAAAGTATTGGACCAACCAGCCCTACCTCGGGTTTGGTTGTTCTGCCCACTCCTACGATGGTGTTTCGCACCGTTGGGCCAACGAGCGTGACTTCAACCGCTACATCGAAATCGTTCACAGCGGCAGCCCTCCTGTTGTTGAGTCACACCACTTAACTGAGGAAGAGAGCCGAGCGGAGGCTGTCTTTCTGGGATTGAGAATGATGGGCGGACTAAAGATGAGCGAATTTCGCGCAAGCTTTGGATTTGATTTACGGGAGCGTTTTAGCGATGAGTTTGTGCAGTTTCAGAAGGCCGGGTTGTTGGAGAGTGATGGTGATTACGTCCGGCTAACGCGAGGCGGCGCCCTGCTTTCTAATGAGGTCTTTGCCTCTTTGAGTTGAGCCATCGATCGCTGTTTCGCGCCTTATGCCGTTGATAATTGCCATAGATGGACCTTCGGGGGCAGGTAAGACAACGCTCGGGCGTCTGCTGGCACGTGAGTTTGAGTTGCTTTACATCGACACCGGATCGATGTACCGAGCGGTAGCCCTGGCGGTAATGGAATCGAGTGTCAACGCTGCCGATGACGTCGCGGTAGGCTCTTTGGCGAGACGGATAGACATTGACCTGAAGGGAGATCCCGACGCGTTACGAGTTCTGCTGGAAGGGCGCGACGTAACTGACGCGATTCGTACTGAAGATGTTACGCATATGTCTTCGATCATCTCGACCATTCCAGAGGTTCGGCGAGCGATGGTGGAACGGCAGAGAGAGTTGGGAAGTCGAGGAGCCGTCTTGAACGGCCGAGACATCGGTACTGTGGTTTTTCCAAACGCTGACGTCAAGTTCTATCTAACCGCAGCTCCTAAAACGCGAGCAGAAAGGCGTTTCAACGAGACACGAGAGCAGCATCGCAATGTTACGTTTGCTGAAACGTTTGCAGAGATGGAAGACCGCGATAAGCGAGACATGACCCGTGAAGATTCACCCCTCGTGATCGCTGACGACGCGATTGTTATCGATTCAACTGGTCTGACGATTGAAGTAGTCTGTGCCAAGATGGTGGAGATCGTTCGGTTAAGAACTGCGAGATGAAGTTCAAGTTCACATTCCAGCAAGAGCCGAGATGGATGATATTGTTTTCCCTGGCCCCAGTGCTTCTGGGACTCCTTGATCAGTGAAGGTCTCGCAGATCTTTTGCTGGCTGAGATTAAAAAACAGCAAATAGAACAAAACAGAACTACGGGATAATAAGTTGGTCCGACGCATCAATTAGAGTGAAGCAGAGGCCAATTTGAAATCGTCAATCATCAATTGTAAATGTTCACTGGAATCATCGAAGAGTTAGGTCGTGTGCGTGATGTAGAGCCGCGCGGTGAAGATGCACGCATCGTCATCGAAGCACATACGGTCACTCAAGGAGCCAGCGAAGGCGAGTCTATCGCTGTGAACGGCGTTTGTCTTACCGCGCTTGATCTGAAGCCCGATTCGTTTGCGGCAGATTGCTCAAAAGAAACTCTCGAAAGGTCCACATTAGGATGTCTGAAACCAGGAGCCCCAGTGAACCTTGAACGTGCGGTGACTCCAACCACGAGGTTGGGTGGTCACATTGTGCAGGGACACGTCGATGCGCGTGGCCGATTCCTGGACGTCGTCGAGCACGGTGGTTCCTGGACGGTTAGAATTAGTTACCCACGAGAGCTCGCACGGTATTTCGTGTTCAAGGGTTCAGTGGCGGTTGAGGGTATAAGCTTAACTATAGCTGGCCTAACAGATGAGTATTTCGAGATAGCAGTAATTCCCAAGACTTGGGAAGTCACGAACTTCTCACAACTTCGTCCTGGTGATGAGGTGAATCTGGAAGTAGACGTAATTGCGAAATACGTTGAGCGGATGCTGCATTTGGAGTGCCGTTGCAAGGCTCCCTAGCGCCGCGTTCCCGCACTCCAAAGAGCCGTTTCGCAAATCCTCAGGCTTTCGGTTAACATAACTCCGCTCTGAGAAGCTTTATAAAACCCCAGCTAAAAATGCCATTTGCCTCAATCGAAGACGCGGTCGCCGACATTCGCGAAGGTCGCATGATCATCATCGTGGATGACGAAGATCGCGAAAACGAAGGGGATCTCGTAACCGCCGCAGAGAAGGTCACGCCGGAAGTGATCAACTTTATGGCTCGCCACGCCCGTGGTCTGATTTGTCTGCCGCTCACGGAAGACCGTTGCGACGAACTACATCTAACTACCCAGGTCGCCGACAACACCTCATATCTTGGTACCGCCTTTACAGTCTCAATTGACGCTCGGAAAGGGATCACCACCGGAATCTCGGCCTCGGACCGCGCCACGACTATTCTCGCTGCGGTCGATCCACATACGAAGCCGCAGGATCTAGCCCGACCGGGTCACGTCTTCCCCTTGCGGGCCAAAAAAGGTGGCGTTCTTGTGCGACCTGGACAGACGGAGGCAAGTGTCGATATTGCGCGTATTGCGGGTTTGTATCCTGCGGGTGTGATCTGCGAGATTATGAATGAGGATGGCACCATGGCGCGCCTGCCGCAGTTGAAGGAGTTCGCGACGACGCACAAGCTGAAAATGATCACGGTCGCTGATCTCGTGCGCTATCGCATCAGCAAGGAACTGCTGATCCGACGCGCTGCAGAGACAGATCTGCCTACGGTTTACGGTCGCTTTCGGGCGATTGCCTATGAGAACGTAATCAATGGCGATGTCCATCTTGCGATGGTGATGGGAAACGTCCAGACAACCCAACCGGTGCTTGTTCGTGTGCACACGGAAAATGTTACATGTGACATGTTTGGTTCCCTCATCGACGACACAGGTTTTCAACTGCACACGGCGCTCGAAAAGATTGCCGCAGCTGGTCAAGGGGTGGTGTTGTACCTCAGGCAGCGAGAACACAGTCTGGATCTCGTGAATCAATTGCGCACCTATGCGCTGATGCAGGAACGCAGCTTGACGAAACAGGATGCTAGCCTTGAGACTGGGTACGGCGTCTACCGTGATTATGGCGTTGGCGCACAGATCCTCCACGATCTCGGCCTCCGCCGCATACTGCTCTTATCAAATCATCCCCCCAAAGTGGCCGCGCTGGAAGGCTTTGAGCTCGAAGTTGTTGGCAATGTCTCTCTCGGTGAACCGGCGCACCTTAAGACCGGTTCTTCGCCAGATAACAGACCGTTAAGAAAGAAGAGAGAGCAAACCACGTAAGCGTTCTCCCCCAAAGCACGGTTTGAGTTTTCGTAAGGCTCGTTTTACCCTTTCTGGGTTCTCTCTCCCGCTGCAAGTTTAAGTTGGACCATGACCGCATCTGCGGTCACGAATTATGAGCGTAGAAAATAGCGAACGGCCGCCCGATCAGCGACTGCAAAGCGCGCGAAAGCGACGCCGCTATCTGAACCAGCGCAACCTTGTAATAGCGTCTGTTGCCGGGGCGGTAGGGATCGTGGCTTTACTGCTGTTGATCCTTCTAATCTATCGTCTGGGCTACGTGGATCGTTACGTCGCGAATCAGATCGTAAACACCTTTTCGAGATACGGCATTCGCGCTGAGATTCGAGAATTCCATACTACCTTTCCACCTCAAACTGTCGAGATGCTAGGGTTGGATCTTTATGACTCGGCCTCGGACGAGCGACTTGGCAAAATCGATCGCTTGCTGGCAACTATTAGAATTGAGGACTTATATGCCCTGAGTCTAAATCGAAATATCGAGTTACGTGAGTTGAAGATCGAAGGGCTGGAAGCATGGATGACATTTGATGCAGAGGGTAGATCCAACTTCCGCAACATCCACATTCCACCGCCGGATCCTAATCGCCGGATCCTGTTCGCTTACTCAACCGCCAAAGTCCAGATCATAAATGGTGTGATCCATTATGGTGACGCTCGGCACGAGATCTCTGGCGAGGCCCGAAATCTCGCCGCAACAATTCAACCCGATGATCCGAGTGCGCCGGAAGCGAGTTGGATGAATACTGTTACATTTTCAGTTTCAAACTCTACTTTTACTTACGACGGGCGGCCGGTAAACGACATCGCAGTAGAGTTGCGCGCACGTATAAATCAGACACAGGCCGAAATCCAAGAACTGATTCTTCGCTCACCAGTGGCTGAAGCACGCCTCCAAGGCACGATGGACGACTGGCGGGCGCTTCGTTATCAAATGAACGTCACATCGACGGTTGATCTGACTCAACTCTCCGACGTTGTACGCCCTGACGTGACGCTGCGTGGCGCCGGGAACTTTGTTGGGACCGTGACAGGCGAAGGTGATCAATACCAGGTCAACGGCACCATAACTTCAGACGCTCTGGCGGCGGATGGCGTGCGCTTGCAGGGCCTGAACGTTACCGCAGCGGGATCAGGACAAGGCAAAAGCTACCAGGTCAACGGCAAGGCAGTGGCTGAACTGCTCAGCGCCGGAGAATTTCAGCTTAACGGTGTCCAGATAGCAGGAAATGTAATTGGTACTGGTACGGACTTCCGTTGGATGGGTGAACTTCGCGCTGCCGCCGAACGAAGCTACGGAACCACTCTAACGGGTTTGATTCTCAGCGATGCTCGAGCAGAGCTGAATGATGGCGTTCTCACAGCGTCTTCAAGTCAGTTCAGGGCAAACAGTCTTGCTACTTCTGGAGCAAGAGCGGACGGCGTAACGGCGTCAGATATTCGCGTTCGTAATGAAGGTGACGGCACGACCGCGAGCATCGCCAGCGTCAGGTTAGGAACGGTAAACGCCTCCGGCGCTCAAGTTAGTGGGGTCACGGCCAACAACATTGACATCAACAGTCGCGGTGGTGTTACCAACGTCATAGTTAATGATGTTCAAGTTGGCGCCACCACGGCTGCAGGTGCGGAGATAGGAAACATCAATATCGCTGGGGTGCGACTTTCGGTGCGTGAAGGGCGAATTGAAGGGACCACGGCCGATATCGATGCCGGAACGGTCAGACTTGCTGACGGTCACGCCGACAACGTCAAGCTGGCTCGACCAGTGTTTGTGGTTGAGCCTTCCGGTCGCTACCGTGCCAGTGCGGACCTGAGCATTGGTGGCGGGGTGCTTGGCCGAATGAACCTCGGGCAGGTTCAGGCGCAAGTAGTCGCTACGAGTTCTGAGATCCAGCTAAATGATTTTGTCGCTGACATATTTAATGGGCGCGCTGCTGGTAGCGCTAGAGTTGCCTTGGTGCGTAGTGCGACTTCACAGGTCAATGCACGTTTCAACAACATCGAAGTCTCTGGACCACTCACCGCATTTGCCGGCACTGTTGTTCCTCTTTCCGGCAGCGCCTCAGGTACGATCAACCTCAGTTTCCCTGGGACCAACTATGAACTCGCGTCCGGAACGCTGAACACTGAGTTCACGGGTGGCGCCGCAGATCCGGCGGCCGGGCGCGTTCCCCTCACGGGCCAAGTTGACATAACAGCCAGCCGCGGTCTGTTCCAGATCGAGCGGATGAATCTGTCTACGCCGGCGACGCGGCTCAATGCGACAGGAGGGTTTTCGTTTGCTGGTGACTCAAATCTTGAAGTTTCCGTGAACTCCTCTGACGCAGCGGAGTTGCAGACGGTTCTTATCTCGTCCGGCCTGTTGCCAGAAGTTGAAGAGCAGATGCGCAGTTACGGAGTTGATCTCGCCGGTGAACTCGCTTTTAACGGCTCGTTACATGGCAGACTGAGCAATCCCGACGTTGGTGGTCGCTTCACCCTGGGATCGTTAATCATCAATGGTCTGGATCTCGGCTCACTCTCAGCCGATATAACAACTAACGCTACTGAATTGCGAATCGCAGATGGGCGTCTGACGGAACGCGATGGCGGTGGAATGCAGTTCACATTGAATACGCCGCGATTTGGTAACAACAATACGACGCTCGATGCAGTACTTGATCGTGTGAATGCTGCCGCACTATTGGCTGTTTTGCCGATGAGTCGCTCGAATCGAGAGCAGTTGGGAAACACCCAAGCCGACGTTTCCGGCCGAATTCAAATTAGCGGAATTCCGAACGCAATGAATGGAACTGCCGAATTGAGTTTCGGACCAGGCAGGTTGGCAGATGAGCCACTTCAGAGCTTGACGGCGCGCGCAACGTTCAGTGGCTCAGACGTGAACATCGAAACGGTCGATGCTCGTCTTGCTGCCGGACACATCGTTGCGAGCGGCTCTTACAACACCAGGACCCAGTCATTCCAGTTGCGCGGAAAAGCTGAAGGGGTACAGCTGAACCGACTCGCCGCCCTCACGAATCGGCCCGGTCTGCTAAACGTAACCGGCATCGCAGAGTTCAGCGGTGAAGTCTCAGGGAACCTCCAGTCAACCGATTTCGCGTCGTACCAGATAGTCTTCGATGGAGAGGCGCGAGACGTCACTATTAATGGCCGTTCCGCAGGGACCGTTGAGTTGGTCGGGCGGACCGAGAACAACCAACTCAACGTGACGCTGACTACGGGTGTAGTCGGTGATAAGCAGGTAATCACTGCGCAAGTAAATCTTGCCAGTCCGGAACTGCCAGCCACAATCGAAACCAAACTGAACAATGCTGATCTAACGACATTATTGGGTATCGCGTTGCCCCAGAGCACCGTAAAGATTTCCGGCCGCGCGACTGGGACTCTTATTTTGAAGGGTAACCTTGTTGATGAAGATCGCGAGTTTTCCACCCTTGGCTTGCAAGGCACCGCAACGTTCTCACAGTTGAGCTTTAGGGTTGAGGATGTGCAGTTGGACGCAACCACACCCCTGGTCGTACGTTTCACTGGACGCGAAGTCTTATTCGATCAGACGCAGTTCACCGGGCCCGGAACGAACATCACGCTGGGTGGTACCTTAGCCGTTGCTGCCGGCGGCACTCAGAATTTGTCAGTGAATGGTCGGCTGAACCTAAGAGTGCTCAACGGCGTTTCCCCTGATGTGTTCTCCTCCGGAACCGCAGACGTGGCTGTGAGGGTCGGTGGTAGTTACGACAGCCCGAGACTCAACGGCACGGCATCGCTGACGGGCGCGTCGGTTTCCGTACTGCTCGGGAATGAGCGATGGATGATCTCTAACTTGCGATCAGTGGTCAGGTTTGATTCCAACCAGGCGCAAATCGAATCGTTTAATGGAACGATGGGCGGCGGCCGGCTGACTGTCACTGGAGGCGCTTTGCTCGACGGCATTGCCCTGCGCAGCTTTCTGGTCCACGTGCGTGGCGACGACATTACTGTCCCATATCCCGAAGATTTCCGCTCAAATGTTGACACCGACCTGGAGATCAGGGGTTCCTCGCGGGAACAACTTATTAGTGGCGTAGTGAATGTTCGACGTGCTGAATACACGGAGGACATTGAGCTAGCAGACCTGATCAACTTCGGCAGGGAAGAGTCGATCGAAGAGGGTGGCGAGATTGAATTCACCCGCACAGCCTTGTTCAACGATCTTCGCGTTGAAGGACGAAACGCGCTGGTCGTAAGAAACAATCTCGCAGATCTGATTGGATCACTCTCATTGCGTATCAATGGCCCCGTGAATGATCCCGTAATCTCGGGGCGCGTAACTGCAACCAGTGGTACTTTGAATTTTCGTAACGATCGTTATGAGATAGTGCGAGCGTTAGCGGACCTTCCAGCGCGGCCAAATGCGGATCCGATTCTGAATATTCAAGCCGAGGCGCAAATCCGGGGTTATCGGGTCACGGTTTTATTGAATGGACCTCTCTCACAACCGCAGGCGACTGTGCGGTCTGATCCAGCGTTACCTCAAGCGGACGTCGTTGCCCTGATTACGACCGGCCAACTTGCTACTGGGGACACCACTACTTCGGTTCTTTCGCAGTCGGGTTTTGGTACAGCGACCAGTCTTCTGACCGATGCCCTAATCAATGCTCCCGCTCAGCGGGCCACCAGTAGACTGTTTGGTCTGACTCGTTTTGAGATCAATCCGGTTATTAGCGGTCGCGGAGGTTCGTCTCCGGCCGCGCGACTGACCCTCGGAAGGCAGATCAACAGAGATCTCTCGGTGACGTACTCGACCAACGTCGCCTCCGACCCCAATCAAATACTGGCGCTCGAGTATCGCGTTTCGGATCGTCTCTTTTTCATCGCTCAATATGAGCAGGCGTCGGCGCGCGATCTTACCGCCCGCAACAACATTTTCAGTTTTGAGATACGGTTCAGGAAGCGGTTCTGAGGGATGGGGCAGAGAAAAATTAGCAACGCCACGGACTTACCCGGGCAATGTATAACGAGACCACCCCTTCCTCGCTTTCTAACCGTTGTAAGACGGTTTGCCCACCTGGCCGCGCAGCGATTGCTGTGGTTGATGCTCCTCTTAATGCCTTTCCCAGTGGCTGCTGAGGTTGTAATCCCTGAATATGAAGGCAGACTGATTGGCACCATCGAGATAGTTTTCGAGGGCTCACCGCGGGATGATGCAGCGCAAGCCGACTTTCTCACTCTGCTGCGCGTTAGCCCCAACACTGAGTACTCTGCTGTTCGCATCCGCGACTCTCTGCAGGCACTTTTCGACTCGGGAAGGGTGGCTAACGCTCGTGTGGAGGTGGTGTCCGGCAACACTAGTCGGACCGAACCTCTTGGTCTTCGTTTTGTGATTCGTCGCCAGGTACAAATAGCTGACATCAATATTGAAATCGGTCAGGTTACCGGCACTCCTATCTCAGAGGATGAGTTGCGAGCTCGTCTAAACCTCACACCTTTGGGAACCAGATTTTCGAATCAGATCATTGCGCGCAATGCGGATGAAATTCAGGTCTACCTGAGGGATCGAGGCTACTTCAATGCCGTCGTCGAATCGGTGGAGGAGTTGGATCCAACTGGAACCCGCGCAATAGTCACTTTTCGCATCACGCCGGGAGAACAGGCACGCGTTGATCGTTTCGATGTGCGCATTGCTGGTTTTGATGTTGCTGCAATTCAGCCTACGTTTAGTTTGGGTTCCGGCGCACCATTTACCCGGGAATTACTGGCAGCGGATGTGCAGCGAATTCGCCAGGCGATTATGGATCGTGGTTACCTGGCCCCCTCCCTCGAAGACGCGCGCGTGCAGCGTGACCCCGAAACGAACCTGATTCGAATCGAACTGACCGGAACGATCGGCCCGAGGGTGAATGTAACTGTTCCGGATTTCGAGATGAGCGAGAAGACTGCGCGAGAGTTGTTGCCGGTAAAGCGTGAGGGAAGTGTCGAGCCTTCAGCCATTGTTGAGGGCGAGCGCCGGATCCGCAATCAGTTACAGGAAGACGGTTACTTTTTCGCTGAGGTAACTGCGGTCTGCACCGTAACACCTGTATTACCGGACTTAGGTGTAAACGGTACCAGCGAGACTTGTCAAAACCTCAATCCAGACGCGCTGTCGGGCAACACGGTTGATATCGAATATCAGATTGAACGGGGTCGCCGCTTCCGGCTCACCGATATTCGGATCACTGGCACCGAGCTACTCTCTTTTGAAGACATCGAGCAAGAGCTTCGTACCCAAAAAGCCAGCGCCCTCGGTTTGATTCCCTTCTTCGGTTATGGCCGAGGCTACACGAGCTTGACGCTGCTTGAGCAAGACCGGCGCACGATCCGCAACTACATTCGTGATTTGGGCTATCGCGATGCAGAGGTCGAAGTGCTTCAGGGTGTTAGCATCGACGGGGAAAATCTGATTATTACCTTCAACGTGACTCAAGGGAGGCTCACGAGAATCGCGGGTGTTGAGGTCCGCGGGAATACGGTTTACACCGAGGAACGCCTGCGTCGATTGTTGCGCACGGTGATTGGCTCCCCCTACTCGCGTTCGCAAGCACGTGCTGACGGAGACAGATTGCTAGCACTCTACGCCAGAGACGGTTACGTGAATGCTCAACTGGATTTTTCGATTGTCGAACTGCCCCGCAAGGGGGAAGACGAGCAGGTGCGATTGATCTACTCATTGACCAACGAGGGCGACAAGGTATTTATCAATCGCATTGTAGTAAATGGCGTGACCGGGAGCGTTAGTACACAAGAGACGAAGCGCGAAGCCATTCTCAGAGCCATACCGCTTACCGAGGGAGGTGTTCTCCGCTCTGATCGAATCTCGGATGCTGAACGCGAGCTTTATCTGACGGATGCTTACCGGCAGGTAATCATTCGTACTGAACCTGCGGGCGAGACTGCATCCGGGTTCAAGAGACGCGACGTGATCATTGACGTCGAAGAGAAGAAGCCTCGGGTAATGGACTACGGCGGAGGTTACTCCACCGATACCGGCGCGCTTGGGTTATTGGAGTTTGCCAATGTGAACCTGATGAACAAGCTGCGTTACGGTGCCATGCGGCTTCGGGTAGGTAGTCGCCAGCAGTTGTTGCGATTTGAGTACGTAGATCCGCGCTTCGCTCGTTATGGTCAACGAAGGTTTGCGCCACTATCCATAACTCTTGAGTATCAAAGAGACTCCACCGTCACCCGCTTCTTCCGTTCTGCGATTGACCGCGGCACTTTTGGCATCGTGCAGCGCCTCGACGAGGAGGGAAATCCTATCGACGAGTTCGGGGGCCGCGTGGGCGAGCCAACGATCAACCGTTTCACCGCGGCCGTGCAGAGCGAACGCGTTTTGGATCGCCGGACCAACACGATCTTTTTTGTTCGCTACAGCTATGAAGATGTTCGACTGTTCAATTTACAGAGCCTGCTGGTAAAGCCAATCCTGCAACCGGATCGTGCAGTGCGGTTGTCGCGACTTGGAACTTCATTCGTACGCGATACCCGCCAGCGATGCGAGAGGGGACTACTACCGTTGAGATCGGCAGACGACGATGAACCGGGGCGACCCGGTGAGGTCTGTCGTTACAACCAGGTGGACGCGACGCGCGGGCACTTCTTCTCCATCGATTATGCTGTGGCACTCAGGCAATTGGGCGGCAACGTGTCGTTCAGTCGATTGCAAGCCACTTATCGGAGGTACCACAAGATCAACAGTCTGCGAGGAACGGTTTTGGCCGGCAACGCAACGCTGGGTTTAGCAAATGTCTTCAATCCAAGAGACCGTGACGATAACGGAACAATTGATGAAACCGACCTCACTCTGCCAATTAGCGAAAGGTTTTACTCGGGTGGATCTACTACGCTGCGGGGCTTTGGTTTTGAGGAAGCTGGCCCAAGACAGGTCGTGATCCCCGAGGGGCTGTTCCGAAATCAGAACGGAGACGAGATTTTTATCAATCCGTTCACAGTGCCTGTCGGTGGAAACGCACTTGCCATAGTGAACCTCGAGGCCCGTATTCCGTTAACACGGTCTCTTCAAGCCGTTCCGTTCTACGATGGGGGCAACGTTTTTCGACGGGCCAGTGACCTATTTGGTAAGAGAGATGACGCTCCAGTGCCGCCGGGAGATGTTGTCGCGGCTATCAATGCCGAAAACCTGAAGGCGCGTTGGACCAACACTGTGGGACTGGGATTCCGTATCCAGACGCCTTTTGGTGGCGCTTTGGCAGTTGATTACGGCTTCCTGCTGAATCCGCCGGAGTTTTTGATTCCGCAACGCGGTCCTAACGGGTTTGATGGCACACCAGCGATTTACAGGTTGAATCGAACGCAGCTCCATTTCAGATTCACACAGACGTTTTAGAGTAGGCCACTGGGATGAGACCTTCAATACTGGATATTAATGGGGACAAAGGAAAAAGCCTGGCGCTTGTTATGAGAAGTGTTCTATGGGTGATCTTCATGCTTGTTACAATGGCCGTTGTACAGGCGCAGGAAGTCGTTGACAAGATGGTGGCGACGGTCAATGTCACCGGGCAGGTCGATTGTGGCTCTCGATGTCTGATTACGTATTCGGATCTGCTCTGGCAGTTGGCCTTGCAGCCAGACACGGTTCTGGTAAATCCGAGTTCAGCTGAACTTAATCGTGCATTGCGCCTGTTAATTGACCAGAGGCTGATACTGCAGGAGGCTGAAAAGTTGCCTGCCATTGCTCCATCTGCGGAAGAGATCACGGCAGCGCGCGATGAATTGGTTCGGGCGTTTCCATCCCAGGCGGCCTTGCAGCAACGTATGCTTCGGGTGGGCCTTACGAGTGAAAAGTTGAATGAGATTCTGGACCAGCGAGTGCGGATAGAGAAGTATCTAAACTTTCGTTTTAGGAACTTTGTTGTAATCACGCAGAAGGAATTGTCGGACTATTATGAACAGGTGTTTGCGCCACGTCTGCGCAGTCGCGGTATGATCGTGCCAACATTGGAAGAGGCCCGTGCAGAGATTGAGAGAATCTTGACGGAGGCAAAGATTGAATCTGATACGGATGCTTTTCTCGACGGAGCCCGGGACCGCGCGGAGATTGTAATTCTTAGTGAGGTGTAGCCTCTTCGTTTGTGGTTAGTGGTTGGTGGTTGATTGTTCGTGGTCGGTGGTTCGTGGTTGGTCGAATTCCAATGAGCAAAGACCAAGGACCAAAGACCGAGGACTAGAGGCCAACTAACCACCGACAACAAACAACTAACCATTGAGTTTTATGCGTCGTTCTAGCTCAAATCATCCGCAGATTGGCTTGGCGCTCTCCGGCGGCGCCGCCCGGGGCATCGCGCACGTGGGTGTGTTTCGCGCACTAACCGAGAACGACATTCCGATTCACTGCATTGCCGGCACATCGGCTGGATCCCTCGTTGGTGGCGCGATCGCATCGGGGATGCCGCTGGCTGAAATAGAAGCGATTGCTCGGAACCTGCGTTGGCGTGACGTGGGCAAAATGACAGTCTCTCGTCTTGGGGTGCAGTCGAACGAGCGCATGGAGCAATATTTGAAGGAACACCTTCCAGTTTCCCGGTTTGAGCACTTACGGATTCCCTTTGCGGCCGTCGCCACAAATCTACAAAACGGGGAAGCCGTTGTGATGCGCGATGAGGGTGATGTTCCTTTCGCTATTCGGGCCAGTTGCTGTATTCCCGGTTGGTATGTGCCGGTGATTGATGAATTCGGCCGGCAGTTAGTAGATGGTGGTTTGGTGGCCAACATTCCCGCCAGCGTCGCACGGTCGCTGGGCGCCGATATCGTTATAGCGGTTGATGTGAACGCCGAGGGCGCAAAGTTCCTTGGCCCATCCCTCTCAATAATTGGAATCGTTTTGCAATCGATGCTCCTGGTTCAGCGAACAGTCTCGCTTCATGAACTGCAGCATGCTGACGCGGTTATAAAGCCGAGCGTGGGTCACATCCGTTGGGACGAGATGGCTCGAGCCGATGAACTGCTTGATGCAGGATATCAGGCTGCCCTTGAGGCGGTACCGAGAATCCGTGAAGTCATTGAGACTGCCGCAAAGGCATCGAGCCGCTGGTATCAATTAAGGCGACGAAAATCTCTACGAGTTAAGAACCCGCAAGCTTCCACAACCTAAACATCTGTCCACTTTTTTGCCTAGCGAACCGCGCACAGAAATGCGGCAGATACCACACGTTTTAGCGTCGTGGAGTTTCAATTTTTGCCTAGCGAACCGTACACAGAAATGCGGGAGATACCACAGCTTTAGCGTCGTGGAGTTTCAGCTTTTGCCTAACGAACCGCGCACAGAAATGCAACCCGTTGCGCAATTCTTTTTCTCGTTCGTTGTACATTAGAGTTGGGGGATGCCTTAAGCCCCTGTGCGTTCAGCGGCTAACATCGAGATACCTCTTAAATATCTTTCGAGCCAAGGTTGTTGAAGAGATGCACAAAGAACTCGAATGGATGACAGCGCAGCTTGAACCGGGCGTTGTATTCAAACTGCGTTGCCTGCAAAGCGGGGTCGGTGATCCTTGTCAACCGATCTGTGGTGTCGTAGAGAGAAGTTGTGTCTCTGCCGGCGGTGTCAGTCCGTTTGGTCACATTCCCTCCAGCATCGTAAGTGCTCGTCTCCCGCAAGCGCGCCCAGCCCGAGAAAGCCGGTGGATAGACGACCTTCTGCAGCCGATTGAAGTCGTCGTACTCATAATCGGTGACGCGTCCGAGCGCATCCGTAGTGAGATGAGGTTCGACATCAGGTCGTAACCAAAACTCGTCGCGTGGTTCAAAGCGTCGGTTTGACTGGTGAGACGATATGCAGCGTCATAGGCAAAGTTGGTCTCGTTGCCACGTGGGTCGCGGATTTTGGTTCTACGGCCGGCGAGGTCGTACGTAAACTGCACGAAGTTCGTGAGAATCCCCTGGGTATGACCTTCAAAGGTGACTGTACGCGGCAGAAATGCACCACCGGCGTCGTATTAAGAACAGCAATGTCAATGCCGGCAGGTGTTGGTGGTCTTTGCTCCGATCTGCGTGCTCCAAACCATCCATCTCCTCCGATTGAAGCACGCATATGTCCGGGCTGCCCCCATTGGGTTACGAGTAAATCCCAGTGTTCCTGTCACCGGATTAACTCCACAAGTCGGAGTCGGTGTTGGACTGGTGAAGGGTTCTGTGGAACAGCTTTACTGATAATATCTTTTGTCCAAGATTTTCCCCGTTCCTTTGTCGATTACGTACTCTGGGCCACCTCCATCCATGCTTTCTTTCGGTGAGAAAATGACTATCCACACCTTAGCTAAGTCACAAGCTATCAAATCGTATGATACTAACGAGCCATACGCAGCGACACCATCTTTTTTAGCGATGGCTACGGCGTCCTCTTTATTAATATCTGACTTAGATGACGCGTTTTCTTTACTGCCGCCCGCAGTTGCCAAAGGAAGTTCACGTTGACTGACTATCCGACGGATCTGTTTGCCGATAACGTACTCTACTCCCTTTTGACTGACACTCGTGTTTTTTGGTTCGAGGAAAACGCGCCAAAAGCCGTCTTGCTCACACGGAACAATGTTATATCCGTCTAGCGAGCCATGGGTTCTTTCAGCATGTTCCTTTGCAAGTCCGACGGCTGCCTTTTTGTCTGTCTCATTATTTGTTTCGTTCTTCATTGCTTGATCTGGAGGATGCTCTTGCAACCTTCCTTTTCCGCTACCGCAACCGCTAAGTATGGTACAGGCTAATAGAGTTATTATAGTCCTCTTCATGATCCCTCCTGAACGGGAGATTTCGAGCTATACATCCGCTTTGCAGCGTGGATAATAGAGTCATCAGATGGTCTTCATTCCTGCTTCCTGAATCTATGGAGGACAACCTGTTGTATTTACTGAATTACCTGGATAACCAGTGATTCTAGGATCAGACGGGTTCAAAGCAACATTAGGGTTGCTGCCTCGTCTGTTTGGTCCAAAGGGGGTTATAGTCATGCCCTCGGAGATAACCAAACCCGGAACACCTCGCCAAAATGCGTTAATTTGATCGTTTACTGAAGGATCAGGGACAAAGTCTTGCGCGGCAAACCCTGGGTGTGTATGAAAGTTTCCGACAAGAATCGCACCACGAACTGTCGGCGGGTTCTGTAGATTTATCATAGCAGACCCCCCGCTCCTTGCTCGCCGAACAACAATTTGCCCATTACGTGCATAAAGCCATCCTCCTTGTTCGCGACGTACGCCATCACGAGTGCCGATTCTTGACTCTCGCCAAGCCTGATTTAGTGCTTGCACAACCCTTGGGTCATTCGCGAGCCGCCCACCGGTGGGTGGACACGGACTTGGTGCAGGTGTAACTGCAGGGTTCTGCGGACACAGGCCACTCGGATCTGAGTACCCTACAGGGTTGTTTACGACGTAGGCGAAGAGATTGATGCCTCCCTTCAATCCGATTGGGTCTTCGGAGATGAACCTGCCAAGTAGCGGATCATAGAAACGGGCGCGGTAGTAGAGCAGGCCCGTGTCCGCATCACGTTCGCGGCCGGTGTAGGTGTAACGAGTGCGCGTGCTGCCTAAGTTGTTGCCAAATGAGTCGTATTGGTTGCTGTAGTCGGGCTGGTGAGGGCTGAAAATCTAAGGCAAAGCGCTCCGAAAGTTATAAAGACTGCCTCATACTTTCTGCTCGGAGGTTACTGGGCCGGTGCACTTCCCGGGATGGGAACCTCAATCACTTTATCGTCCTCGACTCTTATCCAGATAAAGCCCCCGTTTGCGTTGTAAGCTGTGCCTCCAACTTCATAGACTTTGCCTTCCGTAAGATGAGTGGGTGTTCCATTCACCGGAAACTCCTGCACAAATCCGCGAGGGACCTTGCCGTAAGTGATTTCCGGCATCCGAGAAATCTCGTTGCCCTCCAGTTCTGGACGAATCCGCCATAAAACTGTGTTTCTGTCGGATTCTCGCTGGATCTTCTGTGTCTGATTGTGGGGTGGAACCTCCATCACGACGAAGGAAATGAGATTACCACTTCCGGACAGCTTAAATGTGGGCGGGTTCCTCCCATCAACCGACACCCTCATATCGCGCTCGCAGGCGGCTAAGTAAATGCACGAGATTAACGTGCTCATGATAACGACGCGTAGGCTAATTGGCCACATACTTACCTCCGATGCAAGTTACCACTGCTTTCTAAGGCCAAGTCATTTGGAAAACGTCATACCATAAGTGGTGCAGCGAATGGTTAGCTGCTGAGTCACAGTGAATAGTTATCCTTTTCGGGAGTGAGTCTGGATCCGGCACTTTTATGATGACCTTCTCGGGTAGAACTCCGGGAGGGGCGGGTCTCACCTCGATTCGTCTTGTAATATAAGCTGAGGGCTCAACTGTAACGTGGTAATAATGACCATCGCCAGATTCTCCATTCATCCAACGTTGTTCTAAATTAGCCCCCGGATGTTCAGAGTTGAGACTAAAGAAGAGCCGAAAACCAGCGGACTGGAACCTCCTCACGACCATGGCCATTGACGCATTTCCTAAGCGCGTTATGGTTGAGCTTTCCTTATCGTATCTGCCGCCGACCTTTTTCCCGATCGACTTCATTTCTCGTTCCAATTCCGCCCAATGGTAATTTGAGTTACATGGGTTCCTTGGATCTCCCTTATCAGGTATCTGGGGGCACAGACCCAATGGGTCATAGAACGCAATTGGATTGTTGTCTACATACGCGAAAGGGTTCATTCCACCTGCAAATCCGATAGGATCTTCTGAAATAAATCTCCCCAACTGCGGATCGTAAAACCTCGCCCGGTAGTAGAGCAGCCCCGTGTCAGGATCGCGTTCTCTGCCGGTGTACGTATAACGCGTGCGGGTGCTGCCGGTGTTGTTGCCGAAGGAGTCGTAGGCGAGTGTCTCAACGACGTTGCCAGTTGAATCCGTTAACGTTGTGGTCGTGCTGAGATGATCGGTGAGGAAGTAGGAGACACCGGTCGCCGTATTTGTCTGTCGCAGATGATCGTCAATGCCGAGGCCATTGATGTAACTAGTGACCACTGCCAAACTGCTGTTCAGATCCAACAGCACATCCTGGCCGTCATATACGAATCTTTCATCCGCTCCCGTGCTCGTCGTGCGTTGAATCCGCCGGCCCAGCGCATCATATTTGTAATTAACAGTCAGGCCGCCAGGTAGAACGATTTGCTTCAACCTGTTGTCACTGTCCCAGGCAAACGTCCGCGTGCCGGAAGCATCCATCTTCGAGAGCATGTTCCCGGAGTTGTCGTACGTGTAACTTGCTGTCGTCGTACTCGTGAGCTTGTTGAACGGCTGATAACTGTAGCTGGCGCTGAGATGTGACGTGGGGCGGTTACCCACTGCGTCATACCCGTAATTCTCATTGCCGCCCATCTTCAGGACACTTGTCAGCCGATCTGCATTGTCGTAATTGAAGCTGCGATTGCCCGATGAACCCAGCCAGCTACTGATGTTATTCGCGTTATTGTAGGCGTATTGATGGATAGCCAGCGTAGCAGGCGGTTTCGTGTGCGCTAATTCAAACAAGCGATCAAGACCGTCGTAAGTGAAATTGGCAGTCACCCCATTCGGCGCACTCCGGCTCGTCAAACGGTTCACCACGTCATAGCTGTAGACGAAGTTCTGGCTCGCGCTGTCTGCGAGGTTCGTCAGCCGGTTTACCACGTCATACTCGTAACTCGCGTAAGCCGCCCCACCAATAGTTAACGCCGTGCGATT
>DATETN010000042.1:0-69238 GCA_035283645.1 Pyrinomonadaceae bacterium
CGAGACTCGAACACAACAGCAATCACTCCAATCGGGCACGATACCCTGTAAAGCCTAAGACCACGATCCAGTTCAGTTGCTTCCAACACTGAGCCGATTGGATCTGGAAGCGCGGCAACTGTTCGCACGCGCAACACCATATCTAAAATGGTCTGCTCGGTAGTCTTCAGACGAGCGATACTTGCGCTGCTCAACCGATGCTGTTGGACCAAGTCCATAGCGGCCCTGGTGTCAAGCACGTTGGCGCTGAGAATCTCAGCCTTGCGACTAAGCAGCGCATCAGCAGCCGTATTCAACGCGTCTCGCCGTATCTTATCCGGCAGCGTTCCGAGGCGATGCGCAGCTGCTCGAGCCCGACGGACTATAGACTTTATGACCTGCTGCTCCAAAGTGAGTGTGGCGTTCATTACAGGATCACGATGTTGTTTCTTGTGACGAGCACTTTGCCTTTTTTCGAATAACTCTGCTTTCCGGATTTGCTCGCCCGTTTCTTCATGAGAGAGTGTGCTTCACGGCTGCTGCAGTTAGTAATTCCACGCGCGAATTCGCGCCCGGTACTATCAACGATGCTGACAACGTCGCGTGTATTGAAAGGCTTTTCTAGTCTTGTCACTCCTGAAATCAATAAACTGGCCTTGCGAGCGAGGATTGCATCCCGTGCTCCATCGTCAACCACCAGGCGACCCTGCACGCCTGCGATATAAGTTATCCAGCGTCGTTTGCCATTAAGACATGCGCCAGGAATGAACCTGGTGCCCACACTTTCGCCGGCAAAGATTCGCGATAGCGTATCTGGCCGAGTGCCATTGGCAATGATGGCCAAGGCTCCAGTCCTCATAGCAATCTCGGCTGCTTTGAGCTTCGTAAGCATGCCACCGCGTCCGTTCGGAGAGGGACCACGAGCGAGCTGTCTAAGCTCTGGAGTTATGGACATAACTGTGGAAATCAATTCTTCACCATTTTCGGTTCTAAAGAGCAGCCCATCGACGTTCGTTAGGAGGATCAGAGCATCGGCCTCGAGTTTGCTAGTAACCAGACCAGCCAGAAGATCGTTATCACTAAACACGCGATGTGATTTGTCAAGGTACTCGATTTCGGCGGTAGACGTGGCATCGTTCTCGTTGATAATGGGCAGCACATTCAGCTTTAGAAGTTTCTCTATCGTATGTCGCAGGTTTGCATGGCGTTGTAGACCCGCAAAATCCGGTTCCGTTACCAGCAACTGAGCAGTCTTGATCTTATGCGCCCGAAACAGTTGCCCGTAAGATTGCATGAGTAAACTTTGTCCGACCGCCGCACAGGCCTGGCGCATTACAACGTCATGCAATCGGGCCTTGCTTATACCCAGACGTGCTGCTCCCATACCGACTGCGCCGGATGACACCAACACAATCTGTCGTTGCTGCTGGTGTTTGAACGTGGCGATCGAACTGACTAGCGGCTCAAGTCGTGCGGCATTGAATTCATTCTGACTATCGATAACCGTGTTGGTGCCGAGCTTGATTACCACACGGCGCAGCAAACTGGCACTGAGGTTTTGAGGCGTATGCTTCGAATGTGTTGAGGACGGCATCATCTAAACACATCACGAACACACTCTTTCACTAGTCGATAGCACTCGCAGGCTTCGGCTTCGAGCGCTTTGCGATCAATGATAGTGATCCGCCCGCGACGGTTGTAATTAATCAAACCCCGTTTCTGTAACTCACCAGCCGCTACGCTGATTCGGTTTCGGTGCTTACCCAGCATGATTGCAATGTTCTCCTGCGTCAAATCGAAGCTCTCGGTCTTTAAGCAATCGTGTGTTACAAGCAGCCAGCGACAAACTCGCATTTCGACTGAGTGGAATAGATTGCAGACAGTGGAGAGGACCATCTGGGTTTCGGTTACGTGACTGTACCTGAGCAGCAACTGCTGTAACTTTCCGCCCCGGTTGAACTCCGCCAGCAGATGCTCGGCTGGCACTCTAACGGCACTACAAGGCAGCAACGTCATCACACGGCAAGTAGTGACTCCAACACGACGAATGATTGGGGTGCCGATAAACCCCTCGTCACTCATCATGCCGATTTCTATAGTTTGGCCATCCTGATTGATTGCCAGCATTGCCGTCATGCCGCCATTGAAAAAGTATGCGTGCCGAACGGAATCGCCAACCTCGTAGAGAATTCGGTTCTTTGGCAGATTGACTGATTCGAGCCTTGACGAAAAGCGCTCATACTCATCACGCGGTAAGGCTGCGAGCAAACGGTTGTCTAACGAAGGGAGAGAAGTCTTGATACTAGGCACAGTTGATAACGAACGAAATGCTGTGTTCATCTCTTTCATAACTAAGCCATTGATTCAACTAATGTCACCACCTCAACCCGCCAATGCAATTGACGGATTTGCCCTCAGATGCGTGATAAACTCACCAATCCTTGCAAGGGAAAAAGCGAGAGAGCTTGGCTCTGCGAGATACACGATGCGAAAGTAACCCTCTGATGGGTTGCATCCGAATCCTGAACCATGAACCGTGAGCACGCCTGTCGACTCGAGCATCTCCATTACTAGCTCGTGATCAGAAACCCCATCTGGCACATCAACTTTCACCATCAGATAGAAAGCGGCATCGGGAGTTGTGCATGATAGACCCTCGATATTACGTACGTGTGAAACTGCGATATCGCGGCGAGTTTTGATTTCATTGATGAACGAATTCAGGAATCCCCGGTCACCGGTTAGAGCGGGGCGCACTGCATATTGGCCCAACGCAGACGCGCAGAGACGACCGCTCGCAATGCGAGTAATCGCACCCATCAAGTCTCGCATCTTGTGAGATTGAGAAAAGCGCATCCAACCAACTCTCCAACCGGGCACCAAGTGGGTCTTCGACAGGCTTTCCAGGGTGATTAGAGGAGTTCCCAATTGATCCGCAAGAACTGAAGCGGGTGAAGGCGCCGGTATAAAACACAGCTCGCGATAGACCTCGTCCGATATCACCAAGAGATCATGTTCGGCAGCGAGCGCTAGAATTCGCGAGGTCACGACGTCCGGCGTGATCGATCCCGTGGGATTGTTCGGATTAATCAAGACGATTGCCCTCGTCCTCTCGTTAATCAGTGAAGCTATTTCATCGACTGATGGCTGCCAGTTCCTGGCTTGGTTCAGTCGGTAATACTGCGGAGTGGCGCCTATCTTACTTAAAATTGCCGGATAGATCGGATAGCCGGGTGCAGGAAGCAGTACTTCTTCGCCGTCATTCAAGAGAGCTGTCAATACGATATCGGCAGCTTCAGAAGCCCCACTGGTTAAGATCACATCATCCGGAGTTAGTGGAGATCCGAGTAAAGTAGCGTAGGTGGCAACAGCCTCGCGAGCCTCAAGCAAGCCTGCGGAGTGCGTATAACCCGTGAATTTGTCTCGCACGGCCCGCTGTACTGCTTCGATCAGATGCTCTGGTGGTCGAAAGCCAAAAATCTGTGGGTCACCAATGTTCAAATAAGACACAGAACGACCGCTTCGCTCGAGTCGTTCAGCGGAATCGACAACATTGCGAATTGCGTATTGGAAGTTTGACAGTCTCTCTGATGAACTAATCATCTGTCCTTAATATTAAAACCCACGTCAAAATCCATGCCGTGTAACCTTGGCCCACAAAACAATGGTCACTCTTCCGTGCCTGAGTGCCACTGCCTGCTCTACGGTGCACACTGGCAAGCGATTTGACGTGGGTGATCGCGAAACCCTGAAACGCACGTCTCTATTTAGGCTTCGCAACTTTCAAGCTGCTTCGAATGAGATCCCAACAGGTGACGCTTTGCATTGCAGTTTTCTCCGGTCTAATAAAAACATCTGCAACAATCGCTGATTAATCACCAGCCAGAAGACATCTGTTGTTCCTGCCTGCCCGTCGACAGAAAATCGCAGCTGCGCCCCTTCCGCAGGCAAATCACCCACGCCCCCTTTTGCGGCAACTCGTTGAACCTCGATTCCAGCATCATAGTACTGTTTCAGCAATCGATTGATTGACGGCTCTATAAGGGCTGTCTTCGCGTGCTCCTCTTCCTCGGTATTGGTGACTTCGCCGCGCAATGCGACGATCATTATCTGAGCATCAAGTTTCGGCTCCGTCAGCACGAGTTGTTGTGCGCTGGCGTTGCTTTGATAAGACAACGTCCAGTTTCGCTGATAGTCAAAGGTCAACCCGTCTTTATCAAACTTCTCCGTCTCGTTATCGGTTCGCTCGCCGGTGGTTGAAGGACTCTGGGCGCTTGCTGCTCCGACACAAAATGAGAGCAAGAGGCACAATAGCAAGAGCCAATGCATGGGTTTTTCGTACCGCACAGTTCAAAGCGTACGTCTTGTTCAATCAGCTCTTTCTGACCCACCAGACATCCGACCACACCACTGCTCTTGTTTTCCGGGCGTTAACGTGGTCCATTTCATTAATTATTACGCTCCGCTTGTTGCCAAATCGACCCATCGTCATACGTAATTCTCTTGATCCTGACTTTTTCAATAAACTGATTTCCATCGGGTTGCGCAAGAGTTTTGATACCTATCGCCTTAACGGCAGGATGCGGAGTGTATTCCTCCAATGTCCTCTGTCTTCCCGGCGCAATGTTCTCCTTGGTGACGAATCTACGACCTCCGAGTTCTCTGCCGCTTTCTCGATCGAGGAAGACGTATTCCCATTGAATTGCTCGAATAGTCTTCAGCCCCTCATTCTTCAGCGTCACCCGATACGAGAATTGTTTATTGCTATTTCCTGCTGGCAGTGAGGTAAGCGGCTGACACTGAACCTCGTGGCGTCCGAATTGAACTTGAGGTTCAGTATCACCACCACATTGCGCTTCTGCAACGCGCCTACAGTAGCAGGACCGCACATAGCCGGGGTGATAAGAGTCGTGTAAACCAATCGTACTATCTGTTGCGTACCGCAAGACGGCAATATTCTGAGCATGCGACGACACTGCGCTTGCGAATAGCAGGCCAGCGAGTGTGATTGTCGACAAGAGGTACTTCATCAACGCGCTTTCAGGACAACCAGATCAAGCCACCGGACGACCGTCGGTGCCACGAGTTTGCAGCTAGACGAGCGCGCGCTGAATTGACTGCTGACCTTATCTATATAGACGCTCCAAAGGCGCCTTATCTGAAATGCGCGCACACGTTTACGTATAGTTAGAGATCGGTAATTGCACCTAAGCTGCTGCTGGAGACGAGCTTCGCATACTTCCCAAGCACTCCCGAATTGTAACGAGGAGGCGGCGGAGTCCACTCATTAAGTCGCCGCTGAAGTTCCTCAGCGGGCCGGTTCAACTGAATCAGACGAGACTTAATATCGATGATGATTTCATCGCCCTCTCTGACCAACGCAATCGGACCACCTACAGCCGCCTCTGGTGAAACATGGCCCACAACGATTCCATGCGTTCCGCCCGAAAACCGCCCATCAGTAATCAGCGCCACTGACCCACCAAGCCCGGCGCCAATCAGAGCCGAGGTCGGTGCCAACATCTCGCGCATTCCTGGACCACCCTTTGGTCCTTCGTAACGAATAACAATTACATCACCGAGCCTAATACTTCCGGCTAAAATCGACGCCAAAGAGGCTTCCTCTGAATCAAACACGCGAGCAGGACCGGTGATGCTTCTTTGTTTATCAGCACTGATCTTTGCGACCGCGCCTTCCGGGGCCAGATTCCCGCGCAGGATTGCCAGATGCCCTTCAGTCTGTACCGGATCCTCCCATCGATGAATTACTTGCTGTGAAAAGACTGGTACTGACGGCACATCCGCAAGGACGTCACTAATGGTTTCACCATTGATGGTTAACGCGCCGGCATGCAACAAATCATGATCGAGTAACATGCGCATCACTTGTGGTATTCCGCCGGCCCGATGCAGGTCCGTCGTCACAAATTGACCCGAAGGTTTCAGATCACAAAGCACCGGCACACGTGAACGAATTTCTTCAAAATCATTTAGACACAATGAGACCTCGGCAGCGTGAGCGATCGCGAGTAGATGAAGCACCGCGTTCGTTGAGCCACCAACAGCCATGACTACACTGATGGCATTTTCAAACGCTTGCCGACTGAGAATGTCGCGTGGTAATAGATTGTTTCGTACTGCTTTGGCCACTGCTTGTGCTGAGAACGCTGCATTCTCTCTCTTCTCCTCGTCTTCTGCCGCCATGGTTGAGGAGTAAGGGAGACTCATACCCATCGCTTCAATCGCGGCGGACATGGTGTTTGCCGTGTACATACCACCGCACGAACCGACGCCGGGACAAGCATTTCGCTCAATACTCAACAGACTATCGTCACTGAGCTTGTTTGCGCAGAACTGACCAACAGCCTCGAACGCACTGACGATGGTCAAGTCTTGTCCATTGTGATGTCCCGGCTTAATCGTGCCGCCGTAAACAAAAATGGCAGGAATATTAAGCCGTGCGATGGCAATCATCGCTCCCGGCATGTTCTTGTCACACCCACCGATCGCCAGGAGTCCATCGAGTTGCTGGGCCTGACAGACTGTCTCAATCGAGTCGGCGATGATCTCGCGCGAGACGAGTGAATACTTCATCCCCTCCGTCCCCATTGAGATGCCGTCACTAACGGTGATCGTACCGAAGGTTTGAGGCATGGTGCCGGCATCACGAAGGGCACCGACCGCTCGGTTGGCTAATTCGTTCAAACCGGCGTTGCAGGGAGTGATGGTGCTGTAGCCGTTGGCAACGCCGATGATTGGCTTCTGAAAGTCCGAGTCAGTGAAACCAACGGCGCGCAACATCGCCCGGTTGGGTGATCGCTCAACGCCTTCAGTGATTGCTCTGCTTCTGAGTTTTGGCATTTTTCGTGTGCGGCGGCAGGAGCCCGAGCGACGCGCCGCCGCTTTAAATCCGTGTTGAGCCTATGGGATCAGTGAAAAGCTGCGGGTTCAGTCACAATTTTTGCACGCTCCAAAAGCAGGCGAAGGGCATCCTCCAGAATCTCAAGACCGAAGTGTTCCCTGTCCCGCAATGACGAGCGGGTCATCAAATGGATGCACATGGATAAACCCACTTCTTTCAAAGTCACGAGCGCGCCGGAACGCCTCAGCCAGGGTCGGTACAAGCAAAACTTCTGCACCATATCTGCCGTGGACCTCACGTAATTATCCGGCGTGCAGGCTGGCATCAAAACCAATGCCTTAATACCGAGATCGCGCGCTGCACAAGCGACGGCCTGGGCATGGTTACCACCACTTACAGCTACGACTCCGGACCGTCGTTCAAGATCAGACAGCGCGAGCATTCGATTGAAGGCGCCGCGAACCTTGAAGGCGCCCGTGCGCTGCACCATCTCCAGCTTCAGATGAACATTCGTTCCCAGCAGACGACTAAGCGTGTGGCTGCGAATAAGAGGAGTTCGATTGATAAAGGGCGCAATACTTAAACGGGCTGACTCGACATCAGCGAGCGTGATGACGTCAGGAGGACTTACAGTAGGTACAGCGCTCTCCATCACAGCCTAGTTCTTCATGAACAACTGAACGCGCTTGGGCCAGCGTTCCCGTCAGGATACACAACTCAGAATTCTCTGGCAGAGTATGGTCCTGCACGTTTGGCAGCTGTTTACGATAGATGCGACCCTCGAACATGCCGTCGGGTCGCATGAAAATGATGCCGGTAATGCCACCGTCATCGGAAGATGTTTCCTCCATCTTGAACATAGCGATACGATCCACGAAGCCACACGAAAGTACACGAAATGTCGGAACCTTATGTCCTCATACCTGCTTACGGGCTTTGAGTTCGATAACGTCACCGGCATTTCGATCCGAACATTGGTTGACGTTCTCCTCCAGATCAAGCTTTTCCGCAAGCGAGTTAACCACCCTCATAAACGCCAGTGCGGCGTGCGAATGTACATCTGAAGTGCGACGAACCACCCAGAGGTTTCGTTCCAGACACAGACCCTGAACTGACAGAATCACCAGTTCCCCTCTAGCGACCTCTCGTCTCACACACATGCGCGGCACAAAACCAACTCCCACATCGTTCGCCACCATTTGCTTAATCGTCTCAATCGTGGCGCTCTTTACCTGCACATTCAGCGGCGTCTCGTGTGAGCGAAAGGCCTCGACCACCTTCTCATGCACCGACGAAGGCGCGCCTTCAGTGATGATTGATTCCTTCTCCAAATCCTTTATCTGAACTCTATTAACGTGGGCCAATCGGTGACGGGGGCTGGCAATCACGACCAACTCATCCCGCATGATGATACGCGCATCAAGCCCGTGGTCTTCAGGCAGATGGGCCAACAGCGCTATATCGAGGCGGCGCAGATGCATTGACATCAACAACTGTTCGGAGTGGCCACATGTAACTTCGATCTCGATATCCGGGTGCTGTTCATGAAATGCCTGAGTTATCTTGGGCAGCAAATAGATGCTTGTACTCTCGTTCGCGCCAATGCGCACGGCACCACGTCGGAGATGCACGAGATCCCTCAGCGATGCGACCGCCTCATCGCGCACTGAAACCAAACGGGTCGCGTAGGAGTAAAGGAGTTCGCCTGCCGGGGTTAGCTGATAGTCGTATCGTTGAGACCTATCGAACAGCGGTGACCCAATTTCCATCTCGAGTTTCTTGAGAGCGATACTTACTGCCGGTTGCGTACGACAGACCTTATCGGCGGCCTTGTTCACGCTGCCTTCTTCTACCACCGCAACAAACATTTCCAGTTGCATTAGTTCCATGATTAGACTGCAACCTCCGATGCTCTTCCAATCGGCGTTAACCAATGCTGATACCTGAGTGCTCGACCAGCTACGGCGTCAAAGAACAGTTTCTGGATTTGAGCTGTGATTGCACCAGGCATGCCATCACCGATGCGACTATTGTCCACTTCACGAATGGGCGTGACCTCTGCGGCTGTACCGGTGACAAATGCCTCGTCTGCTGTCAGCAGATCGTGGAGCCGGATCGCCCTCGCCTCAACTAAATATCCCAGATCGCGCGCAATACGGATCACACAGTCGCGGGTTATTCCCAGCAGGATCGAGTGACGATCATCATTAGTAACGATCTTGCCACCGCTGACAATAAATAGATTTTCTCCTGAGCCTTCTGCAACCTGTCCTTCAGCGTTGAGCAGTAATGCTTCATCAAAGCCTCGCTTCACGGCATCGCGCACAGCAAGAATCGAATTCAGATATTGACCGCAGGCTTTCGCAGTCGTGGGCATCATCTGTGAATGGAACTTTTTCCAGGGCGACACGGTCACACGAACACCGTTTTGCAAACCCTCCGCGCCCAAATAAGGCGCCCATGGCCAAGCGAGAATGGCTACCTCAATCGGACAGTTACGGGGATGTAGGCCCAGGCTCTGACTGCCATAGAAGCAGATTGGCCTAACATAGCAGCTCGAAAAGTGATTGCGCTCAATCAGTTCACACGTTGCTTCCGCGAGCTCTTCCCGAGTAAAGGGTATCTCGAGCCCGTAAACTTCAGCCGATGCATAGAGTCGCTGAAGGTGATCGTCCAACCGAAAGACCGCTGGACCATCAGCCGTCTCATAACAGCGCACACCTTCAAATACTCCGCTGCCGTAATGTAATCCATGAGCAGAGACATGAAAGTTAGCGTCGCTCCAAGGGACGAACTTTCCATTCAGCCAAACCCATTTAGTTTCTGCGAAAGACATTTATGACCTCATCACACTGCCCAGAGATACTGATCGGGATCTTCCTCAACCAACAGATTTTTTTCGGCCTCGCTTGAATTCTGAATGGGAACAGAAATATCCAGTGCAATCGTGTCTTCGAGTGCTTCAGAGGAGTGCTCAACGTCGGGAGGAATCAGCAGCAACTGGTTCGGGGTAATCGTCACGTCTCCACTAGGCAGGCGAAAACGCCATGCGCCTTTGAGAACGACAACCACCTCTTCGCTTTTATGCTTATGAGGTTCGCTGGTTGAGCCGCGATTCACTTCGAGTCTCGAGATCGTGACGTTCTCACCAGTCGCAACTCGTTGCAGATAGTCGGCTGTTATCTCAGAGGGTTCCATTTTGTTCCAGTCGTATAAAGGCATATTCAGTTCTCCTTTGGAATGCGGCATTTGGAGTGCGGCGGCTAGGAGCCGCACTCCAAACGCACTCCAAAATTAATTTTTACTTCGATCCACGATTCTCGTTTCCTTCATCCACGGCATCATCTGACGCAACCGCGCGCCCACACTTTCAATCGGATGTTCGCTTCCCGCAGTTTCCAATTCCCTAAACCGCGGCTTCCCTGCTTCACACTCAGCCATCCACTCATCCGCAAATCTACCTGACTGAATTTCTTTGAGGATTTGTCGCATCTCGCGCCTGGCTGAACGATTTATTACTTTTGGTCCACGCGTAAGGTCGCCGTATTCCGCCGTGTTCGAGACCGAGTAGCGCATGTTCTCGATCCCACCTTCATACACTAGATCGACAATCAACTTCAGTTCATGAAGGCATTCAAAATAGGCCATCTCGGGCGCGTAACCTGCTTCAACCAAGGTGTCGAATCCAGCTTGAATCAGCGAGGTCAAGCCGCCACAAAGCACCGCCTGCTCCCCGAAGAGATCGGTCTCGGTTTCTTCCCTAAAGCTTGTTTCGAGAATGCCGGCGCGCCCACCGCCAATGGCCGATGCATAAGCCAGCGCAACGTTTCTGGTATCACCGCTCGGATCCTGATGCACTGCGATCAGGCAGGGAACTCCTCGGCCTTGAGTAAACTCGAACCGTTCCAGGTGTCCCGGCGCCTTGGGCGCAACCATGAATACATTGATGTTTGGTGGTGGAACTATCTTCTTGAAGTGAATCGAGAAACCATGGGAGAAGGCTAGATAACTCCCAGGACGTAAGTAGCATTCAACCTCATCTCTATAAATCCCCGGGGCTAACTCATCCGGCACAACCATCATTACTACGTCAGCGACGGAGACAGCGTCGGCCGTGTTGAGCACTTCGAGACCCGCAGCTTTTGCTTTTTCTCGCGAAGGGCTGCCATCTCGAAGCCCGACCACCACCTCACAGCCAGAATCCTTCAAGTTGTTGGCTTGGGCATTCCCTTGACTGCCATAGCCAATCACTGCAATTCGTTTGGATTTAAGGATCTCGAGATCAGCATCTTTGTCGCAATAAACGTTCATCACTTAGTTGGCCCTCTTTCTGATCGGTCCTTTCAACCTTTAGCGTCAACAAGTTCTCGGACTGGCGTTTGGTGGTTAACTTCCACGGGCGGTCGTGCAATAGCGACCGTTCCGGCTCGTACCATTTCTTGAATACCAAAAGCACAAAGCAGACGAAGCAAAGCATCCACCTTGGACCGTTCACCAGTCGCCTCAATTGTCAAAGTTGTTTGAGATACTCCGATCACCTTAGCTCTGAAAATCTCAACCAGGTTCAGAACCGACTGCCGGGTCTCGCCTGCAGCATTCACGTGCACCAATACCATTTCGCGCTCGACATGGTCCTGTGCACTGAGATCGGTCACTGATAGAACTCGAATCTGTTTGTTCAACTGCTTGACGATCTGATCAATGGTTCGGTCGTCGCCAGTGGTTACAAGCGTCACGCGAGAGATTTCTGGCTCTAGTGTTTCGGCGACGGTGAGGCTTTCGATGTTGTAACCACGCGCGCTAAATAGTCCGACAATGCGTGCGAGTTCACCGAAGCGATTCTCAACCAGAATGGAAAGCGTGTGCCTCATTTACCCTATCTCAAGACTATTTCCTTCAATCCGGCGCCGGGTGGAATCATCGGATAGACGTTCTCCTCTGCTGAGACAACGATATCCATCACGACCACACCATTCATCGACAGGCCTTCCTTGAGCACTTGTGTCAACTCTTGTGGTTTGCTTGCTCGTAACCCGATCGCACCATAAGCCTGAGCGAGCTTCACGAAGTCTGGGGCGCCGTCCATCCCAACGGCCGAATAGGTGCCTTCGTAGAAGATCTCCTGCCACTGTCTGACCATTCCCAGGTAGTTATTATTCATGACAATGATTTTGGTGTTGGTCTGGTATTGGACGGCGGTTGAAAGCTCCTGCGCTGTCATCTGAAATCCACCATCACCTACAAACGCAATAACCTGTCGATCGGGAAAAGCCAACTGAGCGCCTAGTGCAGCAGGAAAGCCAAAGCCCATCGCGCCCAGACCACCCGAAGTAATCGATTGGCGTGGCCCCTTGAATCCGTAGAACTGGGCCAACCACATCTGATGTTGTCCCACGTCCGTGGCAATGATGGCCTCGCCGTTAGTCAGACGATGCAGCTCCTGGCAGAGAAACTGCGGCTTAATCACCTCATTGGAATTCTCATAACTGAGCGGGGCAAACTCCTTCCATTCATCAATCTGTTGCCACCATTGCCTTCTTGGAGTGCAATACCTTGTTACCGCTTTCGTATTGGTTTCGGCCGACTCAACCCCAGAGGAAACCGAAAGCGGTGGCGAGTAGCCGCCCTTCAAGGAGGTGAGCATTTGATGCATTACCGACTTCGCGTCGCCACGAATTGGCAGATGCGCACGAACGTTCTTACTCAAAGATGATTCATCGATATCCACATGGATGATCTCCGCGTGCGGCGCAAACTTGTCGAGTGCGCCAGTCACGCGATCGTCAAAGCGCACACCAATAGCAATAATCAGATCCGCTTCAGAGATCGCCATGTTGGCCCAGTAAGTTCCATGCATGCCGAGCATTCCAAGCGACAGAGGATGCCCAGATGGAAAACAACCAAGCCCCATCAACGTCGGCGTAACAGGGATCTCCAGAGCTTCTGCCAGCCGCAGCAACTCGTCCGCCGCATTCGCATGGATTACACCCCCGCCCACATAGAGAATTGGCCTTTCGGCTTCGAGGATTCGTTGGATAGCCCGCTCAACCTGCTCAGTGGTGGCTCTTTTGTTTGGTTGATATCCCGGCAGTCGCACGCTCTTGCCCATCGAATCGAGAGATGCCAGTTCGGCAGTCACATCTTTTGGAATATCAATTACGACCGGGCCGGGCCTGCCCGAGCCCGCCAGGTGGAATGCCTCGTGAACAATCTCAGCCAATTCGCTGACTTCACGCACGAGGTAGTTGTACTTCGTGCAGGGCCGAGTGATCCCAACGGTATCCACTTCTTGAAATGCGTCGGTACCGATCATCTTGCGTGGCACTTGTCCGGTGATCACAACCAAGGGCGTTGAATCCATGAAGGCATTTGCGATTCCGGTAACTGCATTAGTGGCGCCTGGGCCAGAAGTCACAAGCACTACGCCGACGCGTGCGGTCGCCTTCGCATAACCTTCCGCCATATGGACTGCGCCCTGTTCGTGTCGAGCCAGGATGTGGCGAAACTGATCTGGCATGCGGGCCAACTCGTCGTAAATGGGAAGCACGGCGCCACCGGGATAACCAAAAATCGTATCCACACCTTCGTGGACGAGTGCTTCCAAGAGAATCCGCGCCCCCTTCCTTGGAGTGCGGTAACTTGTTACCGCTTTAGTATCGTCGTTCAGTGTTGTCGCAGTTTTCGCAGTCATAACGCTTGCCATCTGAGCTAACAAGGTTCCGAGGTCAAGAAGCGATACCGAGGCGGTGACAAGTCACCGCACTCCAAAAGTTTAAGGCCGCCATCCCTTGCGCTTGGATGACGGCCTGTAATAGTCGCTATTGCCCGGTCGTCATCCGCTGTCAAGTAGCAGAAATACTGCACCATTAATAACGACGACCACAACTAGCGATAATTGCCACGCACCATACGCATGGCTCAAATGGAACACCGGAACTATTCCCCCCGCAAATTCTGTTGAATTTATCTGGTTGTTCATTGTTGCCGGTTCAACTCTACAATCCCACTCACACTCTCAGTGCCGCAAACAGATACCACAGGTTAGAGAACTGGGCAATTTAATTGTGCTTATCCAACGTTAACCAACTGATCTCAGGTGACTATAATGCACCCAACCGTGCATCTAGGCGTTCAAGGATTCGGTCGGATTAGGTCACCGACCTTTGTTAATCTGCGCCGGCGAATTGTTAATGGCGCGTAATCTGCTCGGGAGGGTTAACCACTGAAATATTCATGACAGTCATTTATCTAATAACAGCAGGAGGTACGATTGAAAAAGCCTATTCAGAACAGACCGGCACAGTCCAGAACCTCGACAACAAGATCGATCGGCACCTTAGTCGCTTACGGCTGCCAGACTCCGAAGTGGAAGTCATTCTGCTGATGAACAAGGACAGCCTCGAGATGACTGATGGGGACCGCAAAAACATCCTCGAGAAAATACGCGAGTTGTTGATTCATCCATTTCCGATTGTGATCACTCACGGAACTGACACAATGGTTGAAACGGGACTCTATCTGAAGCGGGCGCTGCCGCAATTGACAGCTCCGATCATCTTGACGGGCGCAATGACGCCCTTGGGATTTGAGGGGAGTGATGGTTTACAAAACTTGACAGAGAGTCTGTTCGCGGCGCGCATATTGGACGCGGGAATTTACGTTGTTATGCACAATCAGGTTTTTTCCATCGATTGCGTCCGGAAGGATCAGAAACTCGCACGTTTTGTCTTGACTAGCAACTGGACGAGTTAAGTCTGGTAAATGTGAGCGATTCCTCTAATGAATTGAACTGTTTTGCCCTACCTAAGCCTCGCTTTAAAACAATTCAAGCCATCACGCTTGACGGACGTGTGGAACCTCACTCGAGTTGAGCCACTCTTTGTCACCCAACGAAATACCCCACACGGGCAGTGTGGGGATGTGTTCAGATCCTACCTACAACAGACGAACTCTCCCCCTCTCTTGCTCACCGTTACCGACTCAGAAGCACCGTCGAAATGTCAGAGGTTGATCCCCAGCGAAATGTCAGCGTTCAGAATGTCACTGTGTCATGAGTTGGTGATATTGAAAAGAAAAGAGGGGGAGTGGACGTCTTTGTAGGTAGGATCTGAACGAACTCCACACTGCCGTGTGGAAGATTTCATCAACGTTAAGAAAAATGGCAGGGTTGCAATTTGCATGGCCCTGCCACATTGACATTACTTAGTCAGAAAAGTTTTACACTCCTGCACCGGCGGCAGAAGCTTTGTCCAAGATCTTAGCTGCGCGTCCTGCGTCTGCAACGCCGAAAATCAACACCGGGGCATTACTATCGGAATCGATTCCGCAATAAGCATAATCAATGTTGATGTTTGCTTCACCAAGTTGTGAAGCAGCACGGGCGAGCTCTCCTGGCCGGTTTGCAAATTTCGCCTGCGCAACTTCTGTCTCTGTATAACCGAGTTTCTGACTGTCCAGAACTGACTTTGTCGTCGTTGGATTGTCTACAGTGAACCGAACGAGACTTTGTCCTTCAAAAGGAAGGGACTGGAAAGCCAGAATATTTACTCGAAACCCGATGGGTAGCTTGGGTCATAGTGAGATCTTGTTGAAGAGCGACCTCATCATCGGCAGCTCTGACTCGGTTAAACGCATCTCGTCGCGCACGGATTGCAGAACATGTATAAACTGATCCAAGGAGTTCGCAATCTCGATTCTGTTCGTCTGCAAAATATCTTTCCAAATGGACCAGCTGCTTGAGGCCAATCGGGTCATGTCTGCATAACCCGGTCCAACTATAGAGAGAAGTTCCTCAGCATCTGGTCTGGAAATGACAACGCTCGCAAGTGCACTTGCTAACAGCTGCGGCAGATGACTGACCAAAGCCATTGCTCGATCGTGCTCAGCAGGGCTCATTAAAAGCACCCGCGCGCCTAAGAGCGTTAAGGTCTGTTTTATTTCTGAGAACGGTTTCTCGGTTATGGCCTGTTGATCCGCAACCAGCACATATGCCCGCTCAGAAAAGAGGTCGCTCCTCGCTTCCTCAATGCCTGACAGGTGACTTCCCGCGATGGGATGTCCTCCGATGAAGTGCCGGTCAAGTGGCAGGAACTCCTTTGCGGTCTTACACACCTCCAGTTTTGTGCTTCCCGCATCTGTGATCAATGCTCCAGGCTTAACCAAGGATGCACACTCTTTGATAAAATTGATGATCGAGCGAACTGGCATCGCGAGATAGACAAGATCCGCCGGCGAGGTGGTTCCATGAGCAAAGGAATGGTCAATCTCATCGATCACTCCGAGTACGAGCGCCTGGTTTAGAGCTGATTGCGAAGAATCCCAACCGGCGATGCTTCGACAGAGGTGATTACTTTTGAGACCAAGCGCAAAAGAACTTCCGATCAGGCCACAGCCGATCACTGTTACGTGTTCCCAAGATGGCACCATGGTTTCTTGTTTACTTCTATCGAAGCAACAGAAGCAACCCCCGCTCTCTTCTTTGGACCACACTCAACCAAATCCTACACACGGGAGTGTGTAGATGTTTTTGAGATCCAGCCTAACTTAGACGCGACCCTCTCTCTCTCGTCTCATTTGGCCCACACTCAAACGAATCATACACACGAGAGTGTATGGATGTGTTTTAGATCCGACTTCTAACAGAGGCTACTCCTTCCAAATCCTTTCTTTTAATGTCCACAAGTCACACTCTGGTTTCGATGATCTTCTGAGTCCGCAACGTTGAAAATAAAGTAGGGGGAGAAGGTTCGTCTTTGTAGGCCGGATCTGAACGAACTACACACTGCCGTGTGTAGGATTTCGTTGAGTGTGGTCCAAGAGCAGAGGCGCGCGTCTGCTAGGCCGGATCTGAACGAACTACACACTGCCGTGTGTAGGATTTCGTTGGTCCATAAGGAGCTATGTCCTGAATCCATAAAGAGCGTTTAGCTCAACCCGATCACTTCCAACGGTTTTTTGACATGCTCATGAAGCCGGTGGTATCTGCGAAGTACTTCGGAGGCGATCAACTCAGCGCTCTTTTTCCGACTCATCCTGATCCGAATATTCGCAAGACGATACAGCAACCGACGATCATTATAGAGGCGCCGCACATCGGTGCAATCAGTAATCAAGGGCCGATCCTCCGCGCCTTGATCGACCAATCTTTCCCAACACAGTTCGAAAGGAACATCAAGCCACACGCTAATACAATGTGAGCTTTGGATCAGTTTGCGGTTCTCCTCCCCCATCCATGTTCCACCACCAAGCGCAATCACGCCCACCGAGTAATCTGCCAACACTCTTTTCAACGCCTGCGCTTCTCGAGTGCGAAATGCCGCTTCGCCGTCCGCGCGAATGATCTGAGCAGTCCTGCGTCCATCCTGGTGCGAGATCAGTTCATCGAGATCGACTACATCGCACTCGAGAAGCCTGCCGAGTAATTGTGCCACGGAGGTCTTACCCGAGGCCATGAACCCAAGCGGGACGATCCGCTGCGGTCTCGTCATCGTTCAACCAATGATTCCAGCAGAGGAAAGAATTCCGGAAACGAGACCGCTACACTCTCTGCGCCCTCAATTTCGGATGGTCCTTCACTGCACAAAGCTGCGACAGCCAAAGCCATCGCGATACGATGGTCCGCAACAGCCTGAACCCGCGCGCCATGAATACGTCCAACTCCCGTGACACTGAATCCGTCTTCGTGCTCGACGACATCCGCACCCATTGCCCGTAGATTCCGACTGATTACCGCAATTCTGTCAGACTCTTTCAGGCGTAGCTCGCCAGCATCGTGAACTTCAAGTAAGCAGTTTCCGACCGCAGCAACCACAGCCAGCAAAGGCAACTCGTCGATCACGCGCGGCACCTCCGAGCCACCAATTACAAGCGGGCGCGTATGGTCCAATTCTCTTCCCCGCACGTGAATCGTCGCAACCGGCTCAGCCGCGTCGGCTTGTTGCACGGTGACAGATATGTCCGCGCCCCAGGATCTGAGGGCCGAAATGAAAGCCGTGCGCGTAGGATTCACTCCCACGTCTTCAATGGTTAGATCTGAGCCGGGCAACAGCATTGCCGCGGCAATGAAAAAGGCCGCAGACGAGATGTCGCCCGGTATCTCGAATTGGGAGGCCTTTAATCGCACGCGACCGCTAACGCTCACGGTATTGCCTTGCTGCTCGACTTCTGCGCCGAATTCTTTGAGCAGCCGTTCAGTGTGATCGCGAGACGGGAAAGACTCGGTGATCATAGTTCGGCCATCTGCGAACAGGCCGGCCAGTAAGACTGCTGATTTGAGCTGAGCGCTGGCAACTGGCGGGTGATAATCAATCGCTCGTAAGAGACAGCAACCCTGAATTTTAAGCGGCGCAGTACCTGCAGGCGTAGTTTCTACAGATGCACCCATCAATCGCAGCGGCTCCGCAACACGTAGCATTGGGCGAGACAGGAGTGAGGAGTCTCCAGTGATGATGGTTGAGAATGGTTGAGCAGCGAGAACTCCCGCCAGGAGACGCATTGTCGTTCCAGAGTTGCCCGCATCAAGAGGTGCTGCTGGTCTCGTTAACGCGCTGTCGCTGGCGCCATCGATTACAATAGTCGAATCATCGCGGTTGACTTTGACGGCCAGTGCGCTAAGACATTTGAGAGTTGAGTCGCAATCCTCAGCAGTTGAGAAGTTATTTAGGGTCGAGCGACCTTGAGCTAGGGAGGCAATGATTGCTGCTCGGTGTGAGATGGATTTGTCACCCGGGAGGCGCAGTGTGCCCACGAGCCGCTTCGCAGGTAGAATTTGAATTTTCTTGCTCGAATGTTTAGTGGTCGGCTTCATGTGTTCTTGAATTAAAGATGTAATTGATTCCCACTTGTCACTTCTAAAAGTAGCAATTTCAACATTAGATAGATTTCAGGTTAGGAAGGGGGCGCGCGCTCAGATTTTTTCTTTAGCACTCAATCTCATTGCGCGCTGCCCCCGCTTCAACTCAGATCACTTATGAGCTCAACATCCAGTGTTCAACGTAAAAGAATCATTTCCTGCAGGTTTTGTGCCCTGCGACTTGAAGCGGCCCCCTTCCTTACCTGCGAATTATTTCAAGTTGAATTGTGGTTTTGCACTTGATGGTGATGCCCGTGGGAAGCGGGGGCGGCGCGGAATCTTCTTGAGCGCTGAAGATGTAGTTGATTCCCGCTTGCCCCCTTCCCTACCTGAAATCTATTCACTGTTGACTGGTCTATTTCGAAATAATGCTGCTGAACCTTGAAGCGGGGGATCATCTATCAATAATCCTTTAATTGCTGCAAGTAACCGTTGAAGTTTCGCTGCATCTCACCCACGCTGTCGCCGCCGAACTTCTCAATCATCGCATCCGCCAAAACTAATGCCACCATTGCTTCACCAACAACTCCGGCCGCGGGCACTGCTGTGATGTCCGAACGCTCAAAAGCAGCTCGCGCTTCTTGCTTCGTATCAATGTGTACTGAACTTAATGAGCGTCTGAGAGTTGAGATTGGTTTCATGTAACCGCGTAAACGAACCTCTTCACCGTTCGTGATGCCGCCTTCTAAACCGCCTGCACGATTGGTCTTGCGGATAAACTGACGCAAGTCATTGTCGTAGAAGATCTCGTCGTGTGCTTGTGAACCGGAGACGCTGCAGACCTCTAAACCTTGTCCGATTGAAACTGCCTTAACCGCCGGAATGGACATCAGCGCTTGGGCCAGGCGTCCGTCGAGTTTCCGATCCCAGGACGTATGAGAGCCCAAGCCCGGAATACATCTACGCGAGACCACCTCAAAAACTCCACCAAGTGTATCGCCGGTAGTTTTCGCATCACCAATTAGCGCTATCATCTGCTCCTGAGCAGAGTCGTCAGCGCAGTTCAATGGCGTGCCGTCCGGGATCGAGGCAATTGCATCCCATTCGAGTTCCAGTGGTATCTCCGGCACACCACCGAGTTGAATCACATGGCTGCGAATCTCGACATGAAACTTATGGAGCAGCTGCTTTGCTATCGAGCCGCAGGCAACGCGAGCGGCCGTCTCACGCGCAGAGGCTCGCTCCAGAACGTTGCGCAGATCACGCATGTCGAACTTCATTCCTCCGGCCAGATCTGCGTGTCCCGGGCGTGGCCGTTTTAGTTCGCGCGCATGTTGTGTCTCAACGGCTTCCGCCGAAGCCATCACTTCCGACCAGTTCGTCCAATCTTTGTTCTCAATGAGGAGTGCGATAGGCGAGCCGAGAGTAAATCCATGACGAACACCGCTAAGAATCTGCGCGTGGTCCTGCTCGATTTTCATTCTTGCGCCACGACCATAACCTTGCTGCCTTCTTCGTAAATCTCGATCGATGACCTCCGTCTGAAGGGGAAGTCCTGCAGGAAGGCCCTGCATGATCGCGACCAAGGATTTGCCGTGCGATTCCCCACCAGTGGTAAACGTGACCACGATCAGACAGACCTCGATGTGAGCAACAGATTTATTCCGATGGACAAAGATAGAATCATTTCCTGTCAGGCGACTTCTGGTACTCGCACCCGTGCAAAGGCTGAGAGGCTCTTCATCAACTCCTCAAAACCCGGTAAATCCAGCGACTGTGGTCCATCAGAGAGCGCTCGTTCAGGACAGGGATGGACCTCGATCATCAAACCGTCCGCGCCTACAGCAACTGCCGCGCGCGAAGCCGCCGGTACCAGACTACGAATACCCGTTCCATGCGATGGATCAGCAATTACCGGCAAGTGCGAAAGCTCCTTCACCAGCGCGACCGCCGCCAGATCCAAGGTATTCCGTGTGGCTGTTTCAAATGTCTTGATACCGCGTTCGCACAACACAACGTTTGAATTACCACCCGCCAATAGATACTCCGCGGCGAGCAGCCATTCTTTAATCGTTGCCGATGGTCCACGTTTGAGAAGCACCGGCCGATTTGTGGTAGCGATCCGGCGCAGTAAGGAGAAGTTCTGCATATTGCGAGCACCGATCTGCAGCATGTCAGCATACTCTGTCACGACATCCACATCTGTTTCGCTCATCACTTCCGTAACAACGGGCAGCCCTGTAGCGATACTCGCTTCCTTTAACAGTTGGAGCGCTTCGCGTCCGAGACCTTGAAAATCATAAGGCGAAGTGCGCGGCTTATAGGCGCCGCCACGTAACATCTGCGCTCCGGCTGCACACACCGCGTGCGCTGTTTCCATCAGTTGTTCACGTGATTCCACTGAACATGGTCCGGCCATTACCACAACATCGCCATCACCGATTCGCACGCCACGCACATCAACGACGGTGCGCGCATGACGAAGCTGACTGCTGACGAGCTTAAATGGATGCGCAATAGCGACAACTGTTTCGACTCCCGGCGCGGCTTGCAGCGCTTCTATTTCTGAACGGCGGCCATTGGTTCCAACTGCGCCGATGACTGTACGCTCAGTCCCACGAATCACGTGCGCCTGGTAATCGCACTCCTGGATCCTTTCAATCACGTGATTGATCTCCTCTTCTGTGGCGTCTGGTTTCATGTTGATAATCATTACGACCCTCTTTCAGAATTCATGAGCCTTGTAACAGCCGAGCAAGCGGACTTCATCTGCGCAGCTGCGCAATTCATCGAGAGCGACAACAACTTCGGCGTCATTCACTGAAGCTTCCAGGTCAACGTAGAAACGGTATTGCCAGGGAAGCCCCTTAACAGGTCGACTCTCGATCTTTAGGAGATTGATTTGCCTGTGCGCAAAAGGTGCGAGGGCGCGATGAAGCGCTGCCGGTAGATGCTGGAGCTTGAATGCGAGTGAAAGCTTGTTTGTGCGTTCGTGCACATGTGGTTCGCTGCTGAGCAATACGAAGCGCGTGTAGTTCTCTGAGTGGTCCTCAAGGTGTTCGCGCAGGATAATGCCACCATAGACGTCAGCCGCCCGTGCGCCGGCTATGGCCGCCCGCGTCTGATCGCCGCTTTCAGTGATTTCGGCAACGCTGCCCGCCGTGTCTTCTGTTGCTAGTCTCTTGATCTCTGGGAATTGATTGAAGAAGCGTTCGCATTGCGCCAATGCCACCGGGTGCGATTCGACTGTAGTGATCTGTTCAAACGTCGCTCCCGGACATCCGATTAGATGGTGGGCGATGGGAATAACAACCTCGGCGGTAATTTGTAGGTCGCTTTCGACAAGCAGGTCGTATGTGCGATGGACCGAACCCGCGAGGCTATTCTCCAAAGGCGCGAGGATGTAGTCAGCAAGTCCTTCGGCGATGCTGGTGAAAAGCGTATCGAACGTCAGTCTTGGCACCAGTTTGATGTTTGCTCCGAGCAGTTGTAATGCTGCTTGCTCACTAAACGCTCCCCGTTCACCTTGAAAAGCTATGCGAGGGGCCGATACGTTAGTAGTGCGTGCGCTAGTGGATGGGTTCAGTTGGCTCATAAGAGTTGAAATCACAACCTGACCTCCTCGACTGCTCGTGTGTTAGAGCCACAGTTCTCCTGCTCAGCATTTCGCGAAGCCTTAATGATGTGCCGAAACAGACTGTCGACGGCACAATCGTGAAGCGGACCACTGTTCGCGTCCCGCACTCGTCTGAGGACATACGCTTCGCGTTCGGGATCTATCAGCGGCAAGGAAGCGGCCGTTTTTAGAGTGCCAACTTTTACCGCCAGACGAGCTCGCATATTCAGGAGACGTAGCAGTTCCATATCAATCGCATCGATTTCGTTTCGCCAGTCTTCAATATCCATGGCTTAACCTCTTCGTTCGACTGTTCGATACACTGTTCAGCTTGCCAAACTAAAAGAGCCAGCCGCGACTCTCTTTCGGGAAGGTCGCGGCTGGCTCTGGTATGAAACCTTTTGGCGTTGTTTATTAAGTCTGCATTCTCACGCCCACACAAGCTTCACCAGCCCGCCCTTCCCAAAAGAAGAAGCGATAGGTAAAAGCAAAGTAGTAAAACCAACGATTGCTGTGCAGAACGTTATTCATCTCGCAAGCCGACGCAAAGATACCGAGTTCACCGCCGCGCGTCAAATGGCGGAGCATTATATATTCATTATTAACCTCTCTTCTGCCTACCTTGTTGCACGGGAACTTGCATAAGCTCTTTGGAGTGCGCCGGCAGAGCGAAGCGGCGCCGCCGCTTGGGTTGAATCGTCTTTACGAAACGTCGATAAATTCAAAAAGCGCCGCCGCCGCTTCGCTCTGCCGGCGCACTCCAAAGAGCGGAACTCAACTCAGCAGCTGGCGACAAACTTCCGGATCCACATTACCCCCGCTGAACCACGCTTTGTGATATCAATGAGGCACGTGGATTGAGATAGGGTAAGCGGCATTTAATTCAAATCTTAAAGAATTCGCAGTTAAGGAAGCGGGTTGAAGATTGGCAATTGCCGATTGGTTGAACCACTCAACGTCAGTTAATTTACAGGTTGGGAAGGGGGCAAGCGGGGAATCAACGACATCTTTAGTGCTCATCATGATTCCGCGCCGCCCCCGCTCATGGTTCATCTGCGAAAGCTTATAAATAAAACTCAAGGTGGGCTATTTGGATTGATCTTCACAGTGCCTCCCAAGTGATGCTGCTAAACCTTAAGCGGGGGTGGCGCGGAATGATCTTGAGCGCTAAGATAAGGTTGCTTCCCGCTTGCCCCCTTCCCAACCTGTGAATTGTGTGACATTGAATTGCTTCTTTGAGAGTTGAATGATGATGAGAGTTGGGGCGGGGGCGGCGCGCAATTGGATTGAGTGCTAATGATGAAGTCTGAGCGCTGGCCCCCTTCCTCACCGCGAATTGTGTGACATTGAATTGCTTCTTTGAGAGTTGAATGATGATGAGAGTTGCAGCGGGGGCGGCGCACAATTGGCATCTGAAAGCACTACCCACTGCCGTGGGTAGGATTCGTTGAGTGTTCCCGGATGCGTAATGCCTCCTCAAGCGTGAAACGACCTTCATACAAAGCTTTGCCAATGATCACGCTGTCGATTCCACAAGCAGCGGAAGGACCTCGGGCAGGCGAAGTTACGCTGGCTTCCTGAAGTTCTCGAATGTCATCAAGTGAAGACACTCCACCAGAAGCCGTAACTCTCAAACCGGATTCAGTGGCAACACGGCCCGTCTCCTCAATGTTTGGTCCGCTTAACATCCCATCACGACGAACATCCGTGTAGACAATTCGCTCCACTCCCAAACTCGCGACCATTTTTGCAAGCGACACCGCATCTACTTTCAATTCAGACTCCCAGCCGCGCGTCACCACCTTTCTCCCTCGAGCATCGATACCTACAACTATGTGTTTAGAATGGAAGAGGTTCAGCATCTTTGTGAGAGTCTCCGGTGACTCCGCTGCGACCGTACCAATCACCACTCGAGAAACACCCAAACTGATTACTCGCTCAACGTCCTTGGTTGTGCGAAGTCCACCACCCACCTGCAGGGGAATGTTGACAGAGCGAATGATTTCGCAGAGCGCAATACGATTCCTGGAATTAACTTCACCAAAGGCTGCATCCAAATCGACAACGTGCAGCATGGTCGCGCCAGCAACCTCAAACGCGCGTGCAACCTCAGCAGGCTTGCCGGAATAGGAAGTGACTAGGTCCTTCTTGCCCTGGGACAGACGGACACAGCGACCGTCGCGGAGATCAATTGCCGGGATTATCTGCATTTCGAATTGTGTTCATGACTTCATCGAACAGAAGCGCATTTGTTGAGATGGCATTGCCGCCATGAATTGTTCTTTGGCCCTGCCAATCAGTAAACCTGCCACCGGCTTCCTCCAGAATTGGCAACAATGCCGCGCAATCCCAGACATTCATCACCGGATCGAGCATCACATCAGCACGACCAGTAGCCACTAGCACATGACCATACGCATCGCCCCAACCGCGGCATTCCTCAGCCTGACTCTGCAGTGACGCGCCTGCCTCAGCAAACCCATGCCGCGCACACGCTCTAAAATCCGTTGACAAGAGTAGTGCGTCGCGGAGAGAGTTTGTCAAAGAGACGCGAGTTGGTTCGCCATTGAAAAAACATCCCAAGCCCTTGGCCGCATAAATAATCTCGTCAAGCGCGGGGAGTTTTACGACACCGAGCACTGCCTCGTCGGCGATCTCCAAGCCAATCATCACAGCAAACAAAGGAACGCGATGAACAAAGGAGAATGTGCCGTCAATCGGATCAATGATCCAGCGTCGATTGGAATGTCCTACCTTATCGCTTCCCTCCTCTCCCAAAATCGAGTCATCAGGAAAGGCTGCTTGGATCACGTTGCGCAGATAATCTTCAATCTCTCTATCGGCAACGGTGACCAATGAGTAGTCGGACTTTCGCTCGACGTGACAGGCAGTATTGAAATACTGCTGAGCGATTTCTCCAGCTTTATTCGCCAATCGCACAGCAAAGTCGAGTAGTTGCTTCAGTTCGGTTGGCTTCACTCCCATTGTTTTAGTTAGACAACTTCTTAATGTCCGACAAACTTCAGTTTGTCGCTTTCAGTACCCGTGCCTCTCAGAAACTCGCAGCGTTGAGACTCATGTTTCGCGAACCGTCTCAAGTTTCACCTCGGCGCACGGGTAATCCAACACGACAAGCTGAAGCGTGTCGAACATATGCCGAGGGAGTTCATTTTCTACTAATCAATTCGGTACTGATGTCGTCCCAGGTTATTTCACGTTCCACAAGGAGCACGGTTAGGTGATAAAGCAGATCGCAAGTTTCACCAATCAAGGCTTCCGGATCCTCATTCTTGGCGGCGATGAGGGTTTCGGCACATTCCTCTCCAAGCTTCTTGAGTATCTTGTCCAGACCCTGTTTGAATAAATATGCCGTATAAGATGATTCCGGTAATTCCCTTTTGCGTGCTCCAACGATGGAGTAAAGATCGGTAAGCGTTTTCCCCAATGACGAATGGGGTTGTTCAGCGTGCGGGTATTTCTCAACGAGAGCGTTATGAAAGCAAGACCTCTCTCCCGTGTGACACGCCGGTCCTTTCGGTTCAACCATGACCCTGAGTGCATCAGCATCACAGTCTAGAGTCATCGAGACCACTCGCTGCGTGTGCCCGGAAGTTTCTCCCTTGTGCCAAAGCTGATTCCGCGAACGCGACCAGAACCATGTTTCACCTGAATCGATCGTACGCTGCAGGCTCTCCTCGCTCATGTACGCCAGCGTTAACACCTCTAAAGAACTGGCATCTTGCACGACCACCGGTATGAGCTCAAATTCGTCATCAAACACAAGATCTTTCAAGTTCATCTCACTGCAACTCCCCGTTCGCGCAGATAATTCTTCACTTCCGGAATGCTGTATTTGCCAAAATGAAATAACGAAGCTGCAAGCACGGCGCTGGCTCCACCGTCTGTGAGTACCTCATGAAAGTGTTTCAAACGACCAGCACCACCAGAGGCAATTACCGGAATCTTTACCGCCGAGCTTACTCGCTGCGTAAGTTCAATATCGTATCCGTCGCCCGTCCCATCTCTATCCATGCTGGTTAAGAGAATTTCGCCGGCTCCGAGTTGCGCTGCGCGTTTGGCCCACTCAACGGCATCCCAACCGACCGGGCGGCGGCCGCCATGGGTGAGTACTTCCCAACCCTTCTGCGAGTCCTCTCTTCGTCTCGCATCGATCGCTATCACGATGCACTGACTGCCGAAGTGCCGGGCAGCATTCTCAATCAGCTCGGGATTTTCAACAACAGCAGTGTTAAGTGACACCTTATCTGCTCCTGCCCGAAGCACCGCGCGTATATCTTCAACCGAAGTAAGCCCACCACCGACGATTAACGGTATGAAGATTTCGTCAGCTACGGCTCGCACTACCTCGATGAGGATCGCTCGCTTGTCCGCTGAAGCGGTGATGTCCAGGAATGTCAGTTCATCTGCACCCGCAGCATCGTATGCGCGTGCTTGCTCCACCGGATCACCTGCGTCGACAATCGAAACAAAGCGAACTCCTTTAACCACGCGGCCACGATCAACATCGAGACAAGGAATGATTCGTTTAGCCAACATCAGTATTCCTTGGAAAGTCGATAAATTCGTGTTCTTTCGTGCACTTCGTGGATCGATTTTTCTGGACGACAAGGGCAACGATCCACGAAATCACACCAAGCTGCACGAAGTACTGAATTGGGCAAAGTTTGACAGCAATTTCAAGCCTCTCGTCTGGCTTTTTTCGGGGTGAAACTGCACGCCACAAATATTGTCTCTCGCCACAACTGAAGCGTAGTTTCTAGAGTAATCAGTCTCGCCGATAATGACGTCAGCAGCGGCTGGTTCACAAAAATACGAATGAACAAAATAGAAGAAGGACTGATCTTCTATGGCATTAAGCAGCGGGTGCTTCCGCCGCTGAACCACCTGATTCCATCCTACGTGTGGGACAGCTAGATGCGTATCGAAACGGCGAACGCGCCCCGGCAGTAATGCCAACCCCAACGTATGACCAAACTCGCCAGAGTGTTCGAAAAGCAGTTGCATGCCAACACAGATTCCCAATATGGGTGTACCGTTCTTCACTCGACGAACGAGCAATTCATCGAATCTGTGGATGCATAACGCTCGCATGCATGCCGCAAACGCACCCACGCCAGGTAAAACCAACGCGTTCGCCTGCTCGAGCACCTCCACATCGTTGCTGACAGTGGCGGGGGAACCAACAGCGGCAAAAGCCTTCTCGATCGAGCGGAGATTTCCTACTCCGTAATCAACAATAGCAATCGCAGTCATCAAAGATTTCCCTTTGTGGTCATCACACCCTTGATACGAGGATCGCGGGTTACGGCCTCACGTAACGCACGCCCAGTTGCTTTGAATGTCCCTTCTAATATGTGGTGTGTGTTGCGGCCACGCAGACAGTCGATGTGCAGATTGCAACGACAGTGTTCAGCAAACGATCGCCAGAAGTGCTCTGCGAGCTCCACAGAGAAGTTCCCAATCTTCTGCCGCCGAGTTTCCACGTAGTAGACCAGATATGCTCGGCCCGAGAGATCGACGACGGCCCGACACAGTGCCTCGTCCATCGGAACGATCGCAAAGCCATAGCGAGCGATCCCAATTTTGGCGCCTGCCGCCTGCGCAAATGCCTCGCCGAGACAGATGGCAATATCTTCCACTGAATGATGGTCATCAACCAGTAAGTCACCTTCGCATCTGACTTCCAGATCAAAGAGGCCATGGCGTGCAAAGAGTTCAAGCATGTGATCCAGAAACGGCAGTCCCGTCGATATGCTTGCTGACCCGACACCATCGAGTACTACCGAGACTCGTACTTCGGTCTCTTTCGTCTTGCGGTGTACATTGGCTATGCGTGGCTGGGCAGAGGCTCTCTTCATTCAAAGCACTCCTTAGAAATCTCTCGCAGTGCATTTAGAAGGATGTCATTCTCTACAGGCATACCGACACTCACTCGAAAGTAATCGTTCAGCATTGGATACCTGCTGACGTCACGAACTAAGACTCCGCGCGCCAGAAGCTTTGTGACGATCTCACAGGGCTTCATAAGTGAGCGCACAACCATGAAGTTGGCTCTCGAGGATATTGGTTCAAACCCGGGTATCGTTTTCAATCCAGAGTAGAGTCGCTCGCGTTCCTCACAAATGACCCTTATAAGTGGTCGCAGCTTAGACTCGAACATCTCGACGGCGACCTGCGCAGCCGTTTGAGAAAAGATGTTCAGGTTGTAAGGAAGTACAGCCTTAGAGACCTCTCGAACCAATTCCGGAGCAGCCAACAAGTAGCCTACTCTCAGGCCGGCGAGTGCCAACGCTTTTGAGAACGTCCGCAGGACGACGAGATTTGAGTGCTGCGGCAGTAGCGGTAATGAAGTGTGGCCCGAAAACTCCTGATACGCTTCATCCACCACTACCAAACCATCGAACGTCAACAGCAGGGACGCTAGATCAGGTTGTCGAAATAGACACCCGGTAGGATTGTTTGGGGAACAGATTATTACAACTTGAGGCGAGGTGGATTCTATTCGTGATCGTATCGCTTCAGTGTCGTACCTAAGCTGAGATGTAAGTGGAACCGTTATCACCTCACCACCAAGTATCGTGACAATCTGCCTGTACAGGGCAAACGTAGGTTCACAGAGCAAGACCCGCGTGTTCGCAGTCACCGTCACCATGAGTAGCGCTTGTATAAGTTCATTCGACCCGTTCCCTGCAATCACACCGTCGGCTCGCCAGCCTGCAAAGCGAGCGATAGTCTTGTGGAGTTGTTCCGGCACAAAAGCTGGATACCGAGACCAAGTCTGTGAGGACATTCGGCGAACTGTCTCTTCTCTAATCTCACGCGGCGTATTCCAGGGATTCTCGTTCTGGTTTAACTTGACCTCGGCACGTTCGGCACGCAGCGAATACGGCCGAAGCTCACGTACACTGGGTTTGATGATGTTCAGCGGTCTAGACATTCATTTCCTTCAAGACGCCTTAGCACTGATTTCGCGTGGGCATCCAATCGTTCGGAACTGGCCAACACTGCAATCAGCTGCGCAGTGTTTTGCAGTTCAGACTGTGAGTACCTAACCACACTGGTGCGTTTAACAAAGTCGTAAACACTCAGCGCGGAGGAAAACCGAGCCGCCCCGCCGGTGGGCAACACGTGACTTGGTCCTGCCAGGTAATCGCCGATAACTGCGGGTGAGTGCTGACCTAGAAAAACCGCGCCAGCATTACGAATCCTCGATGAAATCTCGTCTTCGTTCTGCACCAGAATCTCGACGTGCTCGGGCGCAATCTCGTTCACTATCGCGCAAGCCTCCTGCAGATCTTCAACAATAATGATTGCGCCATAGTGTTCTAGAGACTTTTCGATAGTCCTGGAGCGCGGCAGCTGAGTTAGCTGGAGGCCCAGTTCTCGAATGACTTCGACCACCAGTGCTCGACTGTCAGTGAGAAAGATCGCTGCTGCATCTTCGCTATGTTCGGCCTGCGCCAGCATATCGCTCGCGACAAATGAAGGGTCAGCAGAATCATCGGCAATTATGACTACCTCGCTGGGACCGGCGATTGAATCGATACCAACTACCCCGAAGACCTGTTTTTTGGCAGCGGCAACATAGCGATTGCCGGGCCCCGCAATCTTATCGACGCGTGGAATGGTTTCTGTGCCGTACGCCAAAGCAGCAATCGCCTGCGCGCCCCCGACGGCATAGACTTCCGTGACTTTGAGTTCGACAAGCGCTGCAGCAACCGCTGGGTTCTGCTTAATTGTGTTTGGCGGTGTAGCAACGATGATCCGGTCCACACCGGCGATTTGAGCGGGTATTACATTCATTAAGACTGAGGAAGGGTAGGCAGCTGTACCTCCTGGCACATACAGGCCCGCTGATTCGATTGGAATAACTCGCTGGCCCAGGACAACACCGTCGCCATTATTTACCTCCCAAGATTCCTGCGACTGATGTTCATGAAATCTCGTAATCCTGCGGATGGCCTCACGCAGAGCCTCGAGTACAGGCAGGTCCACCTTCAATGCTGTTTCGCATAGGACCTCCTCTCGCACTCGGAGGTCCGCCGCCGTCATAACCACGCTGTCAAACTGTTCGGCATATTCAATCAGAGCGAGGTCGCCACGCTGACGCACTTCTGCAAGGATTTCAGCGACGCGCGTCATCAGATCGGCATCAAGCAAGATGTTCCTTTCTCTGATCCGCTTTAACTTTGCCGCTAACTGGTGCTTCTCGCTAGTGGAGATCGTTTCAATCATAGTTTTGTGCTTGGCGTGTGCTTCTAGCTGCCAACGCTATTATTAGTTCTCTCACCGCAGACGCTTTCAGTTGATAGCTGGCGCGATTAAATACCAGCCGTGCCGAGGAGTCCGCTATTACTTCAAAAACGGTGAGCCCATTCTCACGCAGCGTCAGACCAGTCTCTACCAGATCGACAATACAGTCTGCTAAACCCAGCGCTGGAGCCAACTCGACCGAGCCGGAAAGGGTGATAATTTCGACGGGTTGGCCACGACTGCCAAAATAGTTCGCAGCAATACGAGGATATTTTGTTGCGACTCTTAATAATCCTCCGCCGTTGTTGGACCAGCCATGCGGTGCCGCCACCACAATCCGGCACTTCCCGATCGTAAAAACCAGCGGCTGCAATAAGCTCGCCTCAGACTCGAGCAGTACGTCTCGCCCCACTATTCCGCAATCGACATTGCCGTGCTCAACATACACTGGCACGTCACTCGGCTTCACAAAGATGAATCGGTACTGTCCTGACTGGTCCTCTGTTGTGAGTCGCCGAGATGCCAAATCAGCTGGTGAAAGCGATAGACCAGCATCCGAGAGGAGCTGCACGGCTTCTGCCTGAAGCCGGCCTTTGGCAATTGCGATAGTCAACTTAGACATGTAGTTTCTTCGCTGAAATTGATTACTATCTGTTTGCCCCGGACACGGCTTTCCATCGCATCGCCGAAAACTGCCGACAGATCTCGCGTGCCAACCTCAACTATCTCTACCTTATCCTCCTGAGTCAGATGTCGATCGTTTCTAAGCAACTCAGCCAATGGATCAACTTCAACAACAAAGCCAACCGCTGGCTCCGCCATGCCGAAGTTTCCAATTAGAGAGTCGTACCGTCCGCCACCACCAATTCGGACTCCAACACCTTCAACGTAGATTTTGAATGTGAGCCCGGTGTAGTAATCGAGGCGCGAGATGTCAGCCAGGTCTACATCGAAGTACTCGTACAGGCCTAGTTCTTCAATGGTAATCCAGAGGCTTTCCAGGTTGGCTAAGGCGAGTGTGGATCTAGGATTCGTGATCACGCGCCTCGCTTTCTCAAAGATTTCGCGCTTACCGGAGAGCTGGAGAAGTTGAGTAAACTCGCGGACTCGTCCATGTGGGTCGAAAGGAGCGAGGAAAGTTTCCAGGTCCGCCGCATTGCGCAAATCGATCAACTCTCGCAGCTCGTGACGTAACTTTGAGTAAAGGTTCAGATCCGCTGCTATACCATTGAAAATTTCGAGATCATTCAGCGTAATGACGAACGTGCCACTCAGATCAAGGTTGCGTAGAAATTCACTGGCTACGAGTAAGACTTCCAAATCCGCCGCTTGGCTATTTCTGCCAATGAGTTCGCATCCAACCTGTGTCACTTCCCTGCGCCATTCGGTATGTGACGGTGGTTGTTGGCGAAAGACCGGCGCGGCATAACACAAGCGCAGTGGTCTTGGCCGTTTCGAGAAGAGCGTAGCAACCGCTCGCGCGATGGTTGACGTGAGTTCTGGTCTTAGTGCCAACAGACGTCCATCACTATCCGTAAACCTAAACGCGCGCTCAGCCTCTTCGCCCATGCCGAGTTCGAAGAGGGCGTAATAGTCCACTGCGGGCGTGACGATCTGTTCGTAGGACCAACCAGCGAATACCGAAAGGGCAGTTTGTTCGATAGACCTCCGCAAGGTGGCCTCTCGCCCCAGGTAGTACTTCATGCCGGCAGGAATCTTTGTTAGCGATTGTGGCATATATAAAGAGTTCAAGGGACAAAGAAAAAACCCGCTGCGTTTGGGCTTGGCAGCGGGTTTAGGCCTTTGGTTATGTTGTGGGTTTTACTCTGGAATCAAAGCTATTAACAACACAACACCCTCCACGCTGCCACATAGGGCATGGTGGTAATGAGCATGTAGGTGCCGGTTCTTAATAGTGGTCATAAAGAGTTTCCCAGTTGCTCTTGCTCCAACGTTCGTGCAGTTATCTCAAAGGTGACGGGACTTTATACCACATTCTAGGGCCGGTCTGCTCGCTTTTACGCACGGTATGTTGCATTAGCTTTTGGAGTGCGGCGGCGGCGCGCCCCCCGCTTCAACTCTCATCATCCTTCAACTCCAAAAAGGACAATCCAACTTCAAATAATTCGCAAGTGAGGAAGGGGGCCAGCGCTGAAAACCTGATCTTCAGCACTCAATCTCATTGCGCGCCGCCCCCGCTTTCGTGTTGCATTGAAAATCTGTTGGACACCACAAAAGACACCATACGCTTCAGCGTCATGGTCGTTCACCTTCGGCCTACAAGGAACGCACCCTCCACTCTTCTTCTTGACACCACTCAAGCCTATTGTCACCACTCAGGTGTGCACTGCGGGTAAGTTAATCGATCATGCAAGTTGAAGCGGGGGCGGCGCGCAATGAGATTGAGTGCTAAGGATGAAAGTCCGAGCGCTGGCCCGCTTCCCAACCTGCGAATTAGACAACATTGAGTCGTTCATCGACAATCCGCAATCGTCAATCGTCAATCGTCATCCCTTCCTAACTTGCAAATTACTTCAAAGTTGAACTGTGCTGTTAGAGTTGATCTACAGTTGTTCATTCTCTCTATCTATTTCATCAAGCAGTTCACGTGCTGCGCGGTTACATTCAACGGTAATCCGCCGGAAAATACGTTGCACGGCTTCCTCCTGCAATGGGAACAAGGTAGTGGCATCCTCGAGCGACATCAAGATGCGAAGCCGCGCAGCGTCATTGTGAGGATCTCGTGCCGCGTGCAGTGAAACAACCAGCTCAATCGCCAACTGCGCCCGACGCTGTAACAGAGGTATGATTGCTGCGTCCACCTTGCGCAGTGCCTCACGCCATTCGTCGAGATTCTGAATCACCTTCGGGTAGTAACTCAGTACATTCGTTATCTTCGATCGTTGATTTGCGCGACGACTTAACAATCAAAGGAAATGAACTAATTATCACTAGCAATCGTCGTTAACACTTCTTTTACCTGATTCGTAACCCAATCGGTCTCGCCTTCCGTAATCACATAAGGAGGCATCACGTACAAAACGTTCCCCAACGGTCGTAGCAACACACCACGCCGTAAAAATTCCGCCCCGAGTTTTGGACCAATTTCGTCCAGATAGCCCGACCGTCCTCCATCTGTTTCCAACTCTACAATTCCAACACCACCAATAACCCGCACATCACCGACGCAACGAACCGAGCGCAGCGGCTTGAGGCCTTGCTTCAGTAGTTCTTCCAGGCGCTTCACTCTTGCGAGCACGTCTTCATCACGAAAAATGCGCAGACTCTCAGCCGCCACAGCACACGCAAGCGGATTTGCCGTGTATGAATGACCATGAAAAAACGTCTTCGAACGATCTTGACTCACGAAGCCTTGATAGATCTCTTCCGTTGTCGCGGTTGCCCCCAACGGCAGATAACCCGCCGTCAAGGCTTTCGACAGACAGATTATGTCTGGAGTAACACCCGCATGCTCGCAGGCAAACATTCGCCCCGTGCGGCCAAAACCTGTAAGTACCTCATCAGCAATCAGCAGCGTCCCATACTGATCGCACAGCCGGCGTACTCCTTTAAGAAACTCGGCCGGCCACACAATCATCCCACCGGCACCTTGCAGCATTGGTTCAACGATAACCGCGGCAACGCTGTGAGGTGCCGCGTTCAAAGCTTTCTCGAGAGAAGAGATACAATCGATGTCACAACTCTCGCGTTGCAGTCCGACCGGACAGCGGTAGCAATGTGGCGATGCGACGCGGACCACGTCGAATAGGAGACGCTTGAACGGATCGGTGAACGCAGAAATCTCACTGGCAGACATTGCGCCAACGGTATCTCCGTGGTAGCCATGATGAAGCGCAATGAAAACATTTCTGGTTGCCCCGCGGTTTTTCCAGTACTGATAAGCCATCTTCACCGCAACCTCGACGGCAGTAGAGCCATTGTCGGAGTAAAAGACGCGCTGCAATCCTTTTGGCAGCACCGAAATGAGCGATTCAGCAAGATCCACCGCAGGAGCATGCGTGCATCCGGCGAACAGAACATGCTGAAGCACCTCCGCTTGCTTTCTCAGCGCCGTGTTTAGGCGAGGATGACTATGACCATGAATGTTGACCCACCAGGAGGAGATCCCGTCCAGTATTTTGCGACCATCCTCCGTGTAGAGGTAGACTCCTTCTGCACGCACGATCGGAAGCGGCGCCGGTGCCGTCGCTGTCTGCGTATAGGGATGCCAAACGTATCGACTATCCCGAGTGAGAATGCTTTTGGCGAGCATTACAGTTTGAACTGAGGGTGGGCATGATGAGCTAGCTTCAAGTGATGTAGCAAAACCCCCAACTCGTCCAGTTCTCGTCGTGACCAGCGTGAAAGTGTTTCGCGGTTCAGATCCGGAAAGGTTGGCATCTCACCGAGCACCTGAACCAACCCATAAGCCTCGATGGTTTCCCTAATCTGAGGATTCTTGTCTCCGACCATTACTACCCCAGCAATAATGAGTGCACGTTTTCGTAGAGCTTCGAGTGTGAGCAGCGTGTGATTGATGGTTCCCAATTTGGTGCTCGTTACGACAACTACCGGCAAACTGAGCATACGCGCGAGATCCACCATCTGCTCAGAATCATTTATCGGTACAAGTACCCCACCTGCGCCTTCGACAATCCAACTCTCTTTTCCAATGTTCTTTGCTGCCAGTGAGTAAATCTGCACAGTGCTTATTTTCTGACCGCTAACTTTCGCAGCCAAATGAGGCGAGATCGGCCGTTTTAGTCTCACTCCTTCGTCGAAAATCTCGCTTTCGTCACATGCAGCAAGAGCGCGTACTGTCGCAGTGTCATCATCCTGTTCAATGCCAGTTTGTATTGGCTTCCAATATCGAAGAGGGATCTCTTTACGGAAACGATGCATTAGAGCGGCCGCAACCACCGTTTTACCAACGTTAGTATCAGTGCCAGTAATGAACAGGCCACGCATCATGCGACTACACCGGCACGCTCATAGAGGATTGATGCGAGCGTTTCACTGAACTCGTCCAGAACTGCTTCTTCAAGATCGACATTGAGAGAGACGCGAAAACGGCAAGAATTTTGTGGCACACTAGGGGGACGAATGGGTCTGACATCGAACCCCTGGGCTTGTAGGTCTTCAGAGACAGCTACCGTTTGCTCGCTGTCTCCCAGGACAATCGGCACGATTTGTGAGCACCCAGGCTTCACTTGCAAGCCTTCAGAGATCAACTTTTCGCGAAAGTGAACAGACAGGTTTAAGAGGCGGGCTCGTCGTTCTGGTTCTGCTTCAATCACATCAAGTGCAGCATCGAGAGCGCCAGCAATTGCCGGTGGCGGTGCAGTGGAAAAAATGAGTGGGCGCGCGCACTGAACCAAATAGTCAATGGCCCAATTCTCACCAGTGACAAAGGCACCTCCTACTCCCAGGGCCTTGCCCGCGGGGTTAATGGAAATGAAGACGTCGGACTCGATCCCCATCTCCTCAATGAGTCCACTACCGCGTGCGCCCCACACTCCGACTGCATGTGCTTCATCGACTATAAGGGCCGTCTCCGTAGCCCGAGACAGTGCGGCGTATTCAGCTAGTGGGGCCTCGTCACCGTCCATGCTGAACACTGACTCAGTGACGAGAAATTTCTGCCCAGGACCAGTTTCATACTCAATTAAGCGCGCAACATCATCAAGGTCGGCATGACGGAAGACGACTGTACGTGCCTTGGAAAGCCGCATCCCATCGATCAGGCTTGCATGATTAAGCTCATCAGAGAAGATTACGTCTCCTTCTTTAGGAAACGTTGTCATCACGCCGAGATTTGCCAGATAACCACAGCCAAAGAACAGAGCTCCCTCTGTGCGCTTCCACCTCGCAAAGCGTCGCTCTAGTCGTGCAAATGTTTCTCGATGCCCGCTCAACAACCGAGAGCCCGTCGAACCACAGCCCTCGCGTTGGATGGTTTGCACCATTCGTTCTTTAACCAACGGGTGATGAGCCAAACCAAGGTAATCGTTCGATGAGAGATTCACTCCTTCTGCCACCCGTAAAGACCGTCGCATGTCAGAATGGTCCAGTTCGATTAGATGTGCGTGTACACGACGCTTAACTTCGAGTTCGCAAATCATTGCGTCACCTCGGCTATGGTTTCCAAGGCAGAATCAACAATCATCATCGACACGCTTGCCCGCGTTTTCGGTGGGGCGGTCGTCAGATGCATTCCCAGCCGCTCAAGCAACGCCTTGTCCATGTCTGCCGTTGGATTGGCAGTGGTCAGCATTCGATCACCGATAAAGATCGAGTTTGCGCCGGCAAGAAAACAGAGTGCTTGTGCCTCATCTGAGAGGAGAGTTCGACCGGCACTTAGTCGGACCATCGATGCGGGCATGAGAATTCGCGCCGTCGCAACCATCCTCACTAAGTCAAAAGGATCTACGGACCGTTGATTCGCTAGTGGTGTCCCTGGAACTCTGACAAGCAGATTGATGGGGACGCTCTCAGGATGAGGGTTAAGTGATGCAAGCTGAGCCAGCAGCGCACAACGATCTTCGCTGCCTTCACCCATCCCAATAATTCCGCCACAACAAACCGTTACGCCAGCACCGCGAACACGATTAAGAGTATCGAGACGATCCTGGTACGTTCTGGTGCTGATTATCTTCGGATAAAATTCGGGAGACGTATCCAGATTGTGGTTGTAAGCGGACAATCCTGCTTGGGCCAGTGCTTCGGCCTGTTGATCAGTCAGCATACCGAGCGTACAGCAGGCCTCCATCCCGAGTCCTCGTATACCGCGGACCATTTCCAGAATGCGTTCGAATGCTGCGCCGCTTGGTGCGTCACGCCACGCTGCACCCAAACAAAAGCGTGTTGCTCCGTGCGCGTGCGCATTTCGCGCACGAGCGAGTGTCTCGTCAAGCTTCATCAAACCCGTTCGCGCTGCTGCTGAGTCGTATCGCGCAGACTGCGGGCAATACGCGCAATCTTCTGCACATCCACCGGTTTTAATACTCAGCAGTGCACACGCCTGGACTTGATTGGTGTTGTGATGATGGCGATGTGCTGTTTGCGCTCGGAAGATGAGCTCGGGCAGCGGCAGTGCATAGATGTTCCCAACGTCTTTGACAGACCAGTCGTGTCTGGGAGCGATGTCGTAAAAGAGTGGCACTTTTCCTACAAGTATCCTTTCGCAAGAAGTAATTCGGCATTGAGTATGGCTGCGCCGGCGGCGCCACGGATCGTGTTGTGACCAAGCGCGACCAACCGAACGTCACTCAGCAGATCGCGCGCGATGCGTCCGACAGTGATGCTCATGCCACCACCGGCATCGCGATCAAGTCGCGGCTGGGGACGATCCGGCTCCACCCGCACAATAATCGGATTTGTTGGCGCAGAATGCAGTCCCAGCTCCTGAGGCACCGAGCGGAAGTATTCAAAGGTTTCACCTATCTCCTCTATCTGAGCGCCTCGGACCAATTTGATTCTCATGGCAGCGAGATGCCCATCGGTAACGTTGACACGGTGACACTGAGCACTTACTTGCATGCTGGGATGCCTAATACCGTCCTTTGTTATAGTTCCTAAAATCTTGAGGGTTTCAGATGCGATTTTCTCCTCTTCCCCTTCGATGAAAGGGAGAACGTTGTCGCAGACATCGAGCGATGCAACCCCGGGGTATCCCGCTCCAGAAATCGCTTGCATTGTAGTTACGGCGCAGGAAGCCACTCCAAAGCGGGCGTGAAGTGGGGCCAGCACTAGGGCCACGACAATTGTGGAACAGTTCGGATTAGTGACAATGAAGGCGCCATTGCGATATCCACGATCCCTTTGCAGCTCGAGTAATGAGAGATGGTCACTATTGACTTCAGGGATTACCAACGGCACGGAGTGGTCCATGCGATAAGCTGACGAATTGCTTATAACTGGATACCCGGCGCGCGCAAACAGTTCTTCAGCTTCACATGCAACCGCAGACGGTAAACTCGAGAAAACGAAATCGCAGTCGAGTGGCGGTCGTGGCGGCTCCACCGTCAGCTTTTTTACGCGCTGAGGCATCTCACTGGGCAGGCGCCATCGGCACGCCTTTTCATATCGTTCACCTTGTGACTTATCTGAAGCAGCTAGAGCCGTCACCTCAAACTGCGGGTGTTGGTCCAACAGTTGGATAAAACGTTGGCCCACCATTCCCGTTGCACCGAGAATACCGACTCGGTAACGCTGCTTTTGCTTCTGCTCAACCGACTGTGGTTCTACCATCTTGTTCACCTTCCTACGGTGACTAGACCTGATCTACGCAGCGATTTTTTAGCCACATGTAGTGCTCGGTCCAGATCCTCTATTAGATCGTGTGCGTCTTCAATACCAACAGATAGACGGACAAGATCGGATGGGGGCGCAAGCCGATGTTTGAGCGATTCGGGGATGCTTGCGTGGGACATTCGACAAGGTAAACTGATGGTCGAATTCACTGAACCAAAGCTCACGGCTACATCAAAGAGTTTTGTATTTTCAACAATGCGAACAGACAAGGCAGCATCACCCGTCGTAAAGCTAACGACCGCACCGTCACCGGACGTCTGGCCTCGATGTGTGTCGTAGCCTGGATGTCTCTTGAGATTCGGATGGAAGACCCGATTTACGTGGGGGTGGATCTCCAGAAACTGAGCAATCTTCGCGGCCGTCTCGCTTTGACGTTCAACTCGCAAAGCAAGCGTCTTTAATCCACGCAATAACAACCAACTGTCAAACGGACTGAGCCCAGCGCCTTCGGCATTCTGGGTAAACGCAATCTGTTGTCCCAAACTTTCGTCGTTGGTTATTACTGCTCCAGCCATTATGTCGCTGTGACCACACAGAAACTTTGTCGCGGAATGAATTACAAGGTCTGCTCCCAATGACAGAGGCTGTTGAAAAATGGGAGACAGCATGGAGTTGTCAACTGCCAGAAGAACCTTTGCGCCACGAGCTACTTGTGAGAGTCCGCGAATGTCGGATATTCGAAATAGAGGGTTACTGGGACTCTCAACCAGGATCAGCCTGGTACGTGCAGATAGCGAGCAGGTAACCGCGTGCAAATCAGACGTATCTACATAGCAGACGCCAATCCCGTGTCGGTTACTGATGGAATCAAGCAACCGAACAGTGCCACCATAGAGATCATCCCCCGCGATGATCTCTTCTCCAGTCTTAACTAGCCGCGTGACAGCCGATATGGCCGCCATGCCGCTTGTAAATGCGCATGCGTAGTTACCCCCTTCAAGTTCTGCAAGCTGTCTCTCGAGAAGAATACGTGTGGGATTACCGCTGCGAGTGTAGTCGTATTCGCCAAACTCAGTCGCTGTTGGCTGTCGAAAGGTGGCAGTCTGATAGATAGGAGGCGAAATGGCTCCGTAGCGGTCGTCACTCGGGCCAAGATGTACACATCTGGTAGCGGCTCTCATGCTACACACTCCTCTAACTCTTCCAGTGCGGTAATGGGCCGGCTTCTCCTTAAATCAAATAGATCTGCCATCACTGCTTCCGTTGTGGGCCAGCAGCCCGCTCCCTTTCCGAAAGCAGTCAAACGCTCACCACTTTCCATCTCGACAAGCAAACGATTTTCGATCCCTCTTACCTGGGCCAACGGGTGATCAGGCGGTAGCTCGACTGGTCTCACGCTGGCATCCGCACCTTTGGGAGAGCGACTGGAGTGGACGATCAGCTTTAACGTTTGCCCACGCTGCTGAGCACGCTTGATATCTTGCAATCCGAGTCCTTCTATACCCTTGCGATGGACAGATTCGAGTGGGACTCTCAAATCAAAGGCAGCCCGAATCAGGAGCACTAACTTCTGGGCTGCGTCAATACCATTCAAGTCAAACTTCGGATCGGCCTCAGCAAATCCTTCCTCCTGTGCGACGCGTACGGCCGTTGTCAGGTTCTCTCCTAACGCCAACCGATCAAGAATTAGGTTGCAGGTACCATTGAGTACGCCAGAAAAGCTGTGGATCCGTCCCTTCTTTTTGGCGGTCTTGATTGTTTCTAACGCGGGCATAGCACCGCCTACGGCCGCGCTGTAGCGAAGCGCCGCGTTACTTTCAATCGCAAGCTCTTCAAGATCGTGTATTTTGAAAGCTAGCAAAGCCTTATTTCCAGAAACCACATCACGTCCCAGTCGAAGGGCCGACTCGGTCAAAGATGAGGCTCTTTTGGTACCACCGATCAACTCGACGACCACGTCGCATGGTTTCTCAACCAAGGCCTCGAGCTTTGAAGTGAGTAGATGCTCGGGGACGCCAACGGCACGGGCGCGTTCACCGGTCCGAACTCCTACTCCGACAACTTGAAAGTGCTCGGGGAGCGAGGTCAGTCGCTGATATACGCCTGACCCTACTGTGCCACACCCGAGGAGTGCCACTCGAAGTGGTTCAGTTGAACCAATTGACCTATCGAGTTCGTCCTTGCCCGGTCCAATTTCGGTAGCGCAGCTCGCGCCGATGCTGGTGATCGAGAAGCGAAGATTGTGAGCGGATGCGAATCGCACTGCTTTTTGTTGCACCACCGCACCCCCGATTTTTATCGCAGTTTCGTAACTTGCGTGGCTAAACCTCGGAACCTTACCAGCGACACCGGCAGGATCGCTGGTGTAGAGCCCGTCCACGTCTTTGAGGAGGACACACTGCGCTCCCAACTTCTGAGCAAGAAACAGTGCCGAATAATCTGAGCCACCGCGACCCAATAACGTCGTGTCACCACTGTCGCCGCGTCCCACAAATCCCGGCAATACAACCACCGCACGTCGCGCCTCTGACGACAACCGAGCCGCGTCAACCGCAATCGGATCCGCCTCAAGTCGTCCGCCCGCGGTTCGAATACCCGCCTGAACTGCATCCAATACTCTTGCAGGTATACCTGAGCGAGTAAGTGACAGAGACAACAATGCTGAGGACGCTGCTTCCCCAGTCGCAAGGAGGGTTGCCAATGCTGATTTTTCTGGATCTTTACAAATATTCTCAGCGCGCCGAAGTAACTGATCCGTTGTATCGCCAAAAGCGGAGACGACGGCGATGACCTTGGTCCCCTCACGCCAATGCCGATAGATTTCATGAACGGCAGCCGGCAGATCTTTTTCGCTACGCAATACGGAACTACCAAATTTCAACACCACCAAGTTAGCCATGTTTGCCAATAATCTCCCCACATCCCTTATTTCGTCTTTGTGACCTTTAGAGCCTGTTCGAGATCTGCAATCAAATCGTTCACATCTTCCAAGCCGACTGACAGTCTCACCAATCCATCAGTTATTCCTGCTGCTTCACGTTGCTGCAGCGGGACATCAGCATGTGTCATAGAGGCCGGATGCGTAATGATTGTTTCCGCAGCACCGAGATTCTCAGCTAACGTACAGAGTCGCACTGAATTCATCAGCCGAATGCCAGCCTGCACACCTCCTTCTACTTCGAAGGCGATTAATGCTCCTCCCGCCGCTTGCTGACGTCGTGCAAGTTCGTATTGCGGAAACGATCGCAGACTAGGGTAGATTACTGTGTGAACGCGTTGGTGAGACTCGAGGAATCTCGCAACTTCTACTGCGTTTTCCGAGTGGCAGAGCATCCTCATCGGTAAAGTCTTAACTCCCTGTAGAGTCAGCCAGGCCGGAAAGGCGGCTTGTATCGCGCCAATCGCGTTGCGCGCAAAAGCCAACCTTTCCTGCAAATCCGGCTGCCGCACAATCAATGCTCCCCCAACAGTCGCGTTGTGACCCTCAATAAATTTTGTTGTTGAATGGAGTACTACGTCTGCTCCAAAATCCAATGGGCGCTGTAATGCCGGCGTGAGTAACGTGTTGTCAACGACAAGAAGTGTATCCGCCTCATGCGCATGATGCGCTGCGAGCTGGATGTCAGTTAGACGCAGCGTCGGATTCGCAGGTGTCTCAACGAAAAGGAAGCGTGTGGGTTTCTGAAGCGCTTCTACAAGCTTTTCTTCGTTCGAGGTATCAATGAATTCAGCTTCTACGCCAAAACGCGCAAGCACCTGCTTAAAGAGTCGAACAGTGCCACCATAAACGGCCTGGGAGACAACAACTCGATCACCCGCTTTCAACAGAGCCAGACAAAGTGCTGTCGTAGCGGCTAACCCTGTCCCGTAACATGTACAGAATTCCGCACCTTCAAGTGCAGCCAACCGGCGTTCGAGCGCTGACACTGTTGGATTAGCCGAACGACTGTAAGTGTAGCCCTTGTCATGGCCCACTGCCTCTAAAGCATACGTCGTCGTCTGATAAATTGGAGTAAGCATCGCACCAGTAGACGGGTCGGGGTAGTTGCCAGCATGTAGGGCCAGAGTATCGAACGCATAGTTTGGCACTTCTTGATCCAGCCCTTCCGGCTCAAATTCGATCTTCAAACTCTTCCGTTCCGCTGCAGCCATAAGACCTCCTTTGGAGTGCGGCTACTTGTCGCCGCCTTCTATCTCTGTCTCATATAGCTAATCCTTGAAGTGGGGTGACTTGTCGCCACTTCGTTACCGCACATAGTCCAGCTGAACCCCAGACTAAAGTGCCGATAAGTCGCCGCACTCCAAGAACTTGACAATTCAGGCCGAAAAAACTGGTCTAAAGGAGGGAGCTAAGGTCAAAAGAAAAACCTCGCGCCTCAGAGTGCGCGAGGTTTCCATGAAAGGCTTTGGAGAGTCCCAGCAGCTCTTTAGCAGTTTTTTACGTGGAGCAAGTTGCCTAAATCGCCACGATTGAAATTCATGTCAAAGATTTCGAGCGCAGTATATATCACACCCCGTTAGCCCGATCAACGTATTTGAGAGAATAGGCCCATAAAATTTTCGGGTCTACACTTCTAGGTGCATGGCCCGGTGCATTGGAAAGATCCTTGATGAACTCAAAAAATGAGCGAACCAACCGAATCCTACCCATGGCAGTGGGTAGTCGTTTCAGATCCTGCCTACAAACAGAGGACCCCTACTTTTCTATTTTCATCGTGACAGGCACACAAGACGAGTTTCATACGCTGGTCCAGTTTCGCCGGCGTTGTGTGTCAGCAAGGTTGAGAAAAAAGGAGGGAGGGGTGCGTCTCGTTTTGTAGGCAGGATCTGAAAGTCCTACCCACTGCCGTGGGTAGGATTTTGGTTAGCTCTTTTGTTGGCCGGACCTGAAAATACCCACTGCCGTGGGCAGGATTCGTTGAGTGTCAATTAGAACGAAAGCGCGGAGGCGGCGCTCCTCTCTTGGTGAAGGTCGGACCTGGCACTACGGCCGTGGGTGGGATTGGTTGAGTGTTGGTTCTTTTCGGCGATGGATTCTCAAACTGCACCAGTAGGTCGTGTCCTAAGTTTGACTTTTTTCTGTGTAACTCTGTGCCTCTGTGGACTCGGTGTTAAAGTTGCTGACTCCACATTGCACCGAGTTCACAGAGGCACAGAGTTCATCGGAGAGACAGGGTCGCGCAGAGAAATTAGGAGACGACTCCCTAGTACCAGTTCACCAGTACCAGTTCTTGACAAAAACCCGCCTTCTCGCTAACGTGTGCTGCCTTACAATGATCTTTCATATTAAGTAGAGGCGCGACCTCCAAGAGTAACCAAGCCCAACACACAGTCCGTGTCTGTCATTGGAAGAAGGACCATCGCTTGTTGAAAGGGGCAGGTCGCCGAAGCTCGTTGCTCGATCCTTCAGCGTCAACGGGTTGGTTGCCGCGGCTAAATCCGCGGGACTGTCACCCGTCGGTGGAGTGCTACGACGATAGTTTTTGAAGAGCGCCCGTATCTGCGCACTTCAGTTCCTCAGTAAGAGGTCAGTCGTGTTAACTCGCGACCGACCTCTTTCTTTTTTATGGCCATGGTAATGAAATTCGGTGGTACTTCCATCGCCAATGCAGCGGCTTTCGAAAACGTCGCGCAAATAGTGTTGGATCACGTGCCGGTTGCGCCCATTGTCGTGGTATCCGCGATGAGTTGCGTGACTGATGCACTTTTGGAGATCTCTAGGCTCGCAAAGGTCGGGTCCGTTGATGTGGCCCTTACGTCACTGGACGAAATCTTTGAGCAGCACGCGTCAGTGGCCAGAGCTCTTTTCACCAATCAGCACCGCCAGGACTTCTTCGACCTACTTGAAACGGCGCAAGGCCCGATTGCAAAGCTACTGCATCTGATCGCCACAGAACCTCACCTTGATCGCATGTACGAGGATGAACTATTGGCGTGGGGTGAAACGCTTTCCAGCAATCTTCTGGCACGCGCACTTTGCTTTAACGGGGCGGTGGCTCGGTCGGTTGATGCCCGAACATGCATTCTGACTGACGATCAATATGGAAACGCAGCTCCACTGATGTCTGAAACGTTTGCACTAACCAAAGCCACGCTCAACCATTTACTAAATGATCGTGTAATACCAGTCCTCGGTGGCTTCATCGGAGCTACCATAGACGGAAATACCACCACCCTGGGTCGTGGCGGGTCAGACTACACAGCTGCAATCGTTGGTGCAGCACTAAACGTTCTTGAGATTCAGATTTGGACCGATGTGACCGGTGTACTCACGGCTGATCCGCGAGTTGTACCAGACGCTCAGACAATCGCGTCGCTATCATATGGAGAGGCGGCGGAGTTGGCGTATTTCGGCGCCAAAGTACTGCATCCGAAAACGATTCAGCCAGCTACTGAACGCAAGATTCCAGTCCGGATCTGTAACTCGCGCGAACGCGGACTGAACGGCACGATCGTTTGTGCTACCACTCAGACAGCACCGCAAACAGTGAAGGCGATTGCCTACAAAACGGGTGTAACAACGATCCAGATAACCTCTGCGCGAATGCTCGGAGCGTATGGTTTCCTGCGGGCTCTGTTCGAAATATTTGACCGACATCGCACCGTGGTGGACGTAGTTACAACATCCGAAGTGAGCGTCTCACTATCAGTTGACGATGCGAGGTCGCTTCCTCAGATTGTTGAAGAACTGCAAGCGTTGGGCACCGTTCGCGTTGAACCAGGACGAGCGATTATTTGTGTCGTGGGTGAAGGCTTAAGAGGGACACCGGGTATCGCTGCGACCGTGTTCAGCACGATCGGCAACATCAACGTGACACTCATCTCTCAGGGAGCGTCAAGCGTCAATCTGACCTTTGCGGTCGAGGAAGATCGAGCGGAAGAGGTGGTCAGAAGATTACATGCTGCGTTCTTTGAACATGATAAATTGGACGGCATTTTAGCATAGCGCCACCTGATAAAAAGCTTATCTCAGGAAAAATCAGACTCGGATGAAGAATTCGCAAGTCGGGAAGGGGGCAAGCGGAATTCAACCAAATCTTTAGCGATCAGTATTATTCCGCGCCGCCCCCGCTCCAAGAATTGCTAGCATCAACCCAGGAGAAAAGGCTGCAACTGAAAGCGGGGGCGGCGCGGAGTCAGCTTGAGCCCTGAAGCTCCAGATCAATGCCGCTTGCCCCCTTCCTAACTTGCGAATTTGCTTTTTGACTGGCGACTTATGGACGTTTTAACTCTAACGCGAACCTTGATCGACATCCCTTCGGTAACCGGGAACGAAGCGGAGATTGGGGCATTTCTCGTTGAGCATCTGAAGTCATCGGGTTATCAGGTTGAGATCCAATCAGTTGCCACGGATCGATTCAATGTCATCGCGACACTGGCAGGTCGTCCACGAGTCGTCTTCTCAACACACATGGATACTGTGCCACCCTTTATTGCGTCGAAAGATGACGCCGAATTCATTTATGGTCGTGGTGCGTGCGACGCGAAAGGAATTATAGCAGCGCAGATTTGTGCCGCTGAAAAATTACGCGACCAAGGATTCGACGAGATAGGGCTGCTCTTTACTGTCGATGAAGAACTTGCCAGCCTCGGCGCGCAAGTCGCAAATAATCACTCGGTGGCAAAACATTGTGAATTCATGATAAATGGAGAGCCAACTGATAACCTGCTGGCAGTCGGCACTAAAGGATCTCTACGACTGACAATTACAGCCGAAGGCAAATCGGCACACTCCGCATATCCAGAAGCCGGTGAGTCAGCGATTGATCGGCTTCTCGACGTATTACAAAGCGTCCGTCAACTGGCCTGGCCAAAAGACGACTTCTTTGGCGAGACAACTTGCAATATCGGAACAATCTCAGGTGGAACGCGGCCCAATGTTATTCCGAGCCGTGCGTCTGCTGAACTACAAATCCGAGTAGCAACAAGTGTGGAATCGGTAAGACAGTTGTTCGAAGAAGCTGTGGGTACGCGGGCACGGATAACATATTCTTCTGCACACGATACAGTGCGCCTCTTTTCTGTTCCGGGACTCGAACACACTGTGGTTCGCTTCACCACTGATATTCCGTACTTATCCAATTGGGGTCAGCCGCTGCTGATCGGGCCAGGCTCGATATTGGAAACGCACACGGATCATGAACGGGTGTCTAAACGCCAGCTTCATGAAGCTGTCGAGCTGTACGTTTGTTTGGGGAAGAAACTCTCTAGGAGCGCAGGATAGGAGCGCGGGTGTCTCGCCCGCACACTTATGAAACTCGCCTTAATCGGATTCGGCGCAATGGGCCAGCTCGTAGCTGAGGAAGCACCCAACACCGGTGACCAGGTGTCAGTAATTATCAGGTCGATTAACGCTGAACAGACAGTCGAAGAGCGCGCCGAGATACTCAGTAATCACGATGCGGTGATCGATTTGTCGGCAGCCGCTGCAGTTCCAAAAAACGTTGCCGCATGTGTTCGCGCAGGAGTGCCACTAGTTGAAGGGACGACCGGCTGGAAAGACCAGCAAGCCGAACTAATCAGGAGCGTCATTGAGCAGGGCGGTACGATGGTTTACGGTGCGAACTTTTCAATTGGTGTCAATGTCTTCTATCGCATAGTGCAGCATGCCTCAGCGCTCATTAGTAGAGTCGAAGCCTACGCCCCATTTATCGAGGAAGCGCATCACAGCCGAAAGCGCGATGCACCTTCTGGAACGGCAGTGCGTCTTCGCGAGTTGATGTCAGAGCATTTGGGCTCGAACATTTCTACAGCTTCAACTCGTGCCGGATACATTCCCGGAACACATCGGGTGGGCTTTGATTCAGAGGCCGATCAAATACTGCTGACGCACGAAGCACGCTCGCGAAAAGGGTTCGCTGCAGGCGCGTTGCTGGCTGCACATTGGATTGTAGGTCGCAAGGGCGTGTTCGAGTTTGGAGAAGTAGTTGATGAAATTCTGCGTAAGTGAATCTCAAGGATCAGAAATTCGCGCAATGAACCCTGGAGAAAACCATGACAACAGACACTGATTGGTTACGCGGATGCGCAACCGCCCTCGTTACACCGTTCACCAGCGACGGTTCGATCGATGAGTCACGTCTCCGCGATCTGATCGAATATCAGATCGCTGGTGGCATTCGACTTCTTGTTCCCTGTGGCACAACTGGCGAGAGTGTCACAATGTCGGAAGAAGAAGATCAGTTTGTAATCAGGACCACCATCGAAACTGCTAGTGGCCGTGCCAAGGTGATTGCAGGCACCGGCAGCAATTCGACCAATGCCGCAATCGAATATTCGAAAGCTGCACAAGCTCTCGGCGTCGATGCCGTTCTGATTGTAGCTCCTTACTACAACAAGCCGACTCAGGAGGGTTTGTATGAACACTTTCGAACAGTTGCCGAGTCGGTTGGTGACCTGCCTGTGGTGATCTACAACGTGCCGGGCCGCACGTCGTCAAACATCTCCGCACAAACAACTCTTAAACTCGCCCGAACTGTAGAGAACATCGTTGGCATAAAGGAAGCATCGGGTAATCTGTCACAGATCATGGAGATCCTCCGGGGGCGTCCGGCGAACTTCAGGGTTATATCCGGCGACGACTCATTGACGCTCGCATTGATTGCGCTGGGTGGTGACGGGTTGATTTCAGTAGCGTCTAACGAAACGCCAAATCTAATGTCACAACTTATAAATCTTGCGCTTGAAGGAAGATGGGACGAAGCACGAGCCTTGCATTATCGTTTGCTGCCGCTGCTCGAAGTGAACTTCATCGAATCCAGTCCTGGGCCAGTTAAGGCGGCCTTAGCGATGATGGGCTTAGTCGAAGAATACTTCCGTCTACCTCTCGTGCCGATTCAGGAACACAGTCGATCAAAAGTGCGGGAAGTTTTGACTGAGCTTGGCCTCTTAGAGGAAACATCACATGCAGCTGCGTCAACAGATTGAGGCACTGGCCGCACGAAGCAGCAACCAATTTGATTCCGCAGACCGAGCGGTTTTTGAAGAGCTAAAGCGCGGTCTTAATCGCGGCGAATTGCGCGCTGCGGAGAAGAATGCTGATGGCGAGTGGCAGGTTAATTCCTGGGTCAAGCAAGGGATACTCCTTGGCTTTCGCATAGGTGTACTGATAGACATGTCTGATGGCGAGAGCTTTCGGTTCTTTGATAAAGACACATACCCAGTACGTCCCACAACAATCAGGGAGAACGTGCGGATTGTTCCGGGTGGTTCAACGATTCGTGACGGCGCGTATGTGGCTGCGGGAGTTGTATGCATGCCTCCGATGTTCGTCAATGCGGGCGCATACGTTGATGAAGGAACAATGATCGACAGTCATGCGTTAGTCGGCTCATGCGCGCAGATCGGCAGGCGGGTTCATCTGTCGGCGGCCGCGCAGATTGGGGGTGTTTTGGAGCCAGTCGGAGCCCTGCCGGTTATTATTGAAGAGGATGTGCTGATAGGCGGCGGTTGTGGTGTTTATGAAGGGACTATTGTCCGAGAGCGGGCCGTGTTGGCGGCAGGAACAATTCTCACCGGTTCGACTCCTGTTTACGATCTCGTTCACGGAGAGATCTATCAACGTAAAGCCGGTAAACCACTTGAGATTCCTGCCGGCGCGGTTGTAGTACCGGGTTCACGTGCTATCAGAAACGATCGTGGACGCGAGTGGGGACTATCCCTGTACACAGCGGTCATAGTGAAATATCGCGATGAGAAAACCGCCACTGCAGTGCAGTTAGAGGACTATTTACGTTGACTTCTTTTGTTCGACCGAAGCGTCTTCAGGGCGTCGAAAAAAGTATCATTCGCCAGATCTTTGACAAGGCACTGCCGGGGAGTATCAATCTTGGCTTAGGTGAGCCTGATCTGCTTACCCCCGAGATCATTCGACGAGCCGCATTACGCGTTATCGCCGAAGAGCAGCATGGCTATACGTCGCATGCTGGGCTCTTATCATTGCGCGAAAAGATCGCAAGCGAGTATCCATATCTAAAAGATAACCCGGAACGCGTTATCGTCACGGCGGGATCGCAGGAAGCTCTGTATCTGGCCTTGATGACCCTCGTGGACGAAGGCGATGAAGTTCTGTTGCCAAACCCAGGTTTTGTCGCCTATCCGGCCATTGTTCGCATGGCAGGAGGTAAAGCTAACTTCTACTGTTTGCCAGAGACGATGGACTTTGGGTTTGACGCGGACGAGTTTCGTCGTGCACTAACACCGCAAACAAAAGTAGTTGTTTGTATCAGTCCGTCAAATCCCACCGGACGCACGCTGTCCAAAGATGATCTGGTCGCGATTACGGACACGCTGCGAGATCATAATGCGTACCTGATTAGCGACGAGATCTACCGAGAGCTTTACTACACACCCGAACGCCCTGATTCCCCTTCGTCGCTTTACGAAAGCACGATCGTTATTGGTGGCTTATCGAAATCGATGAGCATGACGGGCTGGCGTCTCGGCTGGATGTGTGGGCCAGAAGAAATAATTGCTGCCGCGCTTGTGTTGCATGGTTATGTGACGACCTGTGCGTCGACAGTTTCACAAAAAGCGGCCCTATCAGCATGGACCGAAGAAGCCGCGTCTGCACGGATTGGATTCCGGGAGACATTCCGGTTGCGCAGAGAACATCTCTTGAGGTTGATTGATGGAGAATTAGGTTTGCGAGCAGTAGTGCCTGACGGTGCCTTCTACACGATGCTGGATGTGCGTAAGTTTGGACGATCCACGGAGGTTGCGGAAGCGTTATTGAAAGAACGCGTTATCACAGTACCTGGTGCAGCATTTGGCAGTGAGAGTGAAGGATTCTTGCGAGTCTCTTTCTGCGCCGGCCCCGACGTCTTAACTGAGGGTGTCCGCCGAATCAAATCCGCCCTCTCGCGCTTCTAACACTGACGATTGACGATTGATAAAATCACCCAACGTTGATTAATTTGCAGGTTGGGAAGGGGGCGCGCGCTCAGACTTTTATCTTTAGCGCTCAATCTCATTGCGCGCTGCCCCCGCCTCAACTCTCAGCACCATCAACTCCAAAAGCAGAACTCAACCCCAAATAATTCGCAGTTGGGAAGGGGGCGCGCGCTCGGACCTTTATCTTCAGCACTCAGTCTCATTGCGCGCTGCCCCCGCTCCAATTCTCGTCAGTCTGTTTACTTTGAGCATAACCCAACACCTCACTCCCCACTCACTCCTTTGTGATCAATTCACTCATGTGATCAACAACTCAAGGACGCCATACGCTTCAGCGTCATGGAGATTTACTTTTGGCCTATGCAGCACGACCCTCTCTTCAATCTTCAGTCGGCACCTGAGAGAGAGAAAGGGAGGGGAACGTGTTAGGCCGAAGGTGAACGACCATGACGCTGAAGCGTATGGTGTCTTGAGTGGTGATAAACTACTCAGAATGTATACCGGTAGCGGACCGAGACACTGCGGCCTAGACCATCAACTCCCCATCCAGGCGCGCGGTAACTCTTATCACCAATGTTTTCAAATCCTATCGATACATCGTTAGTGTCACCGATGCGGAACCCGCCGCGCACGTTGATAAGCCCGTAACCTGGAATCGCACGAAACAGAGCAGCGGAATCTAAGTCCCCTAAGAGCCGATGCTGAACTTCTTCTAATGTCTCGCCCGTCGCGATCAATCGACCGCCCGCCGAACCACATTGGCCAGTATCGCCGGGTGTTGTCAGCCCGCGCACGCAGGCACCACGGCGAAAGAAGTTTTGAATACTCACTCGTGAGCGCGTCGCCCCTGTGCGGCGGTCAGAGAGGTCAAGTGTTGAGAGCCTTCGCTGCCTGCCGGCAACAGTAGAGTACGCCTCTACCCAGTAGTGTTTGTTTGGTGGCTGATAACGAACACTGACAAAAGCCATCTGCGGCGGAGTGCCACCACCGCCGAGGTTCGGTGGTTCACCCGTCTTTGGATCCTCTGCCCGTACATACGAATAATTGCCGCCAAAAGTCCACGAGTCTGCCAGTCGCCAATCGAATTCATACTCAATGCCCTTCAGCCGGGCTGCCGCAAAGTTCGCTTGTACGAGGACTGGCGAAGTCGAGAGCGGAACGAAAACAGCCCCGTTTGAATTCTGGCTTTCAATAATCTGACTTCCGAGACTTAGGCCCATAGCATCCGGCGGCAGAATTAGTGTCTGCCGCACAATCGAGTCTGCGTAATTGATCACGAATCCTATGAGTTCAGTATCAAAGCCTCCTTTCCGATAGCGCAGGCCGAGTTCATAGTTGTTGCTTCTCTCAGAGCGGAGTGGCTTGACTTCGAGACCACTGGAGATCGCATTCTCGTCAGCAGTCGTGCCAACAGTCGCCCCAAAGCCTGCAACGTCCGCCGACGAGACTTGATAACCGACACCGACTAATCCAAGCGAGCCGAGATTCGTAATATTCGGCGCGCGAAATCCTCGGCTGTAATTAATAACAACGTTAAGACCCGGAGTTGGCGTAACGACCGCGCCGATGCGTCCTGAAACATCGGCAACCCGCAGTGAGTCATCGGGAAAGAGCGGCTGCCCGTTCACCACAGGACTATTTACTGCCTTCGAAAGATAAGAGCCAACGTTGTAGCGAAGCGCGCCACTCAGACGAAGACGATTCGGGATTACCTCGTGAGCATCCTGTACGTACAGTCCAGCCAGAATGTAACGAGCACCGTTCGGTACGCGCGGGCGTACGAGAGTTGTTAGGCCACTTATCGGGTCCGAGGAAAAAGATGGTGCCCTTACTCGATCGCGATAGATATCTCCGCCAACAAGAAAACTGTTTCGCGACGAAAACCTTTTATCGAAGTAGAAGTTGAATCCGAAGCTGCCAGTACGCTCTTTGTCAAAGGTGATGGCGGCCAGAGGGTTACCCTGTCCCCCCTGATTCACGCGCTCCTCGCGCTGGATGTTGTAAGAAAGCGTGGCTGACAAGTTGTCAAAGAAACCGACGTCCTGTTTGAAATAACGGAGGTAACCAAAATCCAGCATCAGGTTGCGCAAGTCTGCGATCAGGTTACCGTCGCCACCCAGAAGCTGATCGTATCGCTTGCCTCCATCCTGCTGGCTGCGTTGATAGCGAAAAGAAAGTTGTTGATCGTCTGTGGGTGTGAAGATCAGGTGAAGCGTCCCGCCATACTGAGTGAAAGCGGTATCGGAAAGCCTGTTCTCGCCTGTGACATTTGATGGCAGACCCAGAAAACGTGTGATGGCAGAATGGCTATCAACTCCTCTCCCGGGGCGCAGGGTATTGACGCGACGCGCGACAACATTAATCAACGAACCGAAGCGCTTAGTGCCGTAAGTGATAAGGGCATTGCTGCCAAACGAGAGGTCGGCACTATTGAAGAAAGTGCTCATCTCACCGTGCGTCTCTGGTTCAGCAAAGCCAAACGCTGGCTGGCGCGAGACTAGTTGTACGGTTCCAGCCAGTGAGTCTGAGCCGTATTGGGCCGAGCTTGGACCACGCAACACCTCGACGGAGCGCAGAGAGGTCGGCTCGTTAAGGTTAAAGAATGTATTAATGCCGCCCCGCTGTGTTGAGTTCGTGTAGCGCACACCATCTACGTAAACACCGACCTCCGTCAAACCGCGAACGAGCACTGCTCCGATAGTGGGACTGGTGCGCTGCATAGTAACGCCCACCTCTTCAGCGGCCACTTGAGCGAGCACTGCGGTGGCGCGCTGTTGTATTGCAGTATCGGGGATGATGTTGACCTCCTGTGGAACTCTGTCCTTCTCTACAGCGGAGCCCGTCTCTGCGGTCACTGTGACTTCATCTAAAAGCGGCGCAGGATTTAATACTATGCTGATCTCGGTCTCACTCCCGGATTTGACCTCGACTGGCAATCGCTTGAGTTCGAAATCTACTCGCAAAGCGACGAGTATATGGGTACCTTGAGGGATTTCAGCGAAACGGAAGCTGCCTTCGGCATCGCTCTGCACGGTGGCTAGTGTATTCTGTTGATTGTTGACGACTGAGATCCTGGCGCCGCTAATGACTGCGCCATTAACGTCTTGTACTTTACCTTTGATGCTTCCGTTAGAGATCTCCTGGGCCAGGAGGGAGTTGGGCAAAAGCGTTAGTGTGAGGGCGCAAATAAGCAGGTACGGTGTAAAGGAACGATAGACTTTGACGTTGGGGAATTTGTGGAAACCTAGAGCCTGTCCCATTCTATCTGTTGATGACGTCATGCTCGAAGGTGGTCTGCCTTGTAGGGGATTTTTATCAAGCTTGATGGAACTCCGGAGAACACACTTGTACCCTGATTTCTTATATATATAGACGCTTTGGAAGTGGCTTATCTGAAAGGGCTATGTCTGACGAACTTCAAATCATATGTCCGACAAACTTCAGTTTGTTCTTGCATTACCCGTTACTCCTCAGAAACCGAATCGGTTACAAACTGGCCCAACATTTCGGGTTTCAACCGAAAGCACGAGTGACGCGACACGAACAAACTGAAAGCTTGTCGTCGTTTCCTCTAGAGGCGCCTTGAATGGAACCCAAACTGAATTTTGTCGGACACGGACAGTTCCGCGCGCCCCGCTTCAAGTCCCAGCAAAATCAACTCTCAGCACCATCAACTCCAAAAGCAGAACTCAACCCCAAACAATTCGCAGTCAGGAAGGGGGCGCGCGCTCAGACTTACTGCAAACTGTGTGACATTGAATTGTTTCTTTGAGAGTGAGTGATGATGAATGTTGGAGCGGGGGCGGCGCGGAATCAGCTTGAATACTGAAGATTTGGTTGAGTACCGCTTGCCCACCTTCCCGACCTGCGAATTTGTCAACCTTGAGCACTGAAGATGTGACAGTTACTCAACTTGGATAAGAACAATCCAAGGGGCCAAGTTACTGATCATTTCGGACGCGGCTTATATCGCTCAATCAATAGATCCTGCCGACTCAGCCCACGCACTTCACGACCACGGATTAGCACATGCTCCACGCGCGTCGAGAACTCAAATGGATCGCCACTCCACACAACCTTATTCGCGTCACGCCCAGCTTGGAGTGATCCAAAACAGTCGCTCACCCCGAAGATTTGCTGGCGTCAACGTCAGAGCGCTGCGGCTTCCAACGAAACTTCCGCCGGCGCGACCATGAGTGTTTTTCAGGCATGGGAGAAACTATCGACCGGATGGTGCGAAGAGAGCGGGGCGTAGAAACTCAAGAACGAAGAGCGGCCCGCAGACCGCTCCTCAGACCATCGGTATCGATGAGTCTCCGACTGGCTATTCCTCGGCGAGTTGCTCTCCAGCAGAGCTCGCTTCCGCTTCACCACCCGATGCAGAGTCTGAATGAGAAAAGGTAGTTTGAAAAGGAAAATCCTATTGATCCGCAATTTGAGCAGGGTGCATCAACTCAGAGCAGTTTCAAGTTCAGCTAATTTTAGGAGGTGTCCTAATTTCACTCCTTCCTCTGTGCTAACCTACCGCGAGTGATTCAAACACCTGAAGAGCTCGAACGTCTGACGCGCCAGATTGAGCCATTACTGGATAAGGGCGCGGGCGCCGTACTGTGGGGGAAGAAGAGTTATGCCACCTGGCGCTGAAGCTGATCGATGATTATCAACGAGGCCACATCCTCAACCTTCCCGCCACACAAGCGCCGGTGAAACTCAACAACCGCGTCGTGCTTGCGCGCCACGATCGAAAACAAAAAAGGAAGGGGGCCCCTCTCTTGTAGGCAGGATCTGAAACGACTACCCACTGCCGTGGGTAGGATTTTGCGGTGGATAGGATTTTGTTGGATGATGAAGCTTGAGACGGGCCGGGCTTCCCAAGAGGAGAACGTCCGAAGCATTTCAAAGCGGTAACGAGTTACCGCACTCCAAAGAGGTGACAATTTTTGACACAATATTCGTAATCACTCAGCCCAATAAAATTCCTATTGACTGGAGTGAGGTTGTTTCATTAAAAAAGAAACTGTGTCTGGCGCTCACCGCGCCGCCTGAGCCATCCAAACAAGCCCTTCTGGTTTCTATCCAGTCGTTAGTGTAACAACTCCTGCCCACGCCCAGTAGACCCTCCAAATGCTAACTCAAATAAATGGTCCACAAATAAGGACGAGTGAATCCATCAATCATGAGTTTTTAGACGAAGATGATCGGCGGGTGCTGATAGTAGATGATGAAAAGGCGGTCAGGAAAGTCATTGCGTCGTATTTGGACTCTAAGTACGACTGCGTTATGGCTGCCGATGCACAGGAAGCGCTCGACCGATTAGCGGAAAAGCCGTTTGCCCTGGCATTACTCGATGTGCAGATGCCGGGACTGAGCGGCATCGAACTTTTGCGAAAGATTGTGAGCGACTTCCCCCAGGTCGCAGTCATCATGGCGTCTGGCGTTGACCGGACGCAGCGAGTAAGAGATGCCTTGCGTATTGGCGCCTTCGATTATTTGATTAAGCCCATCGATTTTGACGTGCTGGCAATCACAGTCGAGCGTGCACTGGAAAGGCGTTCGCTGGTCAAAAAGAACATTCAATATAACCAGGATCTGGAAACGCGAAACAGGCAACTTGCTGAACAGAAAGCGAAACTTGAACATCTGCAAGCCCAACTAGTACAGAACGAGAAGATGGCTTCCCTGGGACAGTTAGCAGGGGGCGTCGCTCACGAACTGAATAACCCGGCTGGGTTCATTTTCAGCAATATGGAGAGTCTCAGCGAATATCTCATCGCACTCGAACGTCTCTTCCCCTTCTATGAGCGCATACCCCTTCCGCAGGAGTTGCAAGCAGAAGCAGCAAAGCTGAAGCAAGAAATTAAGTACGAAGAACTCCTTCCTGAACTGTCTTCGATAGTTGCTGATTGTCAGGAGGGAGCTCGCCGTATAAATGATATTGTGCTTAACCTGCGCACCTTCTCTCGGCTGGATCAGGCCGAAGTCAAGAAAATCAATATCCATGAAGGAATCGATGCCACTATTAGGTTGCTATCTCAGTATTACAAGTCGAACTACATCACTCTGATTCGCGATTATGGTGATTTGCCACCGGTTGAATGCTTTGCTGGCCAATTGAACCAGGTGTGGATGAATTTGCTTAGGAACGCTGCGCAAGCGGTTGGTAGTGGCCCTGGAACCGTTCGGATCCAAACAGGCATTTCAGAAGAGTTCGCATTTGTAACGATCAGTGATACGGGCTGCGGCATCGCACCAGAACACTTGTCAAAAATCTTCGATCCCTTCTTCACCACTAAGAACGTTGGAGAAGGAACCGGCCTTGGCTTATCGATAACCTATGGCATAGTCGAAAAGCACGGCGGGACCATTCGAGTTAAAAGCACGCCTGGTCAGGGTACAACGTTCACCACCCTGCTACCTCTCAAGCCACAGCTAGGCGATAACACCAGAATAGATTCAGTTTAGGAGATCCCTATGACCTACAAAATTCTGATCGTTGATGACGAGTCGGCAAACCTCCGGGCATTAGAACGCCTATTTCGTACGGATTACGACGTTATGACCGCCGGCTCAGGTGCGGACGCTCTCGAATTGCTTAAGGAACCCGATTTCGCGCTAATCATAACTGATCAGCGCATGCCCGCAATGACTGGCATCGAGTTGCTTAAAGCTACTGTTTCCCTGCGACCGCGCATGGTCCGGATAATTCTTACTGGTTATACGGACATAGATGCGCTCGTTGAAGCAATTAACTGCGGCCAGGTGTACAGATATATAACTAAACCATGGAACAATGAAGAATTACGGTTGACGGTGAAGCGAGCCCTTGAACACTTTGAGGTCAATAAAGGAATGTTTGACTTGGCGGTAAGCCATGAACGCTTAATCGCGCGTATGGGAGAGATCCATAAACTCGCGAGTGTGGATTATTCGTAGAATGGTAAGTTAGTTCATCTCTAGCGTTCAAGTCGATTGCCCGCTGCCCCGCTTCAACTCTCATCATCACTCAACTCCAAAAAGCACCATTCAAGCCTGAAATGATTCGCGGTGAGGAAGGGACTACTTCTGGTCGAGTTTTCGCTCATTCTATTCACAGGGTGATGAACCATTGGCAATAGATCGAGAATGGGCCTGGCCGGATGATGCAGAGAAGTTGTCGAAGGCGATGAAGGAGCTGGGCTGGTACTCTTACTGGAAAAGGAAATCAGGCAAGAAGAGTTGATTGAGATGAGCATTGAAGCGGGGGCGGCGCGCGGTGAGATTGAGAACTGAAGATGAAAGTCTGAGCGCGCGCCCCCTTCCCAACTGCGAATTAATCAAGCTTGAATTGTGCTGCTGAGAGTGATGATGATGCGAGTGGGAAGCGGGGGCAGCGCACAATCAGATTGAGAACTGAAGAGAAACATCTGAGCGCGCGCCCCCTTCCCAACCTGCGAATTAATCGACGTTGAGTGGTTCTACGGACTGACAATCCGCAATACACAATCGTCATCGACAATTCTCATCCCCTTTCCCCAACTGCTCATTCTCAATGCACTGCACCGTGCACTGATGCGTACGCTGAGATAGCCACTCCTTACAAAATTTATTGCTAGAGCAATAACTAGCGACTACACTTGCTCTTACCGCTATGAGGTTCTCTCCTATAGCGGACATCAGCAGTTATTTCCTTTGTTGTTAACCGGCTGAACTAATCCGACCTTGTAACGAGCAACACAGGGTCGACGTGACTAAATGTCGCAATCCCAAAGCTCACACCTCTATCACTCAAAGAACCAATCGTCGATCGCGACGTTCCAATAGTGAACGCCCCTTCCCTTATAGGAGTACGCTCATGATCGAACCCGACGGCACCAACTCCTTACCTTCAGCTGAGGATCTTCCTGAGCCAAACTTTCGCGCATTGTTTGAATCAGCACCCGGTTTGTATCTAGTCCTTCTTCCGAATCCCCAATTCACGATCATTGCAGTGAGCAACGCTTACCTCCGCGCAACCATGACTAAGCGTGAAGAGATCCTCGGGCACAGACTCTTTGATGTGTTTCCAGACAATCCTGACGATCCGCATGCTACTGGCGAGAGCAATCTGCGAGCATCGCTCGAGCGCGTCATCAGGACTCGCGGAACTGATGCAATGGCAATTCAGAAATACGATATTCGTCGACCGCAATCAGAGGGCGGTGGATTCGAGGTGCGCTATTGGAGCCCGGTCAACTCGCCAGTGATGGACGAAGCTGGTAACTGCGTCTATATCATTCATCGCGTCGAGGATGTGACTGAGTTCGTAGATGTAAAGCAACCCGACGTAGAGCACGACAAACGAACTCAGGAGCTGGCTCACCGTGCCGAGAGCATGGAGGCCGAGATCTTCCTTCGATCACTTGAGCTCAATGAAGCCAACCGTCAGCTGCGAGCGAGCAACCAGGGACTGGAGGCGCTATCGCAGTCGATCTCACAAGAGAAGGCCGCTGCACTTGCCGCCCTGGGAAAGAGTCAGGAACAACTGTTTCTATCTCAAAGACTCGAAGCCGTCGGACAACTCGCGGGCGGTGTGGCGCATGATTTTAATAACCTTCTGACCGTTATCGGTGGCTACTGTGACATGATGCTGGAAGCACTTGACCCTGTCGATGCCAATCGACAAAAGGTCGAGGAGATACAAAAGGCCGCGAGCCGCGCTTCCTCTTTAACGCGTCAACTTCTGGCATTTAGTCGCAAGCAGGTCCTCCAACCAGTCGTGCTGAACCTGAATTCTGTAGTGGCTGACATCGAGAAGATGCTTACACGCGTGATCGGTGAAGATATCGAGTTTAGGACCAATCTCCAATCCGATCTTGGAAATGTCAAAGCCGATCCTGGCCAAATCGAACAGGTGATCATGAATCTTGCGGTCAATGCGCGTGACGCCATGCCCGCGGGCGGGAAGACGACTATAGAAACTGCCAATACATATCTCGACGAGACGTATGCTCAACATCACGTCGCAGTAATTCCTGGACCATTTGTAATGCTCGCGGTGAGTGACACGGGAGTGGGGATGGATGAGGAAACGAAAGAGCACATCTTTGAACCATTCTTTACGACAAAGGCGTTGGGTAAGGGTACCGGCCTGGGCTTATCTACAGTTTACGGAATCGTCAAGCAATCAGGTGGGAACATTTGGGTTTACAGCGAGATCGGGAAAGGCTCTACGTTCAAGGTCTACTTGCCCCGCGTCGATGAAATGGCTAAAGCCTACAAACAGATGCCGCCATCGACGTCACCAGGCGGTACAGAAACGATTCTACTCGTCGAGGATGCGGAGATGGTTCGTAAGCTGACGCTCGAAGTACTGTGCACCATTGGCTATCGAGTTCTTGAAGCTGCGAGTGGCTCCGAGGCTCTTCAAATCAGCGAGTCTACCGAGGAGCCGATCGATCTCCTACTCACTGATGTCGTAATGCCGGAGATGAGTGGAAAGGAGCTGGCAAATCATCTGCTGTCACTCCGGCCCGAGATGAAGGTTCTTTTTATGTCGGGCTACACCGATGACACGATCGTGTATCACGGCTTGTTGGATAAAGGACTCAATTTCATCGAAAAACCCTTTGCTCCGGATGCGCTGGCAAGAACAGTTCGGGAGGTTTTGCAACGCGATTAACAGAAAGGCGAGCACGGAAACTGATCCACGAAACCACACCAAGCAACACGAAAAGATGAATCAACTCTCAAGGAGAGTATTTCGGCATCCAAGAACGGAATCCTATACACGGCAGTGTATAGATGCTTTCAGATCCGACCTACAAAAGGCTCGAACCCGCTCTTCTATTTCAACGTTACGAACTCAGAACGAAAGTGAAATTCAGAACGCGCCGGTTGTGTGGAAAAGTCCAAGCTTTGGGAAATTAGAGCGGATGAAGTCCACGAAGCTCATGATTTCTTAATAATGGAAGTGCGGCGAGGTTAACTTGATCTCCTCTGCGAGAGTTAAGTGTTTTGAATTTCACGTCCGTTCTGAGTTGGTAACGTTACAACAAGGAGGGAAGGGTGAGTTTTTGTAGGTCGGATCTATGTGCTTTGTTGCGAACGCGGCTAGTCCGTCTGCAGATAGGACTCGCTTAGATACCGTTCACCGCCGTCACAGAGGATCGTCACCACAACTGAACCATGCGGGAGTGTGCGCGCCAAGCTAAGTGCAGCACAAACGTTACCTCCTGAACTTGGACCAACGAGTAAGCCTTCCTCGTTCGCCAGGCGTTTCATCATCTCCTGCGCCGCTTCTGTCTCTACCGCGAGCCGGGTATCGGCAAGTGAAGGGTCATATATCTCCGGGACGCGGGCAGTCGCCATGTGTTTCAACCCTTCAATTCCATGTAAAGGCGAGTTTGGTTCGATAGAGATCACCTGCACCTTTTGGTTGTACTCTTTCAACCTCCGAGACGTGCCGACAAATGTTCCAGACGTACCCAGCCCCGCAACAAAGTGCGTAATCCGACCCTCAATTTGCTCCCAGATCTCTGGTCCCATCCCTCGGTAATGGGCGCGCCAGTTGGCTTCATTACTGTATTGGTCGGCGTAGAAGTACTCGTCAGGAGATTGTTTCGCTAACTGACGCGCGAGCTCCTGAGCGCCGTCAGTGCCTTCGCTTGGATCGGTTTCGATAATCCTGGCACCATATCGGCGAAGAATCTGCTTACGCTCGATGCTCGCGTTCCGAGGTAAGCAGAGCGTCACGTTATAGCCCAACGCTGCTCCGATCATGGCGAACGCTATACCCGTGTTTCCGCTTGTCGCATCCAGGATCGTCCTTCCTGGATAAAGTAGACCTCGCCATTCAGCATCAAGAATCATTGACAATGCCGCCCGGTCTTTGACTGATCCACCCGGATTCAGATGTTCAGCTTTGGCAAACAATTCAACACCAGTGGGCAGATCACGACCTACACGACGGAGAGCAAACAAAGGGGTACGTCCAATGTTCGCTCCGATACCGTCCACAAAAAAGCGCTGCCTATCTGGTGAAGCTGCTGTGTTCATTAAGAATATTGGTCCTGCAGAATCCCAAACAGAAGAAAAGCCGGTCAGCGATTCTTCTTATCGCGACCGGCCCTCGAAACCCTGTTGATGTGGTTTCTAATTCAAAAAGCTATCCGCCGCCTCCACAGGTGCCGCGATCGCAAGTCGCCATACAGCAGCAACAACAAGGCAAACGTGTGAAAACTAAAACCATATCAGCCCTGATATAATTTTGTTGTTCACACACACTCTCATTGGCTCGGTGACTATAGGAATCATCAGTGAGGCTGTCAATCGCTTATCGCTCTTGATGCAGTAAAAAGTATTTAACTAGTCGTAAATATTATTTTCTTGACGTCCAAACAGGCCGAGTCTAGAGTTCAAACCTTTGATGGACGGCGTGGTCGGCTGGAATCAACAAATATTCTTGAGGTCTTTTGAGTTAACTTGAGAACTAGGCTCAATCCCGAATTGAACATCTGTTGCGCGTGCTGTTGTCGGAGCATGGCCATTGGTGTGGCTTGCGGTATGGCTTACAGCTATTGGAGACAGCAAACAACGGACGGTTCGATTCATGATAACTACGATACAGGAGAACACGATTGAGCAATTAGGACGCGAGCGGACTAGCTCGACAATCTTCAAGTCTTCATTAGCGCCTTCGGGGATCACCGAGGGCGCTTTCCTTTTTTCCCCGACGAAACTCAAAGTCCAACGAGAATCTATTTCACGGAGGTCTCAGGCATGACTTTGGGGCTAAACACAATACAAGAACCAACAGTTCCTCAGTACGTTCTTGAGGAGCTGGACCACTACGAGCGCCAGATTGAGAAATATCGCGCTGGAGAAGTGGACGAGACCAAGATGCAAAAGCTGCGACTGCATTTTGGCACCTATGCTCAACGGCAAGAAGGTGTCCAGATGCAGCGAATCAAGATTCCCGGTGGCTTTCTCACGGCGGACCAGTTGGTGCGTTTGGCTGACGCTGCCGATCAGTTTGGCAGTGGCTTTATGCATTTCACCACGCGTGAAGATGCCCAGATCTATTACGTCAAGCTCGAACAGGCGCCGGCACTGCTGCGGTTCCTTGCCGAAGGCGGAATCACGTCGCGCGAGGCGTGCGGCAATACCGTGCGCAACATTACCGCCTGCTATCGCGCAGGAACATCAGCCGACGAGGCCTTCGATGTTCAACCGTACTGCCACGCTTTGTTTCGGTATCTGGTGCGTAACAAGTACAACCAGAATCTCGGACGCAAGTTCAAGATCGCGTTTGAAGGTTGCACGGAAGATCACTCGGCTCTGAGGATTCATGACATTGGATTGTGGGCTGTCACCCAAACTCGGAACGGCAACTCGAGGCGCGGCTTCCGAGTGTATTTGGGCGGAGGCCTGGGTGCCGCGCCTCACTTTGCTTACCTTTACACGGATTTTCTACCCGTCGAAGACCTTTTCAATCTGGCCGCCGCCACGCTACGACTTTTTGATCGATATGGTGAACGGAAGGCGCGCATGAAGGCCCGCATGAAATTCCTGGTTCAGACGATGGGCTGGGAGGTGTTTCGCAATGCCCTTGATGAAGAGCGAAAGCGCGTTGGTCCAATCCCTCTTAATGACTACCTCGATGAGAATGAGTATCGGAGCGAGGGCGTCTCGCCCGCAATTGCCCAGCAACGTGAGTATGGGAGCCCGGGCGTCTCGCCCGCAGCCTCCCCCACCGCTCGAAGAGAATTACTGACACTAGATCAGCGAATCGAGAATCCCCACTTTCAGTCCTGGGTCCGCGACTCAGTAATCCCACACAGACTAGCAGTCTTTCGTGGCGTGCATGTACGGATCAAACTAGGCGACCTCACGGCTGAGCGCGCACGTCAGCTCGCTGAAGTTGCCCGAACATTTTCGGAAGCACAGTTGCGCATTTCAATTGATCAGAACATCTACCTACCCTGGGTTCGGCAAGAGAAACTCTGGGACCTGTATGAATCTCTAAATCGATTATCGCTTGCCGAATCCGGAGCCGGAACTGTTGCCGATGTGACTACTTGCCCGGGATCGGATACCTGCCGATTGGGTATCGCATCGGCAAAAGGGCTCGGCAGCGCCATCGGCGACGCCTTCAATAATGGGCCATTAGCCAGATTCAAGCAGTTGGCGCGGCCGATGCGCGTGAAGATCTCCGGTTGCCCCAACGGCTGCGCCCAACACTCAATATCCAGCATTGGCTTCTATGCAGCGGCTTTGTCACATCAAGACCGCACTGTGCCAGCTCACTTTGTCACCGTCGGTGGGTCTGCGTCACCTGAGAATCCTCGCTTCGGTACACTTGTCGGCAAGTTTCCGGCAAAAAACTGCGTGCGAGTTGCCGAAACACTGCTCGGCGTTTACGAGAAAGAAAAGCTCTCAGCCGAGGATTTCAACTCCTTCGTGATCCGATTTGGTTTTGAACAGCTAAAGGAGATTCTTGAACCGCTGCGTGAAGTACCCGCGTTCGAGGACGACCCGTCATTTTACGAAGACTACGGTCACGAGCATGAGAGTTTCGCTGTGCGTAAAGGTGTAAAAGGTGAATGCGCGGGCTCAACTATCGCCGAAACTGTACCAACGATAGAAGCGGCTAAAGAGCTGCTGGCCCAAGCAAAGGCGCTGATTTATCACAAAGAGTATCAACAAGCCGCACTAGCCGCCTACGAAGCCGCTGGAGCCGCCGCACGCGTTCCCCTCTATCAGCGACTCGTAGACCCTTTCAATACGCATGAAGCCTTGTGGGAATTCGAGAATCTGTTTGTCTTGTCCGGGCAGACGAATGGTGACTGGAAAAGTGTCTCAACACACTTCGAACAGTTAATGCACAGCACGACTGACGATGCGAACGCAATTCTGGAAGTGGCGCAGAGATTTGTCGAGTATTGCGCCCGCGCAGACTTCGAGAGGTTGAAAGCAATTGCATGAGAGACGATGCCATACACGGAGTGCTTGTCATCGGCCACGGCAGCCGGCGCCCCGAAGCCAATGACGACGTTCGCAACGCGGCACAGATCATTGGCGAGCGTGGTGGTTTTCCTTTAGTCGAAGCTGGTTTTCTGGAGATCGAACAGCCAGATGTCGCAGAAAGCTTCAAGCGTTTACTTAAACGTGGGGCGAGCAGGATAACGGTGCATCCCTATTTCCTCTCGCCTGGGCGGCACACGCGCGGTGATCTGCCTCTCAGGGTTAGTGATGTGGCAAGACGTTTCCCTGGCGTGAGTTATCAAATCACCGAACCGCTATCCGCGCATCCGTTAGTAATCGAAGCCTCGATCGCGCGGATTCGTGAAACTGCAAAAACCACATTTGAACACGCGAATGTTAATTCGGCCCAATCGGGAGTGGTCTATCTGGTTGGAGCTGGTCCAGGCGATCCGCAACTTCTGACCTTACGTGGCCGTGATCTTCTGGCCTCCTGCGATGTGGTTCTCTATGACTATCTCGTCGATCCCGATGTGCTTAACTTTGTGTCTTCTCACGCAGAACGCATCTATGTGGGGAAGGTGGGCCGAGGGCGACATACCTCACAAACGGAAATCAATCAGTTGTTGATTGAGCATGCGAGAGCAGGAGAGCGCGTCGTACGTCTCAAGGGCGGCGATCCGTTTCTTTTTGGACGAGGAGGTGAAGAAGCGCTCGCTCTTTCTGAGGCAGGAATCCCATTCGAAGTGGTTCCGGGCGTTAGCTCGGCTTTGGCTGTCCCTGCATATGCAGGCATCCCCTTAACGCACCGCGGCACATCGTCTTCCGTGGCAATCATAAGTGGCGCGAGTGCAGGGGATCTTGATGACGTCTCAGCCACGCTCGCCGATCTCTCAAGGGCAGAGACCATCGTGGTCCTCATGGGAATTAGCAACCTGCGATTGATTGCAGATGACCTAATCGCGTGCGGACGCGAACCCGAAACACCTGTCGCAATCATTCGCTGGGGCACATATGAAACTCAACAAACTGTTACAGGAACTTTAGCCTCGATCGCGGACGATGCTGAAAAGGCAAACATGCGTGCTCCTGCAGTGATTGTCGTCGGAGAGGTTGTGCGTCTGCGTGAACATCTGAACTGGTCCAAACAGGAGTTGGTACCAAGTATCGTCCAATCGGAACCGGTACTCACCCGAATTTAATCATCATGAGAAATAGCGAAATGGCTGTTGCTGAACCAGCAATCGACTTTGACATTACAGCCGAAGAATTAAGGACCTTCTCCAATCAACTGGAGAGTGAATCGCCGGAAGCTATCTTGCGCTGGGCGCTTCGAGAGTTTGGACCAGATGTCGCATTGGCCACGGGTTTCGGCGCAGAAGGTTGCGTGCTTATCGACCTGGTGTCTCGCATCACCAAATCCGCGCGCATCTTCTATCTGGATACTGACCTCCTTTTTCCGGAGACCTATATACTGCGTGATCAGTTGGAAGTCCGTTACGGCATCCGCTTCGAAAGACGGGCGACGCATCTTTCGCTGAGTGCTCAGGCAACTGAACATGGTGAACGCCTCTGGGAGCGCCAACCGAATCTTTGCTGCCAGCTGCGGAAAGTTGAACCGCTGAAGGAGATGCTTGCTGGCCTGCGAGCCTGGATTACTGCAATCCGTCGCGACCAAACACCGGCTCGCGCTCGTGCCGGCATTGTCGAACCTGACCGGAAGTTTGAGCTCATCAAGATCAATCCGCTAGCCACTTGGTCCATCAGCGACGTCCGGGATTACATCAAGCAACATAACGTGCCCTACAATCCTCTCTATGACCGAGGCTACGGATCAATCGGCTGCGCTCCATGCACCACTCTGGTTCAGATCGGTGAAGATCCGCGAGCTGGACGTTGGCGTGGCACCTGCAAGACTGAATGCGGTCTCCACAAATAAGCACCCAAATCAATAGAGGAACAAAGCGAAGATGGAACTGATAAGTCCCCACGGGGGCACATTGATTAACCGTGAAGTAACCGGCCTTGAACGTCAGCAACTGGTCAAACAATCAGTCGGGATGCCGCGACTTAACCTGAATGCCCGAGCCATCTCAGATCTCGAAATGATTGCGATAGGAGCTTATTCACCGCTTGATGGCTTCATGGATCAGTCAAACCATAACTCGGTGCTTCAGAGTATGTCCCTGTTAAGCGGTGAAGCCTGGACCATTCCGATCACACTATCGGTATCAGGCAACGAAGCGGCCGCATTGCGCGAGGGAACGGATATCGGTCTGTACCAGGATGATCACATTCTCGGTGTGCTTCATTTGGCAGAGAAGTTCTCGCACGATAAGAAACGAGAAGCGGAATTAGTCTATCGCACCACAGATGAGGCTCACCCAGGCGTACGCGCGCTTTATGGTCAGGGCAATTGGCTTCTCGGCGGTCGTATTACTTTGATCAATCGGCCTCGCAATCTCGCCTTTCCCGAATACCGGAAAGACCCGGCAGAAACACGGGCTCTCTTCAAAGAGCGAGGGTGGCGCCGAGTAGTTGCCTTCCAAACTCGTAATCCAGTGCATCGTGCACATGAGTACATTCAAAAGTGTGCGCTGGAGATTGCCGATGGATTGCTGCTGCACCCTATCGTCGGCGAGACGAAATCAGATGATGTCCCGGCGGACGTGCGCCTCCGCTCTTATGAGACGATTCTTCGCCACTACTATCCGGCGGCGCGGACGGTGCTCGCAGTATTACCCGCGGCGATGCGTTATGCAGGACCACGTGAAGCAGTGTTCCACGCGCTCATCAGGAAGAACTACGGCTGCTCCCATTTCATCGTGGGTCGCGATCATGCCGGTGTGGGAGATTACTACGGCACCTATGATGCTCATCATATCTTCGACGAGTTTGAGCCAGGCGGATTGAGCATCACGCCTCTCTTTTTTGATCACACGTTCTACTGTCGCGTCTGTGGGGGCATGGCTTCGACGAAAACCTGCCCGCACGAAAGTAAGGAACACGTAACGCTTTCGGGTACTCGCGTACGAGAGATGTTGGGAGCGGGTGAGCTACCACCGGTCGAGTTCTCAAGACCAGAAGTCGCAAAAGTGTTGGTTGAGGCATATCAAGGACTTGAGCCGCTGGTTACTGGTTAGAAACCAGTGTGACTTCAGCAGTTGGATCTGATCACGATATATAAAGGACAACAACGCATGACTCATAACAAAGGATTTGTACTCTGGTTCACCGGACTTTCGGGCGCGGGAAAGACGACTTTGGCAACTGCTCTGGCCGCAGATTTGGCAAAACGAGGTGTCAAGGTTGAATTGCTGGATGGGGACGAAGTGCGCACCAATTTATCGAAAGGTTTGGGCTTCTCCAAAGAGGATCGCGACACCAACATTCGACGTATCGGCTATGTCAGTCGTCTTCTGGCACGGAATAACGTTGGCGTGATCGCCGCAGCTATATCACCTTATCGAGCGGTTCGCAACGAGGTGCGCCGTTCAATTGAAGCCGAAGGCGCTGCGTTTATCGAGGTCTTCGCTAAGTGTCCAATTGAAGTACTCGCCGAACGCGACGTCAAAGATTTGTATAAGAAAGCGATGGCAGGCGAGATAAAGGAATTCACAGGAGTGTCCGATCCTTACGAGGAACCGTTGGCTCCCGAAGTGATAGTTGAGACGGATAGCGAAACGATTGCGGAGAGCACTCGGAAGATTCTGGACGAACTGGAGCGGAAGAATATCTTGTCGATCGAAGGGCGAAGCGGCAATTCGCAGGATGAAATGGCTGTTGAGAACGTCTTTGAGGCGGCGTAGCCAAGTGGTAAGGCGAAGGTCTGCAACACCTTAACTCGCAGGTTCGATTCCTGCCGCCGCCTCCAAATCTCTATGACTGAATCCCGATCTCGAAGTTTAGCGAAAGCTGTTAGTTATCGCGCGGTCTCGTCTTTGCTCACCGGTACCATCTTCTTTGGAGCGACGCAGAGAGTCCGTATGGCTGTGGCTCTGGCACTGATTGACTCGATTGTGAAGGTAGGAGTTTTCTATCTTCACGAACGCGCCTGGACCAAGTCACTATTGGTCAAATCAAACCGGAACAGACCAGCCTCAAGTCCACTCCGCTTCAAATCCCATGATTTATCAAACCCAGAAGAGCAGCTCGAGGCCCAAAAATTCGCAGTAGAAACTACAACAGCACAATTCCAGGTTAGATAATTTGCAGTTTGAAAGAAGAAGGGGCAAGCGCGAAGAACTTCATCTTTAGTATTCAATCTGATTCCGCGCCGCCTCCGCTTCAACTCTCATCATCCATCAACTCCAAAAAGCACAATTCAAGCGTGATTAATTCGCAGTGAGGAAGGGGGCAAGCACTCAGACCTTTATCTTTAACACTCAATCTGATTGCGCCGCCCCCGCTTCAACTCTCATCATCCATCAACTCCAAAAAGCACAATTCAAGCTTGATTAATTCGCAAGTGAGGAAGGGGGCAAGCGCTCAGACGTTTATCTTCAGTGCTCAATCTCATTGCGCGCCGCCCCCGCCTCAAGTTGCAGCGCACGGGGAGAGCAGAGGAAAAAGATTGTTTGAGATTGAGCTGTTGCGTTGAGTTGATGAGTGATTTGAGTTGAGGCGGGGGGGG
>DATETN010000043.1:0-31747 GCA_035283645.1 Pyrinomonadaceae bacterium
TGACGATCCCACCGGGAAGGTCGCTATTCGGCGGCTGCGGTTCACCCGGCTGGAAGCGGAGCAGATACTCGCAGTAGCCCCCCGTACGAGCAGTTTTAAGGCGCTGGACTTCCGGGCGAATCGCGAGGTGGCTGTCAGCGAAGATCTTAGCCGCTATAGGTATGTTCATTTTGCCACACACGGATATATCGACAGCGAACGTCCAGATCTCTCCGCGTTGGTGCTGTCGCTCGTTGACCAACAAGGCAATGCGCAGGATGGTTTCCTACGTGCACATGAGATCTACAACCTGAATCTGCCGGCGGAACTGGTGGTGCTCAGCGCTTGTCAAACGGGACTGGGGAAAGAGATTAAGGGTGAAGGCCTTGTCGGACTTACACAGGCTTTCATGTACGCCGGGGCGCGGCGCGTGGTGGTGAGCCTTTGGAACGTCAACGATAAGGCCACTGCAGAACTAATGCGACGATTTTATCGAGGAATGTTGAAGCAGGGGCTCACACCTGCGGCTGCACTACGGCAGGCACAAGGTGAGATGGCGCAGGATCCGCAGTGGCAGGCGCCATATTATTGGGCTGCTTTTGTACTTCAGGGCGATTGGCGATGACGACGGCAGGCGTTGTATAGGCCCGTCCGTTTCGTCTTACGTGTTCAAAGGGAGAACTGGTTATGAACCGACTTCACTTTCTTGTAGTTGCGGCAGCGTTGCTGTTGTTTGCAGGTACAGCCTCGTTTGCACAATCCGACAATGATGCCACCCGACGACTCTGGGACACCGCATTCATTACGTCGAAAAAGGCAAACGCAAAACCAAAACGCAAGCGCCCACAACGAACTTATCGCGTGAATACGCCAAACGTTTCAACTGAAGGAGTCGAGAGCGACAGTGTAATTGGTGTAACGATCTGGCGGCTGCGGCGTTCAACTTCGTCGGACGCAGGTGAACGAATCATAGTTCACGATGAGGATGAAGACGTCGAATGGTTGCCAGAGAGAATCTCTGCAAATGCCAAGCTGCTTCCAGGCGATCGGCTCCGCATTAGCGTCGAGGCGGCACGTTCTGGATACCTCTACGTGATAGACCGGGAACAATATGCCGACGGCAGTTTGGGCGAACCGCATCTGGTGTTTCCGACCACTCGCACGCTCAACGGCGATAATCGCGTTCAAATAGGGAAGTTGATAGAGATTCCGGCCCAGGAAGATGCACCTCCATATTTTCGTGTGCGGCGCAGCAGGCCCGATCACGTTGCCGAGGTTCTTAGTGTGTTTGTGACTCCAACTCCCTTGGAGGGGATTACGATTGGCGACAAGGCGCAGAAACTTTCACAGGATCAGGTCGCCGTCTGGGAAAAACAGTGGAGTACACAGGTTGGGTCGATTGAGTTAGAAGGTGGAGCGGGAAAGCGTTGGACCAAGGAGGAACGTCAGGCTGCTTCGGGCGGTCCGCAGGTGTTGAACGCGAGCGCGCCTACACCTCAAACTATTTACTATCGACCTAAGGCAAAGGCAACGGAACCGTTGATGGTTAAGGTTGCGTTGCGGTATCACACGCAGAGAAAGCAGACTGCGAACTAAGCTAGCGCCCGTGGTCCAAAAGTGAGCGGGCGGGGCCAAAGTTGGCGTTCGGAAAAAAGAGCGGGCGAGGACGCCCGCGTTCCGGAAGTTGGGGTTCGGGAAAAAGAGCGGGCGAGGACGCCCGCGTTCCGGAAGTAGGCGTTCCGAAAAAAGAGCGGGCGAGGACGCCCGCGTTCCGAAAGTAGGCGTTCCGCAAAAAAGAGCGGGCGAGGACGCCCGCGTTCCGGAAGTTGGGGTTCCGGAAGTTGGGGTTCGGGAAAAAGTGCGGGCGAGGACGCCCGCGTTCCGGAAGTTGGCGTTCCGGAAGTAGGCGCTCCTGCCTTCCCGGAGCCCGCTGTACATCATCTAGGCTCACAAATATACTTGTCTCGCCGGCAATCTCTCTTTCCATTTATTGTGCGGTGAAGCTATCAAAGAAAGTTGGTGTCTATGCGCGAATTTATCTTTCGACGCGTTAGCGTTGTTGTCTTATTGGCCATCATGACAGTGATCATGCTTGGAACTCCGGGAACCAATCTGGCTGAAGTGCTTCAGAATGCTGATAACCCGTTACTTGCCAAGTGGGAAGGTCCTTATGGTGGCGTACCCCCGTTCGACAAAGTAAAGGTCGAACTGTTCAAACCGGCGCTGGAGGCGGCACTCGCGGAACGACTTGCGGAAATCGAGAAGATCGCAGCCAATCCAGAAGCTCCCAACTTTGAAAACACGATTGCGGCGTTGGAGCGCGCTGGCCGAACGTTCGAACGTGTAACTGCTGTCTACGGCGTGTGGGGCGGAACAATGGCCAGCGCCGAGTTTCAGGCCGTCCAGAGAGAGATGGCGCCACGGTTGGCAGCCGCCAGCGACCAAATCACGCAGAACGAAGCGCTCTTTAATCGAATAAAGGCCGTTTACAACTCTCCGGAAAAAGCTAAGTTTTCGCCAGAACAACAGCGTCTCAGTTGGCTTTACAACACGAACTTCGTGCGGGCCGGGGCCCAGCTTGACGCCAAGGCAAAGGCACGGCTCTCGACCATTAACCAACAGTTAGCCGGCCTCTACACCAGATTTAGTCAAAACGTGCTGGCTGAGGAGACAGACCAAATTTTGGTTTTGAAGACGGAAGCGGATCTTGCCGGGCTACCTGCTTCTGTCCGTGATGCCGCCGGCGCCGCCGCCGTGACCAAAAAGCTTCCCGGCGCCTGGGTGATAGTAAACACGCGTTCATCTATAGACCCATTTCTTACCTATTCCGATCGCAGGGATCTACGGGAGAAGGCTTGGCGGATGTTCGTGAACCGCGGTGATAACGGTGGCGAACGAGACAACAACGCTATCATCACCGAGATCCTGCAGCTACGAGCCGAACGCGCGAAGCTACTGGGTTATTCTACGCACGCTCACTGGCGACTTGAAAATGCGATGGCCAAAACCCCGGAACGGGCGATGGAATTGATGGAGGCCGTTTGGAAACCTGCCGTCGCGCGGGTGAACCAGGAAGTAGCTGACATGCAGGCCCTGGCTGACAAGGAGAAAGCCGGAATAAAAATTGAACCGTGGGACTACCGCTATTACCAGGAAAAAGTTCGAAGAGAGCGGTACGACCTGGATCAAAATGAGGTGAAGCAGTATCTGCAACTCGAGAAATTGCGGGAAGGCATCTTCTGGGTTGCGGGCGAACTGTTTGGGTTCAACTTTACACCCGTCACGAGTGTTCCGGTCTACCATCCTGACGTGCGCGTCTGGGAAGTCACAGATAGGGACTCCAAGCGCCATATCGGCCTTTGGTACTTCGATCCTTATGCGCGCGCAGGCAAACGATCAGGTGCCTGGATGAGTGCCTATCGCAGTCAACAAAAAGCGGACGGTGCAATCACAACGATCGTCTCGAACAACTCAAACTTCGTTAAAGGTAAACCGGGCGAACCGGTCCTGATTTCGTGGGACGATGCGACGACAATGTTTCACGAATTCGGTCATGCGCTGCATGGGCTTAACTCAAACGTGACTTATCGTTCGCTTGCAGGGACGGCTGTTGCTCGAGATTACGTTGAATTTCCCTCGCAGCTGCTTGAACACTGGTTGTCTACACCTGAGGTATTGCAACGTTTTGCGGTTCACTACCAAACCGGTAAACCAATCCCCCAAACGTTGGTGGATCGGATCAAGCGCTCCGAGACTTTCAACGAAGGCTTTGACACGACTGAGTACCTCGCCAGCGCACTGGTTGATATGAAGCTGCATCTGGCGAGTGACCAGAAAATCGATCCCGACGCGTTTGAGAAAGAGACACTGGCTCAGTTGGGAATGCCTAAGGAGTTGGTGATGCGCCACCGTACACCCCACTTTAGCCATGTGTTTTCAAGTGATGCTTATTCAGCGGGGTACTATAGTTATCTCTGGTCGGACGTGCTGACGGCAGACGCTTTCGGCGCTTTTGTCGAGGCGGGTGGACCATACGACCGCAGTGTGGCCGAACGTCTGCGTAAGTATATTTTCTCCGTGGGCAATACAGTTGATCCGGCCGAAGGGTACCGCGCGTTTCGTGGTCGTGACGCGAAGGTTGATGCGCTCATGAGGAAGCGCGGTTTTCCGACTGGGAATTCCCGCGAGGGTAATTGACGTTAAAGTTTAACTACCTGGCTACGGCATCCGTCACCGGTCAAGAAACTTAAGAGAGCATGGGCCAAATAGTTTCAATCAAGGCCATGGGACGCTTTGTACACGAGGCCATTGCCGTAGATCCACAAACTGGGATCGTTTACCTTACTGAAGATCTGGTGACGTGTGGGTTCTATCGATTTCTACCTACTCGAACAAGGAGGCTGGGAGCCGGCGGGCGTCTTCAAATGCTTGCCGTCAAAAACCAGCCTCAGTTCAATACCACCACTCAGCAAAAAGAAGGATTGTCGCTACCGGTGACCTGGGTAGACATTCCAGATCCTGATCCGTCTGACGCCGACTTCGACAACTTGTCAGTCTACCGACAGGGGCTTGAGCGTGGTGGCACTACTTTTTGCCGACTCGAAGGCTGTATTTTTGGTCTGGGCAAGATTTTTTTTACGTCTACGAGTGGCGGAGATCGAAAGCTCGGTCAGGTCTGGGAATACCAACCAGAATCGAGTGCGAATGGTGGACTACTCACTCTGTTGTTGAATCTGGGAGCCGTGGGATCGTCTGTAGCCTTCTATTCACGCAGGCGCAATGCATTGTAGAATCCACCCAACAAAACCACCAACGGATTCAGCGGAGGAAAATGATGTCAGACTTTGACAGAGCTGCAGCAGTCGCCTTATTGAACGAGATAATGGAAACTGAATTAGCGGGAGTCGTCCGATACACACACTATTCATTGATGGTCTTTGGTCATAACCGAATACCGATCACCGCCTGGTTGCGTGGAGAAGCTAGTACCTGCCTTGCACACGCTAACGAAGCCGGTGAATTGGTCACTCATTTTGGTGATCATCCCTCGTTAAAGATTGGAGCGTTATTGGAGACTCACAAGCATGGCATCAACAACATTCTGTTGGAATCGCTCGAAGCCGAGAAACATGGTCTGGAGTTGTACCAGCGCCTGTTAGCGCTTGTGCGAGATCGTTCAGTCCTCCTGGAAGAGTATGCGCGTCGCATGATCGCCGAAGAAGAACAGCACCTGGGTGAAGTGAATAAGATGCTGCGAAAGCCCGGGGAGATAACAGAATACTCGGCGTAGATTCTTACCACGGTCTTAACCTCAGGAGTAGTTTCACATCATGCCGGATCGTCGCTCTAAGCCTCGACTAAGCGTAAGTTTGAATGCCGTTTGGGAGCGCACCGACGCTCCACCCACACGCATCACGAATCTGTCTGAAGGTGGTTGCTTTCTCGACACCGTTGGCGAAGTTAGTCAAGGCGAGATTGTTGGCTTTCGTGTGCTTATGCCTGATGAAGATTGGTTGTACCTTGAAGGCGAAGTTCGGCACCACGTGAGAGGCATCGGTTTTGGGGTGCAGTTTGTTGACCTAAACGATGACCAACAAGAGAAGGTGAGGGAACTGATCAAGATCGCGAAACAATCCGGATCGGGTTCTGGACTCACTGGAGATTTGGTCCAAGATTAAAACCGAACGGGGGCAGCATGTCTGAGGCGAATAAACAGTTATTGCAACGTTGGTTTGATGAAGTTTGGAACGATGTACCGGCAGATCGGCGTGCTCTGATTTGCAGTCGACGTAGTTTTATGCAGCTATGCATATCTCGTCTGGAGAATCAGCAGGAACCTTACCAACAACCTGGGGCATCTCCACCGCTTTCGCGTTTTTAGACCTTAGCACGAAGCGCTGACGACTTACTGGATGTGCAAAGTTGCGCCAGCGTGAGAGGGGTCTTTCGGAGACAACCTCATAGTCTGCGGTAAACATTTGATACCATTCGGCCTCTAAACGGAAGCTGCAGCGTCCAGTACGAGGTTGCCATCTGCGGCTGTGAGACCAGCAAACCAGGCGATCCCACCCCGCTCTGGGAATGTCTTCGTAGATCACCACCACACCCCCCGACGTCAGCACTCGATTAACTTCCTTAAGGACCAAACGAGCGTCTACGGCATGATGCAACACGTAACAGAGGAGAATCACGTCGAACGATCCATCGGCCATTGGGAAGTTCTCGCCATCGTACCGCACGTAGTCGATCCTGGCATTTGTTGTGTTCCCGACGTCGAGACCCACCACTTTGGAATGTAGGAGGCTAGCCAGATGGTGTGCGATGAATCCGTTGCCGCAGCCGACATCCAGTATGCGAACGCCTGGTCGCAACTCGGACGCGATCTCGAGGGCCATGTCGTACGCGCGACCGACCTTTTGGCGTCGCCTTTGTCGCCGCCAACGACGAGTTAGACCACGGAGCAGGTCGATTGCGAAACTTTTCATGCGCCTTGCGACATAGCAAGCACGATGCCACAGGGACAAGCGCAAATAGCTCAGTGAACGAGCTGAAGCGTTAGCGGTCGCTGCCACAAACGTCGGACAGTTGAAAAGCTTGACTTGTGGGACGAAGGAGGCCACAGATGGAAAGGATGAAACGGATCTAAAGTCGGTGGTATCCTAAAGTCAAGAGTGTTTATCCTGCGTGAGTCGTGTTGCTTCAAGTTTTCGAAAGACCACGCGCTGAGGCAGCTCAGAGGAATATCCCTATATGAAAATTGTATTCTTGTCTCTAATCGCAGGTCTCGTCGCGTTTAGCCTGTTGCAGAGTGAATCCCGCATGAATGCCCAAAGCCTACCCCCGGGTTATTGGCCACGCGAAAAAAGCCAGCCGATCATCGACAAGACACAGACCCTCACGCTCGCCCCCAATCTGTCACATCTCACGGCAGGAGAGCGACGGGCCGTCGAAAAGCTGCTGGAAGTTGGCAAGATCTTCCAGCGACTATATGAACATCAGCGTCATCCTGAGGCGACGAAGGCCCATCAGCAACTCCAGCAATTACAGAATCAAACGCGGGCGACTGCGGCTACCGAGAATCTAATCACTCTATACCGTCTTAATCAGGGCCCGATTGCGACAACACTTGAGAACAGGCGGGAAGCATTTCTACCGGTTGATGAAATACAACCGGGAAAGAACGTCTATCCATGGGCGGTGAAGAAAGAAGAAATTGAAGCTTTTCTTTCGTCCAACCCGGAGAGTCGCGAGTCTTTGATGGATTTGCGGTCGGTTGTCCGTCGTTCCACTGCACCAAACCTGCAAATGGATCTTGCCCTGTTGAAGAAGTATCCGGTTCTGGACACGCTGCATCCCGGACTTGCTGCGCGCCTCCAGTCCGCTCTAAAGAATGGTGGCGAACGCGGGTTCTACGCAGTCCCGTATTCTGTCGCCTACGCGGAAGATCTGACTAGTGCGCACCGGCTATTGAACGAGGCCGCCGAGGCGGTAGCCAAAGACGACGGTGAACTTGCGCGTTACCTGCGAAATCGGGCCCGTGACTTGCTCTCCGACGACTACGAATCTGGCGACGCAGCCTGGATTACCGGACAGTTCAAGAACCTGAACGCCCAAATCGGGTCGTATGAGACCTACGACGATGAACTTTATGGCGTGAAAACCTTCTTCGCGTTGAGTCTCCTGTCTACCAGACAACAAGAGGCGGCTGCTCTGCGTCGGGCTATGAAGGGCCTGCAGTCATTAGAAGACTCTTTGCCATACACGCAACAGAAGAAGATTCGTGAGGATATTCCTGTCGGCGTTTACGATGTCATTGCTGACTTCGGGCAGGCACGCGGCGGTAACACAGCAACAATCCTTCCGAACGAAAGCTATCTCGCCAGGCGTTATGGCAGAACGATTCTATTGCGGGCCAACATCATGCGCGAACCGAATATCTTTGAGAGCACGTCGCGCAACTTGACGGCCGCCGTTGGTCCCGAACAGGCAAGGGAATTGACCTCTGAGGGAAACTTCTACCGAACTCTTTGGCATGAAGTTGGTCACTATCTCGGCGTTGATCGCACAAAGGACAATCGGGATCTCGACGAGGCCTTACTGGAGAATGCCAGTGCGCTCGAGGAGATGAAGGCAGATTTGGTGTCGCTCTTTGTTGCTCAAGCGCTCCACAAACAGGGCTACTACACGGACGCACAATTGCGCAGCGTCTACGCCGGCGGCATCTTACGCGTGCTGCAGAACAATCGGCCCCGACGCGACCAACCTTACAACACTATGCAGCTGATGCAGTGGAACTTCTTTCTTGAGAACGGACTGCTCACTTTTGAAAACGGCAGATTACGCATTCACTACGATAAGTACCATGAAGTGGTGACGCAGATGCTGAGGAAAACGCTTGAGGTTCAATACGCCGGTGACAGGGCGGCAGCAGACGCCTTGATCGATCAATACACAAAGTGGGATGAGAACCTGCACGGTGTGGTGGCGAAAAACATTCGCGATCAACAGCAATACCGGTTTCGTTTGTTCAAATACGCAGCGCTGGGAGAATGACACGAGCGAAAGTCTAACCACAGAGGGCACAGAGAGTTCGCTGAGAAATCAAATTCTGAGGAAAAGTACTGGTTCAGTTTCAAATCTTGAGTTCGAATATTCAACGGTTCTTGGGAACGCGGGCGTCTCGCCCGCATTGAGCGCGCAGCGCGAAATTGATTGCGGAAAAGAAGATGCAACAAATTGGGCACCGTGCGGGCGGGGACGCCCGCGTTCCCAAGAACCGTTGAATCTTATTTCCCAGTTTCAAACTGAACCACTACCTGAGGAAACCTCTGGTTTTGGAAATGACGCGTAGCTGTTATTATTTCCGTTCCTTTTCTGATGAGCTTCACACCACATTCACTTAGGGCAATCAGGGTACGACCTTGTTTACTCATTGGTCTGCTTCTCAGCCTGTGTTTCTCGTCTAACGCGAGTCTTACCCACCTAACAACCGCAGTTCATGAGCACAACGATTCCAATTTAACAGTCATATCTGATGATCGCGACGAACTTCATAACCAAGGACTGACGACCAGCATAGTTGCACCCATTTGAAGCTAGATCCCCTCAACAAGCCCAGGCCCTAACCCGTCACCTTGAATCGGAACTCTGGAGTGGCGAACCGTCGCCCGGAGGCAACCCCGGAAAGGTGTTCGTTGGATTCTGCAGCAGACTCTCCAGCTCTTGAGTGAGGGTTCTTAACAGGACGGGAGGACACATTGAACAACAATACGGATCACCTGCACGAGCCGGTGTTGCGATTCGCCCGGAAAGATTTTCCCATCATTCGGGAGAACCTCAACGTGGGCGAGGCGCTCAGCATTATTCGGCGCGAGGGAATTGGTGAGCAAATCATCTACTTTTACGTTATTAATGATGACGGTCAGTTGGTAGGGATAATTCCGACCAGGCGCCTGCTGACTTCCATGCCCACCGTAAGCATTACCGACATCATGATCACGGACGTCGTTACGGTTTCGCATCGCGCAACTGTTCTCGAAGCATGTGAGATGTTCGTAAAGCATAAGTTTTTTGCGTTTCCGGTGGTTGACGACGACAACCACATACGCGGCGTTATCGATGTGGGGTTCTTTACCGAAGAAACCATCGATCTGGCAGAACGCCAACAGGTAGAAGACGTTTTCCAATTGATTGGATTTGGTATTGAGCAACTGAAGGGCAGGTCCGCGTTTGGGGTTTTTCGTTACCGCTTCCCCTGGCTCGTAGCAACTATGGCAAGTGGCACGATCTGCGCGTTACTCGCAGGTGCTTATGAAACCACTTTGGCTCAGACTCTGATCCTCGCGTTCTTCCTAACCCTTGTACTGGGACTGGGTGAAAGCGTCAGTATTCAGTCGATGACGGTGGCCCTCCAGAATCTGCACTTTGGCAGACCATCCTGGCAGACCTATCTCGGCTGGCTGCGGAGTGAGGCCACCTCAACGTTATTGTTGGGCATTGTGTGTGGCACAATAATCGGCGCAGTTGCGTGGCTTTGGCGCGGCGAACTGTTGCCCGCAGTAAGTATAGGCTCAACCATCGTCCTCGCTATCACCACAGCTGGTATACTTGGCTTAAGCATCCCAGCACTATTGCATTCCATCAAAGAGGACTCGAAGATCGCTGCCGGGCCTTTGACTCTTGCCTTTGCCGACATCGCGACGTTGCTGTTCTACTTCAACCTTGCTGTTTTGATCCTGTGAGGGCTTAATCTCATGCGTAGAGTGACATTTGGTTGTGCAAGTAGCCTCGACAATTTTATTGCTCGGAAGCACCACGAGGTTGACTGGCTCTTGTGGAGCGATGAGGTGGCTGCCCTGGTGTCAGAATATTGGCAGAGTTTCGATACAGTGCTTATGGGACGTAAGACCTATGATGTAGCCTTAAAGAGCGGCACGCCTGCCTATCCGGGTGTAAAGAACTACGTCTTCTCACGCACGCTCAAGGAGAGTCCCGACAAACGAGTCAAACTGGTGTCGGAGAATGCGGTTGAATTCCTCCGCCAATTAAAGAAGAAAAAGGGCAAAGGGATCTGCATCATGGGAGGTGGGGAGTTAGGAAGAAGCTTTCTTGAAGCAGATCTCATCGATGAGATTGGCGTTAACATTCACCCTGTTTTGCTTGGATCTGGCATACCCCTGTTCTACAAGATGAAGCGCCAAATTGATTTGGAGCTAAAGGAGTGCAGAATGCTTCCGCAAGGCTGTGTTTATCTTCTGTATAATGTGAAGCGTTGATGTGTTATTGCTCCTGTTCAGGTGCAATTAACCTCACCTATAACTGGACAAAGACTTAGTGCGGTAGACCCAGCTGACGAGAAACATTAGGCCGATTCAAGCTGACCTGGTAAGACTTCACAGCATAGCGCAGCCGAACCAGTTCTGCAGGTTTTATCATCAAACTCCGAACTGGCTGAGGTGATGGTTGAAATGCTTGTTGCAAAACACGCCCCAATCTGGTCCGGACATCCGACCTAGAAGCGCGTGCTCTGGCCATTGTCCATCGGGTCCGTGAGCGACGAATCTATCGACGAGATCCATCAGTGTTTTAACGTCCGCTTCCCACGATGTCGGCTGTGTCACGAATGCCTCGGGCGGACCTTTTATTCTCCCTTTGGGCCATGGAAGCAGATAAATTACCAGATAGCGGACCAGTGAGTGGCGTAGCAGCCCTCGTCGTGCCGCGCACTTTGCATCACCCAGGGTGTGGCGCATTTGGTCACTAAGGTGGGCAATCATCTGCGGGGTGGTCATACGACCCCAGCGTCGAAGCGAATCCGGTCGCAACCTCTGGATTCGGGTGCGAATCTCAGCGTGGACCTCGGGATCGAACATTGTTCGCATTGTTCTGGTTCTTCGCGACCCAAGATGCGCTCAAGGCTCGATTCAATTGGCAGTCAGTAAGCGACTCCCACTTTTTTCCCCGGTGCGGGTGGACAGTCGTCTGTGATAGTCACCTATATAATCTTTTAAACCGAACTTCCACCAGTGCATACCAAGACGCTTTGCTTCGGCCTTAGCTGCCGAGCTTGTCCACCCCTCTTGCGCGATACGGTATACCGCGATCATCAGCCCCGTCCGATCGACTCCGTGACCGCAGTGGACGAAGACGGGGTGATTCTCAGGCGCATTGATGATCTGGAGCGCACGGTCTACCTGTTGATCTGTCGGTCTGCCATACCACTTGATCGGCACGTTAAAATACCTTATTCCTAACCCGACTGCCTCCTGTTCTTGTGCGCGCGCACGGTCTCCGGCGCCGCGTAAATCCAGGATCGTCTTGATCCCCAATTTAGCAAGGCGTTCCAGTCCACCTCGCTTTGGTTGCGCACCGCGGTATAAGACGGAGTTGACCTTGTGGAATTTTGGAAGCTCTTTGTGTTTGCCGCCATCTTGCGGAACTGCGGGCGCTGCGAAACAGACCAGAACAGCCACCGCTGCGCCGATCCGACTTACGTAGATCCTCATGACTGATTTCCCTCATCCTTGCTCTAGAAGTAACGCGCCGGTGTCGGGGATTTGTGATTCTAAAATCTTATCTTAGCGCAACCCGCAGTTGTTGCGAGATCTATGAGATGAGGCTTTCGAGGGAGTGTGCCCAACACCAGGGCTTACAGGAAGGTGCTCAGCGAAAGTACTACAAAGAAACTGTAGAAGAGCGACATACCAACCAGAGCTACACGGCGCCAGCGCGGCGGTCGCAGTTCCAGCGGCAGCAGACGGGTGTTTATGTAGAGCAAGTGCACCGACGCAATGACCAAAACTATAGAAGCCACATTCGCTCCAAGTTGTAGCAGCAAAATTGGCTGAGCGAGACGGAGCGCAATGATGCCCCAAAGTACCACCACAGCGAGCACGGAATAGTAGACAGCACGTACATCACCTCCGCGCCACTCCCGGAATCGACGGCTGCCGGTCCATAGAATATCCGTTATCGCCCGTGTCATTCCTTTAACGCTATCGAGTTGCGTCTTGAACAGCAGCCACGCTCCGAGGAATGCAATCATGCCGGCCAGCAGTGGGCCACCGCGCGCCCCAATGCTCTCGGCCAGTGCTGCGCTGATACCAAGCCCGCGGATATATCCTGACCACGAGGCAGGAATGTCACATACAGCAGCGCTGGGAGTGCCATTCCGAGAAGCGCACCCGTAAAGAACACTCCCCAACGTGAGGCAAACCGTTATTGTTTCTGACGCGTTACAAATCTCTCCGATATACGTTGAAGTTTCTCGTGACCATTGCACCTAATTTCTCTGCGGTGCGGCGCGATGGCCAGTTGTCATCCAGAACCACCGTGTAACTCGCGGTCTTATAGCCTCGCTCGATCATGGCGAGATAGCTTTTCGCCGCCAGGGCGAGATTGATAGCTCGTCCCCGAAAATCTTTCCTTACACCGATAATCAGAAGCACGCCGTGGTCTATTTTCTCAAGCAGTTGTTGGAACTCGGAAAAGTTGTCCTCGATATTTTTGCCTCTCATCGGGTGGAGAGCTTGATTGAGATCCGGCGCGGAGTAGACGAATCCCGCCGTTTGACCGTCGATTTCAGCAAACGCAGTGAAGTCAGCTACCAGAAAGTCTTTTAACTCGACCGTCAAACCTTGCATTACCTCACTCGGCAGTGGCATGAATCCCCAATGTGCCTGGAAGGTCTCGTTGCAGAGCTCAGTGAATAGCTCATTCTCCTGTTCAAGCCGGTCAAAATCCCATGACCGAAGAGACACGCCCGCAGCGGTAGCTCTTTTAACCATCTCGCGGTACCGGTCGGTCAGCTCCGGCGTGAATTTTACTTGATACTGCACCACGCCATGCTCAGTCATGAAGCCAGCGTTCTTAACGTAGCTGTGATAGTACGAAGGGTTAAAAGTGTGAAAGAGAGTAGGGACACTGTCGTAAGCATCAATAGTCAGTGGCAACTGCATACCGGGCAGCATCGATAGGCGCGCACCATTACAGCCACGCTTACGGAGCCAGTCACATGCGGTACGTAGGAGTAAGTTAACAGCCTCGTGCTGATCAGGTAAGGCTTCAAAGAAGAGGAGGTGGCCCATTTGCTCGTTCCAATGTCGGTTGTAGGTTTCGTCCCGTACAGCGGCGACTGTTGCAAGGATTCGGTCTCCTTCCTCCACACAAAAACTCTGTATCTGCGAGTCGAATCCGCCATCACCTGCCAGCAACTCTGTCAGGTGATGAGAATCAGGTGGCACCCAGTAGAGGTTGTTACGGTAAACCTCATTGGCGAAGTCAACATAACGCTGCATTTCTTCCTTGGTAGTCAGCGACCTGATGTTCATCGATTTTTATCTCCTCTTCGACCTTTCGGTTTTGGGTTGTGATAACAGCAAAGCAATCAGCTTAAGAAACATGCGCATTGTCCTCTCAACAGATACCACCGGCTTGCCCGGTGGAGTTTCACGTTCGCCGCTACCAACGCCCCGTCACCTTCAACGTTCATTGATACCACCGGCTTGCCCGGTGGAGTCTCATGTTGGCTGCTACACACGAGCCGCCAAAGTACTTCCGAATTGTCCGGATACCACCGGCTCCCGAGGGGACTAGGTTTAGAACGGCCAGAAACCAGCACGGTTCACTACTCACGATTCACCGCGAACAACCTGGCTGCTGCATCGACTGGATACTCGTACTTAAGAGCACTTTACAAAGAGGAGAACCGTGTTTTAGCGAGATAGATGAGATTGCAGTGCCAGTTTCCAAGCACTGGTACCAACTCATCTGTTCGAGCAACAGTAGGACCAGGATTCTTCTTCAGCAGTCTTTGAGCACACCGTAAAGTCACCATACAGGTCAGCAAAAAAATCTTCGTAAGCGGTCTTCTCCAAAAATCACCGGCACGGGTCGGTGGTTCTGCGCGCAACACTCACCGATTGCGACGGGGCTTTAACTCTACATTTGTTTTGTCGCCGAGTATCATGGTTGTGTGCTCTGTCACACTGGGAACAGAGCCGGGTAACCATTCCTGGGGCAGAGAATTCGGCAAATCGTTTGCTGCGACGCCTTGCGCCTGCACCAGCGCCGCCTCCTGATATTTAATACGCTCAGAAAGTAGTCTTATCGGTGTCGAGATCAAAAGAAGCAGAAATCGAAGAGGTAGAACGTTCCACATTAAACAGAAGAGCAGAAGATCCAGAAAGGAGGTCAGAACGCCCTGACCAAGGATGCGCCACGACTTACTGACTTTGTGGTCCAGCGCGTGGGTTGGAGCGTTCTTGAAGATGTGTTCAGAATATCTTGCAATAAAATAGTCCAATCCCGTGTCCATCTTGGTAAAGAAATTATCTTCTGTACCAGATAGTGCCTGCGATACCGTCTCGAGGTTAGTGCCGCACGAGGCGCAGAATTTACGTTCGTTAGAGTCTCTCCCACAGACAGGACAAAACATGGGCCGGTCTCCTCTCGTTGACGCCCCTTTTTACATCCTTTTACGAAGGCTGGGCAATATTGTTCAGCTGAGTGGCTAAAAACGTGAGAAAAGCGAGGGTTAGGGTTGAGGTTTGTTGAGGAAAAGGCAAAGCGAAAAGGGCGATGCGGGCTTGACACCCCTTACCGCCGCACTCCAAAAGCGTCGCCCCCCAAGAAGTTTTCCCGAAGGTAAACCACCGTATCGTGAAGTGTTTCGCCCGGGTCGCGTGGACGGAAGCCGAGTTCGCGCGAGGCTTTTGCACAGTTCAGATACCAGAAATACTGCGCCATCTCAATCGCGCCAGGCTCCACCGGCGACGCAAAATCCCACTGTTTGAAAAACGAATCAACAAGTTTCGCTCCCGCCACCATAAACTTCGATGGTAGTGCCAACTTCGGAGCAGAGATTTTCGTCAACCGCTCTAACCGGCCAAAAAATCTTTCAAAGGTCCAATTGGCGGCGCCCAGCAGATACCGTTCACCATGTCGCCCTTTCTTCATCGCCACTCGAAACGTGCGCGCAGCGTCTCGTACATCCACAAAACTCAACCCACCAGTGGGTACTGCACTGATCTTCCTTGCCATAAAGTCCAACACAACTTTTGTCGAACTAAGGCGATCGTCGCCTGGGCCAAGCAGGAGACTCGGATTCATAATCACGAGCCGCATGCCTTTTCCTTGAAAACGCTCCAGCGCGGCCATCTCTTGATAGAACTTGCTCGCGTAATATGGCCAGCGAGTAATGATATCCAGCGGTGGTTGATAGAGTTCGTCAGGAATGGCATCGCCATCAGTGGTCACTGCGATTGTGCCGCTCGTCGACGACATGACAACGGTTTTTACCCCGGCCCTCTTCGCGGCGTCACAGAGCAGTCGCGTGCCTTCCACATGGACGGCATACATTTCACGGGCGTGTTCACGCTCCCGTGAAACGCGACCCGCAAGGTGATAGATCTCCTTTATGCCATCGACGGCACGTTCAACCTCTGCAGGTTTCAGAATCGAGCCTTCAAGTGTTTCGACGCCGAGATCGACAAGCCAGTCTGGGATGGAAGTCGCCATCACCCGCAGGTCCTTTGTGCCATCTTCGACGAGTTGGCGGACCAAATGAGAGCCAAGATACCCGGTTGCGCCGGTAATCAGAGTGGTGGGGCGTGGACGTTTTTCAATTGCAGCTCGCCGCCGAGACCCAGTCACGGGAGTAATACGAGCGGTACGTTTTGTTGGTTGTTTTTTGCTAGCCATCCTTTCAAATTGCGATTTGCGCAACGTCAAGCTAAAGCGGCGGTGCGGGCTAGCGCCCTTACTTGTCTCCAAAGTTAAACCGCCTGGAGTTCTTCCATTGGAACGGATCTACGGCGCGCCGCTTTCCACTGTTTTCGTAAACCCGCCGCATCAAACGCCTGACGAGTCCCATCACGCAGATTCGCAACTTCATGGCGCACTAATGCAGCAATCAGCCGATACGCTTCCGCGCGTGCCATTCCCCTGGTCATTTCCTCGAGTTCTTCAATCGAGAGGAATCGGCCAATGCGAGCACCAATGTCACGAGTCTTAATGATGTTGGAACCCTTCGGCATCGCTTCGTAGGTTCCTTCAAGATAAATGGGCAGGATTCCAACTCGTGAAGCCAATGCCAGATAGCCAACTACCGGTTTGAAATCCGCCATCACGCCCGTCATCGAGCGTGTGCCTTCGGGGAAGATCAATGCGTTATACCCTCGGTCCAAAAACGAACGGGCGTGCCGCAAGGACTGTCTGAGCGAACCAGTGCGTTCCATAGGCACTAGATTCGTAAAGTTTTCCATCACCGCTCGCTTATACTTGTTATCAAAGAAATAATCGGCGGCCGCGAGTGCTACGAGGTCCTTGCCTGCTTCACCAAGTGCCATCTTGCTCAAGCCCATATCGAGGTGTGAACAGTGATTGGCCGCCACGATAAAGTTCGTGTGCGGTGGAATGTTCGAACGACCCTCGTACTTGGTATTGAGAAATTGATCGTAAAAAAGCTTTTGCAGAACGTCGGCTGCTTTGTTGCCGGCGATCCGAACGAGCGAGGGAACGCGGATTTCATGCTCGGGTTTTTCTCGACCTGTTTTGGCTCGCGCGGCTTCGATCCCTGCTGCCCCGCCACGACGATTCACCACTGACAACAGCTCGCGAACATCCTGCACTTCATTGAATCGTTCCGGCGCTGAAATCGAGCCGCCAGCGTGTTCGATAGCGGTGGCCAACTCAACAAACATCAAGCTGTCAAAGCCAAGATCCGCGAGACGTGTGTTCAGCGTAACTTCTTCACGTTTTCGATTCGAAACACTTGCGACGAGGTTCATCAACCAATATGCATCGGCATCCTTAGGTTCAGGTTCACCGGAGAGTTGTATCGATCGCTGTTTTTGTTCCAGCTCTTGCATCAGCTGGACCACTTCGCCTCGCTTCACCTTTCGTGTTGCCGTTCGTGGTAGCTCGTCCTCAGTGAAGTGCAGGACCTTTACACGCTTGTAATAGGGAAGGGTCGCCGACACTTCGCGAAAGTGTTCCTCAACCTTCCGACGCAGATTGTCGCGGGATAGTGCGATGTCGTATTCGTCATCTGCAACTACGAGGCACGCTACCTTTTCGCCAGGCCCATCAGGAAGTCCAACTATGCTGAGTTCACGGATGTACGGTGAGTTCGAATAAATCTCCTCAAGCTCGTCCGGGTAAACATTCTTCCCATTTGTGTCAACGATGATCTCTTTTGAGCGCCCAACAAGATACAAGTTACCATCCTCATCGAGCCGTCCCAGATCCCCGGTGTATAGCCAGCGTTCCACTAACGCACTGCGGGTAGCCTCTTCGTTAGCATAATAGCCCAACATCACATTGGGACCACGTGCCAGAACCTCACCTACTCCTGAAGGATCTGGATGTGCGATTTTCACTTCCACCCCCGGCAGGGGTTTCCCGACGCTCCCGGTGAGCATTCGATTCTCCGGCCGGGTTACAGTTAGAACTGGCGAAGCTTCCGTCAGGCCATAACCCTCAAGAATCGTGAAACCCAATCCCTGGAAGTCACGTTGAACTTTGTCGCCGAGCGCCGAACCGCCACTGATAAAGTAGCGGATTCGGCCCCCAAGCCCCTCGTGAATGGGATAGAAGACAATCGGTCCGAGGTTCGTGGAGGTCTTATCTCGCAGCCAGGCATTTGCCTGGATCAAGGTTTCGGCAGTTCTGCCGATCCAATCACTGCGCTCAAACAGTCGGTTCTTGATTCGTCTATGCAACAGTTCCCAAAGGGCAGGGACACCGACCATTCCGGTCACGTGACCATTCTTGATGGCGCGAGCCAGAGCGTCGCCAGTCAGCTCCGGTAGATAAGTGATCTGTGCGCCTCGACTTAGCGGCGTCAAAAAACCGGTCGAGAATTCAAACGTGTGATGTAAAGGTAAGACCGAGAGCACACCGTCACTTGTCGTCATATCAAACACCGACGACAGCATCGAGACCATGCTCGTGAAATTACGGTGCGAGAGCATGACACCCTTTGGGCGTCCAGTTGTCCCCGAGGTGAAGATGAGCGATGCGACAGTCTGGGCCGGCACGCGTTGCGGCAAGAGCGCAATGCGCTGGTCCTCGGTCTCTTCGTCCGGCATCTCGAAGACATCATCAAATGTCCAAACGCGAACCGACAGGCCTTCTTCACTTAGGCGCTCGCGTAGCAATTCGTATTCAAAACTGGGGTTGATGACGATTCCGGCCGCGTCACCTGCCCGCGCAAAGTTGATGATCTCGTCAAGTGAACTGTCAGGATCTACTGGAATGCAGCTGGCGCCGGCCTTGAGCACGCCAAAATAAGTCATGCCCCATTCCGGTGCATTCTGACTAACAAGCATTACGCGATCGCCGGGCTTAATACCCTGACTTGCGAGAAATGCTCCTGCACGAGTGGCGAGTTCCCGAAGGTCGGCATACGTGTATTGCTCTTTTCTGCCGTTCCGTTCAATCCGCATCGCCACGCGCGTGGCGTGACGCTTCGTTGAGGTTTCGAACAGTTCCAGAAGATCGCGGTAGGTATAGATGCGCTTTGGCTGTGCGCGCATCTCATCTTCGAGCGTCGGGAATACCCATTTTTTGAGTCCGGGCAGGTGGGTGTTTAACCAGTAGTCGTACCAGTCGAATTGTTCCGGAAACCAGGTTAAAAGTGAACGCTCATCCTCGCGAATACGATTGAACAGTGATCTGACATTGTCGGCGTGAAAGATGTAAGCGTTCTCAATTGTGAAAGGACGAAACAGGTCAAAGGCCTCTGTTGTTTCCCGGGTCACCTCTTCAACCCGCTCAACTCCTGTCTGCAGCCGATCAATCACTTCCACGACGCGTCCTCCGCCCCAACGCGGTCTAGCCCGGTCAAGCAGGGAGGAGGCTTTCTTCGCAGCACTATTGAACATGGGCATCGATGTTTTTTCGAACGTCGACATAGCAACCGGGCGGGGCGCCATTCGCGCTGCCAACTGATTCAGCACCTTCACTCCGCCTTCCTTCTCCTGGAAGTGCTTGCGTTTGAAAAGACCGACAAGGCCGATGATCCGTTCCATGTTGTTAGGGTTGGAGTCACCGGTGGCTGCCTGATATACAAGCTTCGGTTCCTCAACACACGCCTGCGCGGCAACAGCCAACATGACTGACGCAACTTGATCCACGGGAGTGATATCGAGAATGAGCTTCTCGTTGGCCGGAAGCTTCTGCTGTCCATTCAGGACCAGGAAGATTATGGGAGCTGTTGTGGTGAATCCCTCATTCCATCCCGGGAACGGATACGACAGCGCAGATTCGACGATGCTGGGTCTGACGATGCTGCGAATTACGCCTGTTTCCGCAGCTACAAGTTGTTCTCCGAGGGCTTTCGTGTAAGTGTAAATATTCGGCCAGCCCCACCATTCGGCGCGCTCCATGCCGAGGTCTGTCAGGCGTGTGCGCGTCCAGACTTTTCTCTCGCGGGCAACGGCTAGTCCTAAAGCGTCTGGATCGTCGACATCGCGTCCCTCGTCATTCAGGCGTTTGCGGGCAAGGTCGCGAAATTGCGCCGTCATCATCGCGTCACGAGCCTCTTCTCGAACGCGCTCAGCGAGTTTGGCGCAGTCCTTTATCTCCTGTTCAACCGAAAACTCGACACCGGGTAGGTCCTGCTTTCGCGGAAAATACCCGATGACTTCGTCGTTTTCCCAAACGGCGCCAGAGCGATTCCCCGCGACAAAGCAGGTCGAAACGTGGACCAGGGCAGGCCTCTTCATCCGCTTCGCGAAGGCAATTACGGTTTGGGTACCCACGACATTTGTTCGAAGTGCGCTCTCGAGGGTGGGATTGAAGGTCACGTTGCCGGCGCTGTTGATAACTACGTCGAGATCATTGGCGATTTGTTGCGCGTCATCTTCGCTGTATCCGAGGTTCTCGTCACCAATATCACCACCCAGTACGACTACCTTGTCTCGAACGAAACCCTCGAGAGCGTTGCCATACCGCTCGCGGAGAGGATCGAAGGGTGGGGCAGTAATTACGTTGTTCCAGAAGCGATTCTCAGACTCTTCCTGAGAACGTGCGCGAACCGTGACGTAAACGCGGCCGATGTTTGGAAAGCGGTGCAGCAACATACTGAGCGTCACTTTGCCCAGGAACCCGGTGCTACCGATGAGGAACACCTTGCGGTCGCGAAACGTCTCTGTGGGGGAGAATGATATTTGATGACCTTTTTTAGTCACTATCACTTCGCTCCTGCGTCTTTAAGCATTAGCAGTTCCAGAGTGAAGGTCAGTCTTCGCAACCGAAGCACCTCTCGACAAGAGTAACTGCGCTGTTTCCAGATCACCCGCCTGCACGGCTTCGATAACATGTTCCTTACTCCATGTCGGCGATGCCAATCATCGGTTGATGCAGCATCGTGATCTCAGCCGAGTTGCCCATGTAACTGCGCGCCATTGCAATTGCTTCAGTTAGGTTGTCGGCGCGTTCCCAACCCAACATCGCAGGCACGTGCGCATTTTCAGCGCCGGCAGCGATTACCTTTCCTACATGCTGCCTCCCATTCTCTCCCCAGTACCACATGAAGAACGGATGCGCACCGTGAAAAGCATTGCCACGACGATACATCTCGACATAGCTGGGATTGTTAGCAAATTCACGCTCGTATTTTTCTCGTAAGACAAACGCGTCACGAGTTTCGGGCAGCAGACGGTTGAAGAATTCGATGTAGCTCGGGTGAAAATTGTGGTCGAATTCGTCGTAGCAAGGATGATGAATAATCAGCACCCCACCTTTCCTCAGCAGGGGCTTATTGCGATAAAAGTTGAAGTGATAGCCGAGACCCATCACCTGAACCAGCAGGGGATTCAGAATCGAATACACGTTGTACGGCGAAATGTCAGGGATCCCGGTCACCAGAATGTCACATTGGCCTCTAATAGGGATTACGTATTGCTCAAAGCCCTTTGCAATGATTCTCTGGTGGACTGGTTCGGTCTTCCCGGCGTAACAGGCAATCATTTCGTATTGTGAGGGGCGTGAATGCAGCAGCTTTCTGCGCGCAGGCCGCGGAAGTTTGCTCATCGTGTACCGCATCGCCTCAAACTTCATGCGATCAAAGGCGGTGAAGTCGTCCTCATTCTTGAGCAAAAAATCCATATCGCCCTTATACATGCGATTGTTGATTGCAGTTTCGATGTGAAAGACATTGAGTTGCTCGTCCACCAATTTACCGAGCCGCGCCACCTTGTGATTCAACTCTGAACGTGTCGGATCCATGTAGCTATCAGAGTCTCGAATAGTCTGCGGCTCATGATGCGCGCGCAACGACTCGTAATCACATAGTCCCACGGCAACTGACTTGTGCCCGCCATCCATTGGGACCAGGTTGATGTTGACGTAAATAAGTAGATCGCTCTCAGCTGCTCGTCGATTGAGAGTTAGAGGTTCCTTGTGCTTTGTCTCGCCAATCTTGATTAAACCGTCGTTCCATTCGGCATCATGGTTGTAATAACGGTCCGGGTAGTAATCTGCAAAGATCCGTGGTCCGGCCATCCGCTTCATCTCCCATTCCGTCATTTTTCGATGCAGCGAATTGGCAATGATGATATGGACATCGTCGACGCCATGACCTGTCAACATGTCGCAGACAATTTCCAGCACGGTCTGACGAATGTCCGGAGTTGCCATCGGTGGTAACGGCAGACTGATGTCATCGACAGCTATCGTGACCCTCATTCCGGGTTCGAGCTGTGCAAACAGGGGGTCGCAGTCGAAGGGGTGATTCAACGCATAGCGAATTGCTGCCTCGCGGTTTGGCAGACCTTTGATCGGCGGATTGGGATAAAGAACTCTGGTGCCGATTGGAAGATCTTCAAGGATGAAGTCCTCGCCGGAAGGCATCACGCGCGGCGCACTGTCGCGGTCGATATAAACTACAGATTCGTGTGTTTTGCGTCTTAGTTGCAGTGCCATATCAGTGTTGTGAACGGTGAATGGTAAATGGTGAATAGAAAAGAAACTTTAACGGTTGCCGATGCAAATCCGTTTAGCTGTTCCGAACAAACCTAGCTAAGCCGGATATTAGGCGACCAAGCCGCTCCAAAGTTCTTATCAGCTCGCAAAACAACTGCTCACTGAGATAACCGAGCCGATGTGCAATTATCAATTCTGTTTCCAGCTCGCTGGCCGAGCCCTGTGCGTTCGAAATGAAATAAGCAAACTCCTTTTTGGAACTGCGCGCCGCCCCTTCCGCGATGTTTGTAGGTACGGATATCGCCGCTCGTCTGATTTGCGAGGTCAGACCGAACTTCTCCTCTTTTGGAAAAGAATCTGTTGCATTGTAAATCGCGACAACAAAATCGATTGATTGGCCCCAAGCTTCTAACTTTTGGTGTGGACGCATGATCTGTCTCCTTTGTGAGGTTGTGAGAAACGCTTCACCATTCACCATTCACCATTTACCATTCACCATTTCCGTTCACTTCAAACTCAATATGGGCCAATCGTGATGAAGCGCCGTCTGACGCAACCTCATATCCGGATTAATGACCGCTGGATGGCCCACAATAGAAAGCATGGGTAGGTCGCTCATGCTGTCCGTGTAAGCATAAGACTCACTTAAGCTTATGCCTTCGCGTTCCGCGTACACTCGAATCCAGGATGCCTTTGTCGCTGCCGCCATCACAGGAGGTAACAGACGCCCAGTAGCCACACCGTTGACGAACTCCAGGCGATTCGCGACGTACTCTGTGATACCCAGGTGTTCCATCAGCGGCTTCACCGACACGTCAAGTGCGCCGGTCACAACCACCTGTCGTAATCCCAGGCTCCGCGATTTCTCCAAAAGCTCATAAGTTCCTGGAAAGACGTTCGGCTTCAGAACCTTTTCGAACAGCTCGTCAGCCAGATATCTCAGGCGATCCTCATAAATTCCTTTGTAACGCCTGAAGTAAAGGTCATTGAAGACTTTTCGACTATACTGGTCGGTGATTGCGAACACAGGCAGACTGACGAGTGTCGCAGCCGTCATCTTTACGCTCTGTAGGAGGCCCGGTTGGTTCCGAGCGTAAAATCCAAGCGTGTGCACCAGATTGGTGCTCACAAGAGTGCCTTCCAGGTCGTAAAACGCAGCTGCCGCCAATCCGTCTCCCTAATTTATTGTCGAGGACTTCCTGTCCCCTCTTTGTCATTTAAGAGCAGGGGCAGCCACTATAACCGATTCAACTCTTATCCGCTACTCCTGATTAGATGTGTATAGCAACGCTAGACAATGGGAGAACCAAATTGAGTTTTTACGCGAAAAATGGGCAGAATGTCCGGCGACAATGGCCGTTTGTAGTCGTGATCCTCTTCACTCTTGTGCCTTTGGGCGCAGGTTGTCGCAGCCGCCCGGAGAGCCCGGAGGTGAGCATTGACACCGGAGACGAGGCCGCGGCTGCGGAGAAGATCAAAGAGGCCGATCAGCTATATGCCGAGCGAGAAGAGCTGTCAAGAGTCAGATTGGCATTGGCTCTCCTGAGGCAGGCTCGCGTCGCCGATTATGGGAGTTACGAGGCGGCGTGGAAACTGGCAAGGACTGCCTATTATCTTGGCGACCACAGTAATGACGAGAAGGAACAGGAAGATGCGTTTCGTGAAGGCATTCATGTGGGGAGGATTGCCGTTGACTTAAAACCTGACAGGCCTGAAGGTCACTTCTGGTTGGGAGCCAATTACGGAGGCGATGCCGAGATTAGTACGCTTGCTAGTCTCGCGAATGTGGAAGACATTCGCACGCAGATGGAAGCAGTAATCTCCATTGATGAAACCTATGAGTCGGGAAGCGCCTACATCGGGTTGGGAAAGCTCTATTTGTCAACTCCGAGAGTTCTGGGTGGTGATACCCAAATCGCAATCAGCCATCTCGAAAAGGGCCTTCGCGTTGGCAGCGACAATGCCATGCTCAAGTTGACGCTTGCGCAAGCCTATCATGCAGCCAAGCGAAATGGTGATGCGCGCAAGCAGATTGCCGAGCTTCTGAAGATGACGCCCCACCCGGACTACTTACCGGAGTACAACGAAGCCGTAAAAGAAGCTCAAAAACTGCAAGAGCAGATCGAGCGAAGTTAATTATGGCCTCCCGCTAGTGCGCCGCAACTCTTCCAGGGTCCTCTTGTGCTGTTCCAGCTTCTGACCGGCCTCACCGTGTTTTCCCTCCGCAGTCAACCGCTGGTAGTCCTCAAACTCCTGCACGGCCCGATTGATGAGTTGAATTATTGTCTGATTACTGGCCGGTGTTGTCGGAGTTAGCAGCTCCGTCGGCCTCTCCACGGTTCCCTCGCCAGATTCGCCGGTCGTCACCGGGGGCCGCTCTGCTGCTTGGCCGAACAGGTTAGTCATTGCCTCATTGAAATTGGATCCGTACCCAATTCGCTCGTGAATTCCCAGTACCACCAGGCGCAACTCTGGCATCGGACTGCGAACAGCCTGTAGATAAACCGGCTCGACATACAACAACGAACGCCCAACCGGAATGACGAGTAGGTGTCCTCGGAGAACCTTAGAGCCTTGCTGATTCCAGAGACTGAACTGTGCTGAGAGCTGGGCGTTTTGATCGATCCGGGCTTCAATTTGTAGCGGACCATCAATTAAACGGGACTCGGGGAAATTATAGACGAGAAGCTTTCCGTAGTTTGGTCCATCGCACCGCCCGGCCATCCAACCAATCATATTGTTGCGATTGGCCGGAGTGAACGGAAGAATGATTGCGAACTCCATGCCACTCTCTTCACCCGGCAACTGCATCAGGACGTAATAGGGCTCAAGTGGCTGACCTTGCTTTTTGGTGGGATCCTCTGCTGACAACTCCTGCGCCACGCTCCAAACATCTTCGCGCTGGAAGAAAACCTTCGGATTTTGGGTGTGGTATAGGCCAAACACCTCGCCTTGAACCTTGATCAAAGTTTCGGGATAACGAATATGGGACCTCAGATCGGCCGGCATCTCATCCGCATTCGCGAAAAGGCTGGGAAAGATAGCGCGATAGCTGAGTATCAGTGGGTCAACCGGATCGAAAACGTAAAACCTGACTGATCCGTTGTAGGCGTCAATCACTACTTTCACGCTGTTGCGGATGTAGTTCACACGGTAGCGATCGACCTGGTGATGGCGCGAGTAGGGGTAGGTCGCAGATTCCGTGAACGCATCGATCATCCAGAAGAGCTGTCCCTCCTCATTTATCACGATGTAAGGGTCGTCGTCATAGATGAGAAACGGAGCAATGCCATTCACCATCTTGCTGATGTTGCGGTTCAGCAATACACGGCTCTCCGCAGTGACATCATCGGAGAAAGGCAATTTCGACAGATCGCCAAGGGCCCAGGCCAAGAGCATGCGTCTCAGACCGGAACCAATCGGTATTCCTCCGGAACCCTCGTAACTGGTGAAAATGGTCGTCTCACCTTGTGGAAAATCGAATTCGCGCTGTTGAGTCTTGACATAGACATGAGTGTCGGTTTCCTGGCCGTAATAAATCTGCGGCCTGGTCACTTTGATCTCCGGAGCCTTTGATTCGATTGGCATGTTGGAGAGGATGAACTGTGGCATGCCTTCGGGCGTGAATCCATTCGCCGTATTCATTGTCACACCATACCCGTGGGTATAGATGAGCCGCTCGTTGATCCAATTGCGTGATTGATCGGGAAGACGTGAAATATTCATCTCTCTGGTAGCGGTCATCATCTGGCGAACTTGTCCGCCCACGCTATAGCGATCGACGTCTACGTCAGGAAAATCGTAGTAGATCCGGATGGCCTGAATCTGTTGAAGTGTGTCTTGCAACGCGCGCCAGTCCCAGAGCCTTATGTTGTCGAGGGTCGCTCTGTTCTCAGACAGATTCAGTGCCTCGACTGACGGTTCTGCATCAAAATCTCTGGAGTCGATCTGGTCCAATCCGAAGGCGGCACGGGTCCACCGGATGTTATGTTCGATATACGGCGTTTCACGCTGCAGTTCGTTAGGTTTAACGACGAACCCTTGCACGTAGGCGGGCACGATTACTGCGCCGACGATGTATACGGCCAGGGGGAGAGCCACTCCAATTAGTATGAGACGCAACCCCCGTTTTGTGAAAGCATTTAATAGAGCGATGGCGGCCGCAGCAATCAGAGCTATCGATACAATGAGGAGAACCGGCAAGGTGTAGTTAGCTTCAACGTAAGTAATGCCGGAAAAGCTCTGGTGGTCCTGCCAGAGGTATGGGAAACGAGAAAGATAGGTACGCGCTGCCAGGGCCAATAGGAAGGCCGCGAGGGTAATAGAAACAACCCCAAAAGCAGCCTTCGCTGAATTCTGTTTGGCCGATTTCAGAATCTGTTGTGGCAGAAGCAATGCCGCGGCAAGGACGGATACCCCGAGGACTATGAAAGTCAAAGTAAGGAGCCATGAGCTAAGCAAGTCGTAGAGAGGAAGAACAAACAGATAGAAGCTTAGTGGTTTGTTAAAGATTGGATCTGCTGGTCCACCCGCCGGATGATGAAAATAGCGCGCAAAATCCAGCCACTCGTTTTTCATTGCGAGGCCATAGTAGAGGCCTGCCAGAACGGCAGCGATCCAGGCAAATGGGCGAACAACGCGCGCTGGCGAAAACTGAATCGGTTGGTTGTTAACGATAATTGTGCGCTGGACCAAACCGTGTATGGCAAGTGTTCGCTCCAACCACCAAAACGCCAGACGCAGGATGCCAGCCGTCAGTAAGAAGAATATTGCAAAGAGTACGACCTTTGTTTTTAGGATGTACCAGTAAACGTCCTGAAGACCGAGCGATCCGAACCACAACGCGGACAAAAACACGCTCAATGCGCGCGAGCCAAGTATTAAAACGAGAATTCCCGCCGCAATAACCCAACGTAACCAGCGCCGTCGTCTCGGTGGTTCGACATCGATGATCTCTGCATCTGAAACGGGGAAGGCTTGACTCATGGTCGCGGTAGCATACGCTGGAATCGAAAACTGCTCAATCTCAGATCCCGCTCACTGCGGAAATGCATCGATGTTACGATCCACGAAATCACACTAAATCACACGAAGACGACTCACTCTGCCCAAAATACGGATGTCTTCGAGTGAAGTATCACAGGCCACCGAGCGCGAGTTTGATGTTGTTTCGTGTGAGCTTGCACAAAAAGTGTCTGCTCAAATGTCTTCTCTGTGCGACCTCTGTGTTCTTTGTTACTCTGTGGTTGTGTTTTCGGCGAGTTCCTTCACCACGAAAGACACAGAGGACACAGAGGTCGCACAGAGAAAAAGCTTATTTTCGTACTTTTTGTGCAAAGCCTTTCGTGTGCCTTTTTGGATCGTTCTGCTTTGACGCAAGAAGTACGATCCACGAAATCACACGAAGACGGCTCGCTCTGCCCAAATACGGACGTCTTCGAGTGAAGTATCACACGCCACCGAGCTCGAGTGTGATGATGTTTCGTGTGCGTTCGTGGATCGTTTTTCCCGCTGAGGGGAAGGATGATCTTCAAAAAACGGGACGACACTGGCCGAATCAATGTCTTCGGGTTAGAGCTAACGCCTGTGTATAATAACGGCGCTCTCTTGGCTCTATTGGCCGGTAATACTGTTCACCAAGCGTCAAAGTCGATCTCGAATTAGGCACAATCGGAATCTGATGTTAACCCCAGATACAGTTTTGCAAGGCAGATATCGGGTTGTTAGGCAACTTGGTCAGGGCGGTATGGGCACAGTCTTCGAAGCCATTGACGAAAGACTCGATACTACTGTCGCATTGAAGCAGACGCTTTTTGGCGATGAAAGACTGCGCAAGCAGTTTGAACGCGAGGCGCGTCTGCTCGCCCGGCTGCATCATCCGGCTTTGCCGCGCGTAAGCGATCACTTTTCGGAGGGTGAAGGACAGTTCCTGGTCATGCAATTTATCGCCGGACAAGATCTTGCCGAAATGATCGACAGCCGGCGCAGCCCATTTCCAGCGGAGCAGGTGTTAACTTGGGCCGATCAACTCCTTGACGCACTTGACTACCTGCACACGCAGGATCCGCAGATCATCCACCGTGACATCAAGCCACAAAATTTGAAACTGACAGCACGCGGCCAGATCATCCTCCTGGATTTTGGACTAGCGAAGGGGCAGGCTAGTGAAATCTCGCGGGTTACAACGTCGGCAAGTATTTTCGGGTACACACCAAATTACGCACCACTGGAGCAGATTCAGGGATTAGGCACCGATCCCCGCAGTGATATCTATGCCCTAAGCGCAACGCTCTATCACCTGATTACAGGTGTGAAGCCTCCGGACGCATTAACGCGAGCAACAGCGGTGATCAATGCTCAGCCAGACCCATTGCTTCCCGCAAATGAGGTGAACAGCGCAGTATCTGTCGACACCGCAAAGCTCCTCGAGCGAGCAATGGCGCAGAATCGCGAGCAGCGATATCCGACTGCGGCGGTAATGCGCAAAGCACTGCAAGGAACGACTGACGTTGAGACAGTCACCAATAGAAGTGAAGCCAACACAGTGTTATTTCCGCCTGCAGCAGCAGTTGCGACGCCAACTCAGCACAATCTGCAAGAACCGACCCTCCAGGCGAGTGGGCATACCGTAACACCTGCGGAAACAACCATAGTCCGCCCAGCAGCACGGAAACGAATTTCAGGTCCGCTATTTGTGGTAGCGGGAGTTGTTTTGATACTGGCGAGCGCCGTAGGTTATTACGCCTACAGAAATCGCCAGGAGGTTCCGTCTCCGAACACTGCAACTCCAGCGCCGCAAGCAAACGCAAATTCGGCTGAACCTGCAAATCAGGAAGCTGCGGAGGTGAATGAGAGTGGCGCGGACCCTCAGACAAACGCGCAAGCGTCTCCCTCGGAACCGGACCAGCCGGCGGTTGCGAATCAAAAGCCCGCAGTCGGACGAACTGAGAGTAGAAGTCGTAAGGTGCCGGTAAAAGAGCCGCCCGAAGAGGAGGTTGTAATTGAGGCGCCGGATGCCCCGGATATTCCGGTTCCCACTCGCCCGAGCGTCAGAAGACAACCAGGTGGCGTGACCGTTCGCACCTTCGCAGATGGCACACAAGTAATCACTTCACCAAACGGATCGCGCATGGTGGTGCGACCCGATGGCACCCGCGAGTTATATGGACCTAGAGGCCAGCGTTTGGAGCCGCGAAAGGTCCCGCCGAAGTATTAGCTCGAATTTGCTGTCACTCGAGATCCCCCTATTACGTTCAAGGAGAGTTGAATGAGACCACGGGCCAAATTCCGTCGTTTGCTTGGCGCAGCTTTATGTACGGCTCTACTTTGCATATTTCCGGATCGACAAGCACACGCCGCCGATGACCTCGCACTCAAAGTTCACGTAGCACCCCAACCACCAGCTATTAATGACACCAAACGTCACGCTGAGCTCGCGCGACGACGCTCAAGCGTGATGCAAGCTATTGGCAATCGCGCCCTTCTAATCCTCTTCAGTGCTGAACCACGTATTTATACAAACGATGTGGATTATCTCTACCGGCAGGAGAACAACCTCTATTACCTCACAAACCTGAAACAGCCCGGTGCGACCCTGGTTCTGCTTCCCGGTAATTCGCAGTTGCAGGAGATTCTGTTTCTGCCCAGACGCAATCCGGCTGGGGAGATCTGGACTGGGCACATATATTCCGCTGAAGAGGCCAGGCGTCTTTCTGGAATTCGTGAGATCTGGGCAGCCGGTGAATTTGAGCCTTTTATGCGCGCCATAGCCAATAGGCAACCGTATCGTCCGCGGCCCGATCAAATCTTGCTCACGGACAAGCCCGCTTCGACCTCCTCGGTGAACACGGCCCACGGTTTTCAGACGCTGTTTGAAGCTGCCGCAGCGAATCAGGCTGACCTTTACTTGCTCGTTCCCCGTGAAAGGGAGAGCCGTGAATTCAGAAACGAGCAGCGGTTTGCATCTGAATGGGCCAAATCCGCCAGCGCCTACAGCATTCGCAATGCAATGCCGTTATTCTCGTCGTTGCGACTGCGCAAATCACCCTTCGAATTGCGATTATTGCAGCATGCCATCGACATCACATTGGAGGCTCAACAGCGCGCCTGGCTGGCTGCGCTGACGGCCAAATGGGAGTACGAGGTTGATGCGCAAATCCTGTTTACTTACAAACTTCGTAATGCTGATCACTGGGGCTTTCCTTCGATTGTCGGCTCTGGGCCAAACGCGACGACCCTCCATTACAGCGAGTCGCAGGGACCCATAAAACCTGGTGACTTGTTACTGTTGGACATCGGGGCGGAATACGAACACTACACGGCCGACGTAACGCGCACCGTTCCCGTTAATGGCAAGTTCAGCTCACCTCAGGCTGAGATCTACCAGATTGTTTATGATGCCCAGGAAGAGGCGGCGCGAGTTGCGAAACCAGGCGCGTTGATTTCGGATGTGGACCGAGCAGCGGTGGCAGCCGTAAAGAACGGGCTGCTGCGATTGGGTCTAATTACTGATGCATCTTCCAATCAGCATCGGCTCTGGTTCATGCACGGAACCTCTCACTGGTTGGGAATGAACGTACACGACGTAGGTAGTTATGGCACGAAGTTCGAGCCCGGAATGGTGTTTACAAATGAGCCCGGAATTTATGTCCGGCTTGACGCTCTCGACTATATGCCCTATGGGTGGAAAGAGGAGGATTGGGAGGCTTTCAAGGCGAAGATCAAGCCTGCCTTCGAGAAGTACCGCGGAATAGGTGTGCGAATTGAAGATGATCTGGTTGTCACGCCTGAGGGAGTTCGTTGGATGACAGCAGCGTTGCCACGAAAGATATCAGAGATTGAGGCATTCATGGCCCGTGGCGGCAACTAAAATACCACCGACTGACTGTGCCAGAAACCTGTTAGATCTTGAACTAAACACGCTCTTCATGAACAAACAAATCCTACCCACGGGCAGTGGGTAGTCTTTCAGATCCTGCCTACATAAAGACGATCCTACACACGGCAGTGTGTAATGCTTCTAGATTCAGCTACCTAAAGCGATCCTACACACGGCAGAGACTGTGTCAGAAAAATAGATCCTACACACGGCAGTGTGTAGTGCTTTTCAGATCCAACCTACGAGGCGGACGCCCCCTTTTTATCTCAACGTTACCGACTCAGCTCAGAAGCTCCATCGAGATTGCGGAGCTTCTGAGTGTCACCCGTCTTCTGAGTTGGTATTGTTGAAACAAAAGAAGGGGGCTGGGGCGCGTCTTTGGTAGGCTGGATCTAAAAAGCACTACACACTGCCGTGTGTAGGATCCTCTTTGGTAGGTAGGATCTAAAAAGCACTACACAC
>DATETN010000044.1:0-8204 GCA_035283645.1 Pyrinomonadaceae bacterium
TTATGAAGACGGGACGAAGCTCTTGTTTCCCGATTCGTTCTGGGCAGGCACGCCGCAGCGTGCTGCGATGACTGGATACGAGGATCGGTATGGCAACACACTGAGCATTGTGCGGGACAGCACCTCGAACCTGACGCGGATTGGGGCACCGAGTGGGCGCTGGATGGAGTTCAGCTACGATGCGTCAAGCCGCATCACGCAGGCCAGAGACAACGTCGGCAGGGCGGTCAACTACTCATATGACACTGGCGGGCGCTTGGCGAGCGTCACGAACCCGTTGAGTGGTGTACGGAATTACGCTTACGACGCGTCGCACCGGATGACGGACGTAACGGACGAGCGCGGGATTACGGTTCTTAAAAACGAGTACGACTCGGCAGGGAGGGTGATCAAGCAGACCTTCGCCGATAACACGCCCGAATTAACCGACAACCCTTTCTTCACCTTTGCCTACACGCTGGACAGCGGAGGTCGGGTGGTGCAGGCCGACGTAACCGATCCTGGCGGCAAGGTGCGGCGGGTGACATTCGATGCCAACGGCTACACGACAAGCGAAACGTTTGCATTAGGTACATCCGAGCAGCAAACAGTTACGTTTGAACGGCAGGTGGACACGAACTTTCTGCTAAGCGTAACGGATCACATCGGGCGAAAGGTCGCCTACACCTATGACTCAGCGGACCGAGTGACGGGAGTGACTAAACTGGCGGGGACAGCGCAGGCGGTAACCACGAACTATGGGTATTCGCAGAACTGCGATTGCGACGACATTACCAGCATTACCGACCCTTTAAATCACACGACTACATTGACTTACGACGACAAGCACAACGTTCTCGGGGTCACTGATCCACTGAATAACTCGACGACATTTACTTACAACGTAGCCGGCCAACCAACGTCCATCAGAGATCCACTTAATAATACGTTGCAGCTAACGTATGAGACTGGTGATCTCGTTGCCGTGACGGACCCAGTGGGTCGAACACGATCGGCTTTTGTCGATAGCGTCGGGCGACCGCTCAATACCAGGACTTCAAATGGCCAGGCATTCCGTTACGAATATGATGCACTTGACCGACCGGTAAAAGTTATTGATGCGATGGGTGGAATCACCGAGTTCACCTACGACGCCAATAACAATCTGTTGAGTGTTAAGGATGCTCGCAACAACGTTACGAGTTACACCTATGACAATGTGAATCGATTAATTAGTCGGACGGATCCGCTTCAACGCGTGGAGACATATGAGTACGACGTGGCTGGTCTTCTAAGAAAGTACACCGATCGCAGAGGTAAGGTGACCAGCTACGTGTACGACAGTCTTTACCGGATAACATTTGTTGGTTATGGAACAACCGGAGATCCGGGCAATCCGACCTACGAAAGTACGATCACTTATAGCTACGATACTGCGGGACCTCTAACACAAGTGAATGACTCCACATCCGGATTAATCACCTATGCATATGACGACTTCAATCGACTGACTGCGAAGACAACCCCACAGGGAACGATCAACTACACCTACGATTCGGCTGGACGTCGAACAGGCATGACTGTGGCGGGACAGCCGTCTGTTAACTACACGTACGACAACGCGAATCGGCTGACCCAGATAACGCAGGGAACGAACGTTGTCAACTTTGTTTTTGACAGCGCGAACCGGCTGACATCAAGAAATCACTCAAATGGGATCATTGTAGAGTATGGCTACGATCAAGCATCAAAGCTAACGAGTATTACCTATAAGAAGGATGCGACTCTGTTAGGTAATCTGACCTATGAGTACGACTCGCTTGGTAAGCGAGCCCGGACCGGGGGCAGCTTCGCTCGAACGAGTCTGCCGCAACCATTGACGGCTGCGACATACAATCAATCAAACCAGTTGTCGAATCGATCCGGTACGAACTTGACCTACGATAACAATGGAAATCTTACGAGCGATGGCGTAAACACTTATAGCTGGAACGCTCGCAACGAACTGGTCTCGATTAGCGGCCCCGGACTGACTGCGAGCTTCCAGTACGACGCTTCGGGACATCGAATCAACAAGTCAGACAATGCCATATCGACAAGTTATCTCTACGACGGCGTTAACATTGTGCAGGAACTTTCCGGAGCAACGCCCACCGCCAACACCTTAACAGCGGGTGTGGACAAAGTAATGACACGCAACGATGCTGCTGGCACCAGAGTCCCGCTTACGGATCCGCTGGGCTCCTCGGTGGCACTAGTGGACGATACCGGGACGTTGCAGACTCAATACACATATGATCCCTTTGGCAACACGACGACGACTGGCGCCGCAAGCAGCAACAGCTCCAAATACACAGGACGAGAAGATGACGGAACGGGACTCTACTACTACAGAGCCCGCTACTACTCACCTTCACTGCAACGATTCATCAGTGAAGACCCGATCGGGTTTGGTGGTGGAGATGCGAACCTTTATGCCTATGTCGGAAACGATCCGGTAAATTCCGGGGATCCGTCCGGACTTTGCGCTCAAAGAAAGTTCCGGCCGGCGGAGGAGTCAGACATACTGGTCGTGGCCCACTCGGAGAGTTTCGATCGAATATTAGACCAGTTGATTGCGGCGATCCTCGACATTGCGAATAATCAAAAATGCTCGGATGTGTTCAAGAAATACGGTCTGCGCATACCGTATGACTCTCTGCTCTACAACACGTTTAGAATAGCTCCCTCGGCAGCTCTGTTTAGAGATGGCGCGGCTGAAACGCTGCAAATAACTCAGACGCAGTTAGAAGAAGGGAGGCGCGCCATGGACAGCAACATACCGTTACTGGAAACCGCGGGGGCCGGATACACCGCGCGAAACGCTGACAATATTACGATGATCTTTAATCCCACTCGCATTGCTAACAGCCCAATATTCGGCGGCCTGAAAGCCGTCGTCATACACGAGTTCATTCATGCGGGCGGCCAACCAGGTCGGGGCGGCGGAAGACCGTACGGGGATCTTAGTTACTTCAAAGATGAATACGAGGATATTCAAAATAATTGCAAGTAGGGGATGGATGCAATAATCAAATCGACATGCCAACCAACAAGCGACTTGGTAACCTGCTTTTGAAGGAGAGTCTTCCCTCTACCTGGACGTTGAAGACCGCCCTGGCTGCGGTGGTCCTGGTTACGAGCCTAAGCGCTCTGCGCGTCGCTTACAATAGGGGTTATGTGGTTTGCAGTAGTTCCCCCGAGTATTTGTGGAGCTTGGGAATTCTCAGTCGTCATGGTGATTTCCTAGCCCAGTTAAATATGCTGCACTTGCAGATCACGGTTGGGCTTCTCGTTTGCGCGATCGGCATGTGGTGGCGCAGACCAGCGGGCTTATTGCTATCGTTGCTGGGTCTCGCATGGGGGGGTACGATTTATCTGGTTTGGTATTTCTCTACTTCAGCCTTTATGGTCGAACAAGAAATTCCGGATTTCGCTCTCCTGCAAGGACCAGGCAAACAACATTTGCTTGCGCTTCGTGAGGGAACATGGTGGGACCTCGTGGTATTGATGATGGTCATTGCGCTCTTCGTGTGGCTCGTGAAGAGGCTGGTCGGAATTTTGATGTCGTCTCGAGTAGGGCACCGCGACAGTATCTTGTTCGTCTTCGCAATCGTCTCGATTTGCGCGCCACTCACGCACAGTGTAATCGCTGACGATCAGGTTGTTCTCGGGCAAAAGCTTTACTTCGATAAGCGACTCTCCGCGGATGGGACGATTAGTTGTGCTAGTTGCCACGATCCGGCGACCGCATTTGCAAGCAAAGACACACTTGCGATCGGAGTCAGAAACCAAAGCGGAACACGCAATGTTCCCACATTGCTGAATGCGAAATTCAGCAACTCATTTTTCTGGGATGGCCGCGCGCGCACTCTTGAAGAGCAGGCCAAACAGCCGCTGTTGAATGCTGCGGAGATGGGTTTCGAGAGTGAAGCAGCGCTGGTCGCTCGCTTGTCTTCGATTCCCGAGTACCGAAAAGCGTTTCGCAGGCTCTTTCCGCGCGAGGGCATCACTCTCGACACGGTTGCAAGTGCGATTGCCTCGTACGAGCGGACCCTCATTTCAAACAATTCACCTTTTGATCGATTTATCAAAGGCGACCAAAGAGCGATTACGGCAAACCAGAAGGCTGGCTGGGCGCTTTTCAAAGGCAAGGCGAGATGTATTGAATGCCATGTGTTCTCAGCTTCGTCGCCGTTTTTTACAGATTTCAAGTTCTACAATACAGGCGTCGCCGGCAGAGATCAGAATTTCAAAGCGTTGACTCAAAGAGCTGACGAAATCAGATTCCGACGACGAAGTAAACGGATCGCATCTAGTGCGCTCGCACACCAGGCGGAGTTCTCGGAACTCGGAAGGTTTCTGGTAACGTTAGATGATAAGGATATCGGCGCGTTCAAAACTCCGACGTTACGCGACGTCGAGTTGACGGGTCCTTACATGCACAACGGTTCTATGAAAACATTACTCGACGTCGTAAGGTTCTACAACCAAGGCGGAGGGCATAATCCGATGTTGACTGACAGGATGCGACCACTTGACTTAAATGAACATCAGATGAGCGACATTGTTGAGTTCTTGCGATCACTGACAAGCGATGATGTTCTCAAGCAAGCGCAGTTCTCAAAGCCACAGACGCGCGAAAGAGTTCCTCTACCAGGCACGAAAAAAGGACTCGTAACTCGAAGATAAAGCGGTCAGAAGTAGTGTGTTCTGTTGATAAGAATGGAACGTCGAGGGCAGAGAGATAAAGACAATTCAGGCGGTATTCCGAATGCCGAAAACAAATTTGATTCGTCAAAACCGAATGCGTGTGTGGCGTGGTTGAGATCGCCCCAAGTACAGCCGCCCTCTGCGCGCACTGATTGGCGTGGCGCCTCAACGCGGATGCCACGCATTCGACTGAGGTCAATAACGATCCCGCCATCGCAAGTCCCGAAGCCCGGGACGCTGTGGCCCCCGCCCCGGACGGCTACGAGTAAGTTGTTCCCGCGTGCGAAATTGACGGCGCTGATGACGTCGGCAACATTGGCGCAGTGTGCGATCAGAGCAGGCCAACGATCTATCATCAGTAGTTGCGCTCGCCTTCATGTTGTTGCGTGTTTCCGCCTAAAACCGTTATTTCGGTGAGAGTAGTAACATCTTAGCGATGAGTGCTCCCCTACGTATGCCCCAGCGCATTGGCGAGGAGATGCGCTGGGGGTTGTCATGGTCGCGATTTTTGATGGTTCAACGACCACTGTGATTGACGCTTGATCGTAACCCAAATCGATGCGCTCAACGCCGACGCCTCAATGTTTGTCGGCAACTACCGCAACCTTTTCAGCGTTAGCGCCATGCTTTGCGATTTCGCGTGCAAGCGAACGCTCTTTGCGCGACATCAACAATTCGCGCCCGGTGCTTCTTCCCGAGATCCAAACCTGAGCCAGAAAATACTGGTCTCCGTAGCGTCGAAAGACCAATTGTGACTGTTGCTGAATTTCTTCCGCTTGAATCCCTCTGGTCAAAGCGAAGACTCCCGGGTGACGGTCCATACCGCGTAGGGCTAGTCCCTCAGCCGAGCTTTGAGTGCTGCGGCCGACCGTGTACTGACCTGCTGGCACGGTCTTGCCAGAGAGGTAAAAGTCGAAGGGAATCGTGACCGTAAACTGCGCGCCTGTTTGTGCGTATGCCGATACGGCCGCAACCGTGATAATGACACTCGACATGATCACTTGTTTCAGAAATTGAATTTGCTTTTGCATGACATCTCCTTTGAGGTTTCTAAGGGGCCGCGATGGAAGGTGATCGAAGGTTGCGTCTCCTTCAACTGATTACCACCAATTGCTTCCCCGCAAACTTTTTGTTCCGAAGCAGACATCTATGCGGCTTTGCCTTTGAGTCGCAGATCTTTAAGGTTTCTGGCTCAGGGCTCAGCAGCCGCGTTTCTGCTATTCACTTGTACAAGCGTGAAGCGGAATCAAGACCTATCAAATACGATTAGTTGTTTGGTGCGGTGTGAGTGAGGAACCTCACGGATAACTCTGGTGAGGTGTATGATTCACGCAAATAGAGGCTTAGTCTCATTAACCTTGCTTCCCCAACCGTCAGTTGAGCCGGAGCAGAATCGGATGATGAAAAGACATGACCTCCGCCTCCTCTACATCTCAGATAACCCAGCTACTGGTGGCTTGGAGCAATGGAGATCAGTCTGCTCTGGAAAAGTTAACACCCCTCGTACATCAAGAACTGCACCGGTTGGCCCATCATTACATGAAAGGAGAGCGTCCGGGCCATACCCTCCAAACGTCGGCGTTAGTGAATGAAGCTTACCTGAAGCTGATCGATCAGAAGCACGTCGCGTTCAAAAACCGGAGCCAGTTCTTTGCCCTGTCCGCTACCCTGATGCGTCACATTCTCGTGGATCACGCGCGCCATCGACGATATCTGAAACGAGGTGGCAGCGCTCGGAAAATTTCATTGAAAGATGCCATGGTTGTATCTTCAGAAAGAAGTCCGGACGTGCTTGCCGTCGATGAGGCGCTGGACAAACTAACGGCCATCGACCAGAGGAAAGGCAAGGTGGTGGAGCTCCGTTTCTTTGGCGGTCTGAGTGTTGAGGAGACGGCAGAGGCGCTCCACCTCTCAGCTGTTACCGTGATGCGCGAATGGCGCATCGCAAAAGCGTGGCTCTACAACTCACTGAGCGATGAAACCTGAAGGCTGGCACTGAATAGATCAGCTTTTCAAGTGCGCTGGAGTGTCAACCTGCGTGCGCACTTGCCCCCACTCTGGCCGCGGAGTGTGAGGGCGCCCAGTTTGATAACGCTATTTGCACCCTCTCCTTTGCTTAAAAGCTTGCCTGCGCAATTCTCCACTGCGCGGTAGCTAGATTCCCAATCTGCTGACCGAAAATACAAGGAAATCATAGGAATTTTAGTGGTATGAGCTTTGCACGATGTAAACGGATTAGACATTGTAATCGACTGATGTCTGTTTCAATTTCTAGCTGGCAATTTCGGCGAGAGAGTTAATGACAAGACGCAGTCTTCATCATCCGCCGTAGAGGTTGTCTAGCTTGTCGCAGGCAACCTGCTGACTACTTCATGCGGGTGAGGTCTCTAACATTTGTTTGGTGCCTAGGCCGACAAGCGCGACTGGCATGGATAGGGCTGGCTCTGCAACAGGCTGGGCAATGAAACCTGAACGTTGGAAACAACTTGATCAACTGTTTCACTCGACGCTGCAGCGCCAGCCGTCCGAGCGTGCGCCGTTCCTTGATGCAGCCTGCGTTGGCGACGACTCGTTACGCAGAGAAGTTGAGGCGCTGCTTGCCGGTTACGAGGAAGCTGGTAGCTTCATCGAACGTCCGGCAATTGAAGTTGAGGCGCATGGAGTTGCCGCGGACCAGGTAAGCACCAGGGCGGAATTGTCCAACGGGGAAACCATCAGTCACTACCGAATCCTCTCGCTGCTCGGCTGCGGTGGTATGGGCGACGTCTACTTGGCTGAGGACGCCAAACTCGGGCGCAAGGTTGCACTCAAGCTGTTGCCTAGTGATTTCACCCGTGAAATAGACCGGGTGCGTCGTTTCCAACAGGAAGCGCGAGCGGCCTCGGCGCTCAATCATCCAAACATCGTCACTATCTATGAGATCGGACAAATCGATCACAGACACTACATTGCTACCGAATTTATTGACGGCGAAACACTGCGCGAGTGCATCGCGGAAGTGCAATCGAACACCGGTTCGAACAGCAACGGTAAATCAGGGACGCTGCAGCCGTTACGTGTCCTCGAGATCGTCATCCAGATCGCGGATGCTCTTGCCGTAGCGCATGAGGCCGGTATTGTGCATCGGGACCTAAAGCCGGAGAACATTATGGTGCGGCGGCGTGATGGTTACATCAAGGTGTTGGATTTTGGGTTGGCAAAGCTGACCGAAGGAGCCCACACCGAAGCACCAACCCGAGCTCACGTGAAGACCAGCGCGGGTCTCGTGATGGGGACAGTGAATTACATGTCACCGGAACAAACGCGTGGTGAAAAAGTAGATGTACGGGCTAATATTTGGAGTTTGGGTGTGGTGCTCTATGAGTTGGCAGCAGGGCGTGCACCGTTTGATAGAACGACGGCCAGTGAAGTGATCGCGCTGATACTGGAGCGAGAGCCACCGCCGCTGACTAGTCATATCCGAGAGGTTCCAG
>DATETN010000045.1:0-54847 GCA_035283645.1 Pyrinomonadaceae bacterium
CTTCGTTTAGGACGGTTTTGAGGTTCTCGGCAGTCACCTTTTCGATGTGTCTTGAATACACCTTGCCTCCGCGCTGTACCACAGCAAAGACAGCGGCTTTGTTTTGGTAATGGTGGTAGTGATCGCGGTCACGTTCCGCAGCCTTTTTGATGTGCGGGGCCTTTGTAGACTTGCGCGGGCGTCCACCAATGTATGTTTCATCCGCTTCCACAACGCCGTTCATCTGTTCTGGTAGCTCACCAGTCAACGCATAGCGGATTCTGTGAGCCATAAACCAAGCTGATTTGTACTGCTTGATCTCAAGCATCCTCATTAGCTGGTGGGCGCTCATGCCCTTCTTGCTGGACATCATCAAATGAAGCGCAAGCAGCCACTTGTGAAGCGGGATATGTGAGTCCTCAAAAATAGTTTTCACAGTCACGGTAAACTGCTTCTTGCATGAAGAGCACTTCCACAAACCCTTTTGAGTCTTGCGAACGCGTTTACGAGCGCGAATCATTTCGAGCACCTGCTCCTTGGTCTTTTCCTTGCGGACGATCCGGTAGGCTTCGCCAACAACGCCACAGTGCGGGCATACCGGGCCATCCGGCCAGCGAAGGGCTTCCAAGTACTCGCGGGCGCTATCTTCATCCTGAAAATGCGGAGCAATAATGGAGGTGTCAGGCTGTCGTTTCATGGTGAGGAAATACTAGCAAAGAACTAAAGGTGTGTCAAGTACATAATTCCCGATCTTTCTCTTGACAAACTGCAAACACCATTATAGAGTTCGCCAACACAACGGGATTGACAATTTGCCTCGCAGACAATTTACCTCGCAAAGAGTTGCCTCGTAGACCCTTTGCCTCCGCTCACTTCAGGAGGAGAACAATGACTGACGATACCAAAGAGCACGGAGCTTTTCTACGTTCGATCGCTCGCGAGAGTTACGAGGAGCTGGTCGAATTCGCCTCTCAACAGATGGGCCAACTCAAGGAACGGGATGCAGTTGGTCTTCGAACCGCCGCAATAACCCTTGTATCCGAGATTACTAGCGAAGTAGCAGCAGAAACCGCTGCCGAAACTGCCGCGGAAGCGGCGGCGCAAATGGCCGTCGAATTGCGGCACCAGAGCGCTTAGGCACAAGTAACTGTGTCTGCGTTCGGCGGAGATTCGGTTCCACTTCGCGACGTTCTCGCCTCATCCATCGAATCGTGGTAGGCAAACCTACGCACCTCGAGGATAGTGGTCCGGGAGCTACTGCTTAACCGAGTTGTAGCTTCTTCCGATACGCGTCTCTAAGCGGCGGCGGATTCCAGTTGTTCACTATCTATCTCCGTCTCTGAACGCAGGCTCACACAGTCAGCAGCATCGATTAGCGATGCTGCTGTTTGAAGAAGTCTGCTTGGAGTCTCGATGTTAACTGTCCCTGCTAAGAATCTGTATCCATCCGCGAAGGCAGTCGCGGTGCAGTCCCTTGGTTATGAAGAGATCAGAAGAATCCTGCACAATCTGCCGAAGGATTGCTCTGAAACGACCAGGAAGGAAAACCTCACCTTGATTGGCAGGCTCGGACGCCCGAAGAACATAACAGCGGCGCTTCGCTTTATCCTGTCCAGCAAATCGCTGCTTACTGAGATCGCAAAACGCTCTTACCACCACACGAATCATTTTGACAAGATTGTCTTAGTGGACACTGGCAGTCAGCTGGGATATCGGCTCACCTTGCACTTGTGGTGCCCGCCCTACTCGGAGCGAGAGATTAACGACGAACAGATTCATGACCATCGATTCAGTTTTTGGTCGAGAATTCTTGCCGGAAAAATCGTCTTTCAAAACTATGTCCGAGACGGAAGCGGAGTGATGTTTCGGGAGTACCAGTACATTCCGGAAAGACTCGGCGTAGCCACGACAGGGAATTACTACATCGATGTTGGTGAGTCGCCGTTGCTTGAGTTGCAACGGTCGGGACAAAGCGCCGGCGAGTTTTACCATCTGCCTTATAGTCAAATACATCGTGTAGTTTTGCCGCGAATCGAGATGTCTTGCACCCTCGTGCTGCGAGGTCCGCGACAGAAAAACTATGCGAGCGTGTTTAGCAACTCGCAAAAATACGATCCGAGCGCGAACAGCATGTTCACACCCATGTGCCTGGCCCAGAAACTTACGAGGTTATTAAAAGGAATCGAGTTCGGAGGGAGATCAAATGATTGAACCATTAACAAAACCGGCTGAACCTGTATATACCCGCACGGGAAACTTCGCCGTATTCAATCAACTGGGTTTGAAACTTGATTTCAGCAATGCAACCACGGACGCAGAGTATTACGACTGGTTGGATCGAATGAAGATGGAGATCGGAAGGCTTGTGCTAGGGGCTGAGATTGCGGAAAAAAGCTACGCTCGTGCTGAGCCCAGACTGAACACCGGAGTTTATTACGATACGTCGGACTATGCGCTGCTGAAGCACGGTATGGTTCTAAGAACCACCTGCAATCGCAAAACGCATGCGTTCTGCGCGTTTAAGCTGGATGAGGATGAGCACCACGTCCGACGCGATCATAGATACATCTTCGAGGGGGAAGAGAAGAGCGCGATCCAAAACGATCCCACATCACCGGAAGCAGTAGCCATTGTCAAACGTCTATTAGCACGCGACGACTTTGAGCACCCAGGTGTTCATCTCGCGAGAGAGACCGGCATCCGCGGCGGGGACCTGATACCTGCTGTGTGTCTGGAACAGTACCGTCATCCGTTCTTTGTCTGGCTTGACAAGCGAGATGCGCTGCGGTGCTCGATGGATCGTGTGCAGGTCTATAATCTGCGCCTTCCGGAGGAAGAGCGAGAAAGGCAAGCGTTTAGCGAGATAGAACTGCCTGTCTATCCGCACATTGATGACGAGGTTGCAAAGGACCCACGCCTTGTTGAGCTCATCGAAGTCCTCTCCGCGTCGCTGCGCGAGCGGTTTGGTCTCAGATTGATCGAGGATTCCAAATACCAACGAGCAGCAAGTTTGCTGGGGGTGGGTACGCAGGCATGACGTCTGCAGCCATGTCCTCAGTACGAATTCGCGGACTCCGTAAAACCGAATTTCGAAATTCTTCTGGAACGCTCTCACTTAGATGACAACTGAATTTTTCGCATCCGCCATGCAGCGCAAGTTGTCTGCTTGCGGCGACCCCATCCACGCGCCGTCGGCGTTAGCCGAATTGTTTCGCTCGTGTTTCCACCCTTCTTCGGATTCGTTGGTCCTGCGACATGTGCTGCAAGCGGAACTGTTGCGATGGACCATCAAAAGGGCAGCTACACAGACACGTTATTACAGCAGACCGATTTACCGCGAATCGATAGCTGTTTCACCCGGTGCTGAGCCACAGCTTCATTGCTGGCCAGTTATCACTCGCAAAGACGTAATTGAAAACCTCACAGACATGCATGCAGAAGGCGTTACCTTCGGCGCGATTTGTCATACGTCCGGTTGCACTGGCAGTGCGCTGTCGGTTTATAAGTCCGCCGAAGAACTCTCGTTTATCTGGGACTATCAGACACAACTGCTGGCGCCGGTGCTTGCGCAACTTGACTCGCGCCCGTTGGTGTTGTCGATGCCCAATCTGTATCACGGCACGCCTGTCAGTGTGCCGAGTATCGGCAAGGTGTTCGTAGCAGGCGTCACCGACGATCTTCTGCTGAGCGATGTTGTTTCGTTGCTTCGCCAGCGGCTTAAAATCGCCGGGCATGAGGAACGTTTCTCAATTATCACCTGCCTCGTTCATCAGATGTTGTTCTTAACGTATTACTTGCTCGAGCATGGCATAGATCCGCGAGAGTTCGACATCAAGAGCATCAATATCGTAGGTGGCTACCTAACGCGACGAGGGCGGGAATACTTGCACAACGCCTGGGGCGCTATGATCTTCGATCGTTTCTCGCTTACTGAGAGCGCCGGCGGAGCGACTCGTTGCCACGAGTGCGACTTTTTCCACCTTGACCCGCACATAATCGGCGAAGTGCTTGACACGGACACGGATGAAGTGCTGAGTGAAGGAGTAGGTCGCTTAGTACTCACACAGTTATACCCCTTCGTTCAAATGCAGCCGTTCGTCCGTTATGATACCGGTGACTTGGTGCGCTTGGTAAAGAATAACTGCCACCCGGCCTTCACCTTTGAATTCGCGGGCAAGGAAAAGAACTGCATTAGCTGGCGCTATTGCGGAAAAACGGAGTGGCTAATCTTATCTGTCGCGCTTAACGAACTGCTTGATCCGATTCCGGATTTTCAACGCGTGGAACAGTTTCGCGGCGTGCACTCGTCAACCGATCCAAGTGTGGGTTCCCTGCCGATCTACACGCTCACCAAATCGACACCGGCGCCTGATAGTTTGCTGATTACACTGACGGCTGCATTACGATATTCGCCACACTTCTATGCTGAGCGGACGAATGAGCTGAAAAGCATCATTCGCAAAGGCTTGATTGTTTCCCATCCGACGCTTGCCACGCGCATCGCGCAAAAATTAGTCGATCTTGAAGTAGTGTTCGTCGGGCCTGGAATGCTGAAGGATGTTCATGTCTTAAAGATCTAAGATTGACGCCGTTCAATATTAGCTAGACGTCGATTGAGAATGAGAATCTATTTGGTTCGTCATGGTCAGTCAGACTGGCAACTAGAAGCGAATGAGAATTGGGACAGTTCGCTGACAGCGACTGGTCACGAGCAATCTCGTCGGTTGGCGCTGTGGCTCGCAGATCGTCCGCCGTTAGCCCTCGGTACGCGCGTGGAGATCGCGTCGTTGTACACAAGCCCCTTCAGACGGGCACAAGAAACGGCGGCCCATCTCGCCAAAGTGCTCCAGCTAGGCGCCGTTGTGCGCGACAGTCTGCGTGAGGCCGATTTTCATGTGGCGTCTCACTTGCCCCAACGAGACGGGCCAATGTCCGAATCCGGTCCATTTACTTTGTCGGACAAATATTCCGAGTTTAGAGCGCAAGCAGACGTTGCGCTGCGAACACTCGTGCAACAGGGTGAACTCAATGAGGGCTCGGTCCTGGCTGTCACACATGGAGGCCTGATCAAAACCCTGCTGAGGGTAATCACGGGCACTGATGCTGTTTGCTTTCGACTCTATAACACTAGTCTCAACGTCATCGAATGGCGTAGAGGGCGTTGGCATCTGGTGCACTTGAACCTGTGGGATCATTTACCCGTGGAACTGCGGACTGAATAGCGCCGAGACGTGCATCGTTTGAATCAGTCGAGTCGAGATGTTCATAATCCTTGCCTTCCCTCTGACTCACGAAATCATCTTCTGGATAAAGAGTCCGCCGGCGCTCTCGTTTGTAACCCGCAGTAGGTCAGCGAGGCTCCGGCCGCGCTAAGCGCGGTTGGAGTTTTGTTAGCCCCTTCGGAGTAAGACTTAAGTGATACGCGGATGTGAGCAAGTAACTCAGTTGTTAGTCGCGGTCGCAGTGTTACTTATTGCCGCTCGTTGTGTGGGCCACTTATTTGTTTGTCTGCGTCAACCTCGCGTCGTAGGTGAGATCGTCGGGGGCCTTTTTCTTGGCCCAACCTTTCTCTCGTCTCTCGCTCCTAGTGTGAAAAACCGGATGTTTCCTGAGACGGGATTGGTTTCAGTAGTCTTGTATGCTCTTGCCCAATTTGGGCTGATCTCCTCATGTACAACTCCGGAAGCGAGATTCAGTCCCTATTCCTTTGAGAAACGTGCAGGAACGTTGACTACTTCTTATGGCGCGAAGAGTCAGATGATCTTCGATGCGATTGATCGATTTTCCGGCAACTTCAGGGTTTCAGATATTCAGAAGATTTGTCCCGGCGTTAGTCTGGATCTCATTCGGCGTCGCCTCAAAGAGCTCAAGGCAGCCGGAAGAGTTGAGCCCTCTGGCCGAGGTCCTAGCGCGGTTTGGCGAAAAACGCCGTGAATCAGTCGGGTTTTGGACTGTTTACTGAATTTAGTTTAGGTAAGTTACCCATTAATTAGGTAAAGAATTAGGTAAATTAGTGACCAACTGTGGATCCGAAGGTCAGTCGGTGGGCTCAGTGAGAAAGCGCAGAATCGACGAAAGCTCAGTATTTTCAAATTTCTTCAGTGATTCGAGAGAAGGGAATCGATTCGACCCGTCCCCCCTTCGGGACCATCAACTTTCTTCTTCCCTAAACAAATCACACATTCTCGCTAATTATCCTTCGAAAATTTCGTTGGGCCCGATTACACCTGTTCGTCAGCGCTGGAAAGCGCGCACTACAGCCTTAGCGCGCTCAAAGTCAATCGGGCTCGACCAGAGACCATCCTGCTTTATTGAAGAGCCAATGATAAATCCGTCAGCACTCGCAAACGTACCAATGTTTTCCGCAGTGACGCCAGAACCAACCAGCGTAGGAACAGACACTGCGTTTGCAACCGCTGCCACTTCCTCCGGCTCAGCTGGCTGTCCCGTGGCAATGCCGCTGACAATCACGGCGTTAACAGAAAAGAACTCAGCCGCTTTCGCGGTCTCTACGATATCCACGTCGGCTGTGATCGCATGTGCGGAATGTTTCTTCTTCACATCCGCAAAGACGCGAATATGGTCGGCTCCGATCGCGCGTCGATATCGCAGCAAGTCTCCCGCACTGGATTCGATCAGACCTTCATCGGCTACATGCGCGAACACAAACCCCTCGACTCGTACAAAACTCGCGTCAGACGCCAGGGCAACGGCGATAGCACTCGTGTTGGCTCCGGCCAGTACCTGAATCCCGAGCGGCAGTGGCACCGCACGCCTTACTTCAGCAGCGACGACTGACATCGCGGCCACTATTTCAGGCCCAACGCTGGCTTTTAAGTATGGTCGGTCGTGAGTGTTTTCGATCAGAAGGCCATGGAAGCCCGCATCCCGGTACACCCTGGCTTCATCAACAGCCATTGACGTGATGGTCTTAACGTCGAACGTGTTTGCAGGGGCGCCGGGCAATGCTTGAAGGTGTACAGCACCGATCAGGGCGCGTTGCACACCAAATAACGATTGTGTGACCTTAAGCGTGTCAGTCATCGCTTCAAGTTAACCACCCGCTCCAAAACCACTCGAACTTCGTATTCTCGGTCAGATACATCGTACGCCAGACTCTACCCTTCGAACTCGATATCAACAAAATCACCGTTCTGCAAAGGCTCCGTCGACTCTACCTCACATCTGGTTTCCAGCAAGTCCGTTTCGCGATGCACGTAAAAGGTCTTTTCCTCAGGCGCCAGAGTGCGAAGGGAATCGACATAGTCTGCTGTGGTCTTTGAAATTGTTGTTATGCATCAGGGCCCGAAACCAGGCGTTCTCCTTGTTGGCGACCGCAAGCGTCCGAGACGCTTCCAGATAACGGCCAATCTCGTCAAACGTTTTCTTCTCTTTCTTTTTCTCTTTTTCAGCGTCCGGAAAGTTGTCGTAATAGTCAGGAGCTGCCGAAGCAGTGAGCCATGCGTATCTGACCTTAAGTTCCTCCTTCAATATCTCATTCAACTCCTCCTCCCGCTTTGCAGAGGCATATAACAATCCCTGCACGTGGTCCATGTGCTCGTGGGTCATGACATACAAGTCAAGTGGCTCGCCATCGAGCACTTCGAGAATGTTGTTGATAACCGGTTCAAAAACGGTATCAAGGCCGCCGTCGTTCTTTCCTCCCAAGGCATTGCCTACATCAATCAGGATGTGCTTTTCACCTTGGCCGGCTGGTGGTTGGGCTCGAGCGAATTCGAATTCGCGCCTGCCACCTGCTTCGAGGAATGTCCAAAGCCTCAAACTGTTCACTGGTGTCTTGCAACGACTCGCCTCCAGCGCTGCGCGTCTTCAGATAGAGCAGCGAAATCATGATTGCCGTCAACGGCGTGACCAGCAGGTTGAGCAACTGATAAAGAGCAGACATTCCGGACATACAGGCAGTAGACGATCGCGGCGATTAACCCGGGCACGACGAAAAGAGCAGTACCAAGAATAATCATGCTCATGACTATCACCGAGGTCACCGCAAAGATCACCCAGCGCTTTTTTAGAGCCGCAAAGGCTGTTCCGATTCGCACCGTCCGCAGAGGCGCAACCATGAGTTGGACCACCACAGGGACCGTTGCCGCAGAGACGAGAAATAGAACGGAGTGCCCATCACTGAGCCAAGCCGTGTTAGGTTCTCATCCTTCAGTTGCTGCTGCGTTGTTCTTCCCTTTAACGATGGATCGGACGAGCGACGTCCGTTGTGTTCGACCGGAGCCTTAAGAGGTTCGAAAGCTTGGTCCAGATTTCTCTCAGACACTTTCAACAGAGTCGATGCTTCGCTTGTAGAGTGTAAGACCGTTTCCGCCTCAGGCACAGGCAAGCCCTCGTCAATCGACGAGCGGGACCTGATCTCCGGGGTGTTGAGCGCTTGATCTGGCCCACCCAGCTTGACGAGACCGAAATCAAGTACCTTAACCGTATAACCGCCGCGACGGTTTGGTTCGAGCCAAATGTTGTCGGGTTTGAGATCACGGTGAATGATGCCGGCACGATGTGCTTCTTCAACGGCCGAGCAGACCTGTTCGAGAATATCGATCACCCATTGAATTGGGAGCGCACCTTCCTCTGCCAGTACTTCAGCCAGGGTGCAGCCATCGAGATATTCCATTACCAGGTATGCCACTTGACCACGAGTGGTCTGTGCAAAACCGAAATCGGTCACGTCCACAACGTTCGGATGGCGCAGTCGTCCGGCAGCTTCAGCTTCCCGTCTGAAGCGAGCTACAAACTCGTTGTTGGTCGAGAATTGAGGATGGATGACCTTGACCGCAACGGTCCGCTTAGTCCCGAGGTGCGTGGCTCGATAGACAGCACCCATTCCTCCTTGTCCGAGGAGTTGCTCGATCTGATATTTGTCGTCGAGTAATTCCATTTTGGGTTGAATCGCGCGCTTCGCGGACGTCAATATACTAGCATCACCACAGAGTCACCGAGGACACCGAGGTCACGCAGAGAAATCAATTTAGGACACTACTTTACCGTGGATGTTTGAGCGGACTTAAGATACTTGCCTCCGATTCAATGATGAACCCGCTGGCAGATCACGAAGTATAAGGCGACACTCGACACATAAGCGGGCAGTCGTCATACTGAGCTTTGAGAGCTGAATCAAGTTTTTGGGTTCTCTTCCAATGATAGTAGGGGGAACCAAAAGCCATAACACTTATGGGTGCAACGAGGGTTTGCTGCAGTCTAGAATACGAAAAGGGGAGAGCATAAAGTGCTTCGGATTCTGAGTTTCGTGTTTTTCGCGCTGGTACTACTTCTCCCTATTCTAGATCTTACCGAACGGCGAGATCCGAAATCGACGTCAGTTCAACGAAGGGCACCGATTGCTAACCCAACACCATTCCCAACGCCTTCTATAAAAATCACTGATTGGCTGCGACCTCCGATGAAGGGAAGGACGGTAACAGTGACTGCGGGGCCTAACCTTGCAGCCCGGATTCAGACTGCGCAAGACCGCGCAGATGTTGGCAGAGTAATCCTCGAGGGAGGAGGTCGAATCGATCAGCAGATAACGCTCAAGAAGCACACTGTTTTTCAATCCGGCCATTACACTCCAAACACGCGCGGTATTATCGACTCCGGTGTCTTTTTGGTGGCCAGTGGCGTGCAAGTGGAGTTCGGACCAACTGCAGTCGTGTGGCAGCCCGACTATGATGTGCCCTACGGCGAAGGCCGAATTCACGCCACCATAATCTTTCAAGCCCTCGACTCTCATCAAGGTGCTGCTCGAGATATCGTGTTTGTTCGGCCACGACTTCGTGCGAAGCCCATGACCAATTACAGGCTATCAGGGGTACGACAGGCCATCTCGCTCGGCAACTGTACTAACTGCGCGGTGATTGAAGCCGACCTGAAAGATCTGGGCTCGATTGGGGTTCAGTTTGGCGGTACCGCGTCTAAAGGCAACCACGCGGTTCATGGTCTGGTGTACGGCGGGAGGTTCGAGCATATCGCAGCTGCTGCAATTGCGATCGTGAATGGGCGCGATATTACCGTGATGAAGCCAACGGTTCTTCGTCCCGGTCACGCGGACCCGGCACCCGGCGGCGTGAGCGGTGTCGACATTGAAACAAATAATGCCGATGACTGGTGTGCAGATTTACGGGTTTATAACGGCTTGTTTGACTACACCAATGCGCTGCGTTACGGCAGTGCTGTGCTGGCACAGAATGCCTATCACGTGAAGGGATGTACGGGACTGGTAATCGCAAACAATCGTGCCGTGTACACTATTGGGAGGACGGGCGGTGGTCTCACTTCTGGAATCTTTTTCACAGGGGCCTTTCCCGGGGGGCTTGTAATAAACAACTATATCCAACGGTCCCTGCAGGCCGGTATTCAGCTCTACGGTGCAGCTGAGACGTTGTTTCAAGACAACACGCTAGTGAGCGTTGGAGGGGGCGGGCTGCCGGCAATCTATATTCAGGCTGGTGGTAAAAATGTCTTCCGGCGTACTCGGATTACTGTCGATGAGTCACTAGGAGGGTCGGTGTCAGGCGAGATCAAGCAAATAGATTCCCCCGGCAATATTTTTGAGCCGTGAGGATGAGAGCGGGCGGGGACGCCCGCGTTCCGGACTGTCGTCCCAGCGGAATAGGAAACTCAAGTTAAACCAGCCGCGTACCTCTAAATAGAATGAAGTAGCCATGAATGAACATGGGCACCGCGCCGGCCAGGGTTACCGCTGTCAAAACCACGGTGTTGATGCGGTGCGTTTTGATCGTTTTCCAAAATAGCCAACCATAGAACGGAAGGTATAGCAGGATGGCGGTTCCTAACCCTGGAACATAACGTCCATCCACGAACGCTGCGGTCAGGTGGAAAACCGCATTGGCGAGCATCAAAAAGCTCAGCCACGCTAGGGCAAGACTCAACGAGAAGGGAGAACGCGAAGTCCACTCAAACGCGGCAACTGCGACAGTGATCAGCAGTCCATAGATATTTACGGTCCAGAAGAGGTCTGACGTTATTCCCGGGGCAACATGCGAGTTGAACCAGTCGACAAACCCCGGGGACTCTTCCAGAAAATGACAGATGAACACCACCGGAGAGAGTAGGATCAGTACTGACACGGTGGTCGGCGAGGTCCTATCCCTTTGAGCCCCTCCCGAATCAATACTGATCAATTGCATCAATGATCCCCAGGCTTTTATGGCGCACAGCTTTGCGCTGTACTGCTAACACGGCTCTCGACTAAAAGCACTGGTTCCCACGCCTCAGACAATTTGGCTGAGCCGACGCGAATCAGGTTTAGATCTACTGCGTCTCCCGCCCTCAAAACCTGTTTGAAATGCGGAAGAAGATCCTTCCGTATCGCGAGCCAGTAGTCGTTTCCATTTTGAGTAAAAAGCATTTCGGTCTCGTAACGGTCCGTATAGCCTTCCGGGACCCCAGCATACAGTCGCGCCCATTGGCGTAGCACTTCCTTCTTGAGTTGAAGCAAAGGCCTTGACGAGCCGGTAAAGGTTACGCCCGCCCGGGACGGAAATATGTCAGCGTAAATAAGCATCGTCTCGAGTTTGTTTCCACGGCTATCAGTATCTGGCGCGTCGATAACTTCCTTTAGTGTTCGGGGCTTGTAATCATCCGCCGCTCGAGGCCTTTTTGGGTCGGGACTAAGAGTCTTTTGAGCAAAAACGTTGTATGAACCGGCCAGTAATACCGTCAACAGAAGGATCTTAAAGCGTTTACATTTCATCATGTCTCCTTTTGTATGCTTACCCTTTATCTCATACTCTTGGCCGAAGAGAAATAAGGGTCACGGTTTCGGACGTTGATCGTAAATCTGATATGCTTTGCACTCACACTCCGACCTACCTTCTCTCGAAGGCTTGTTCATGCGAGTTACAGAAACCACTTCCTGGATAGTCGCGGCCGTCCTGGTACTTACTTTCACCGTTGCGACCACGACGGCCCAGTCGCTAGACATAAATGCACCCACGCCTATCACAACTAGCTCAGTGGTCGGACAAATCAGCGCCCGCGATATAGGGGATGCACGCTTTACCGATCATTTCTATACATTTGTCGGGAATCCCGGTGATCTCTTGATCACGGTCGAGACCCGTAACCTAAATGGTGACGTGGACGTTTTCAGTGCGGCCGGGTTGCGGCCGCTGATGAAATTCACGGTCTACGCCGAAAGCGCCGCGTCGATCAATAAGGGCATCTTTTTACGTCAACGTCAGGACTTGATTCTGCGAGTACAGGCGCGGACTCCCAACGATGACCAAGGCGCGTATCAGATTAGGTTCGGCGGATCGTTCGAGGCGATTGCGGGTGTGCCACAGCCCGAGGAAACAGAAGAAGACATAAACGCAGCCACCGCCGCCACCCCAAAGAGAGGCCGTCGTGTTTCGTCCGTGGGAGCGAGAATCGATGCGCCAGAGCCCGAGCTGGCTTCATCGGCACCAACCCCTGAGCCGACACCTGAGGCCACGCCAACAGAACCGGCGCCTGAAGCAAAGCCTGAAGAGTCTAAGCCGGCTGAAGTCGAAGCTGCCACAACAACTCCGTCGCGCAACACACGCAGTCGCCGACCTACCGGCCGGCGAACTACGTCCCGAACCCGGCCCCATGAACGCCCGGCGCCGGAGCCTTCTGAAGAAACCACCACACCACCAGAGTCCCGAACGGAATCGGAAGAGGAAACAAGGCGCTCTGCGTCAAGCAAGAGAGGTTCGCGTCGAAGAGAAACTACGCCTCCCGAGCCACCGAAAGAGACCGCAGAGCCGGAGCCCCCCAGCGGGCCTTATTTGATAGTTGAGACATTAGACGGGACGCTCATTAACCGTCCAATGAGTTCATTGCGTCGGGTCATGGTCGAGGGAGGGATGGTGGTAATTGTGCCCAAGGATGGCAGAGTACAGCGAGTGCCGTTGAATCAGGTGGTGCGCCTGTCTATTACACCTTGATTCGACTGTGGGAAATGACATCTGAACCATGTCCGACACTGCGGAAATACAAGATTCAATCTCAGCTAATTCGCAGGTTGCGAAGGGGACGCGCGCTCGGACTCCTATCTTTAGCCGCGAGGTCTCATTGCGCGCTGCCCCCGCCTAAATCCACATCAAACACTAACTCCAGCAAGCACTATTCAACATTAACTGAGAGGGAGTTGTGCTTTCACAGATCCGGGTGATGAGAATTGAAGGCGGGGGCAGCGCGCAATGAGACCTCGCGGCTAAAGATGGGAGTCCGAGCGCGCGCCCCCTTCCCAACCTGCGAATTAGCTGCGATTGAACTTTGTATTTTGAGGCGAGCCCAGCAGAGCCCCAGTTGTATAACCCTCCAGGAAAGCCAAAACTTCGCCAAACGTGCCGTGCATCGTATAAACACGAGGCCTTTGACATATCGCTCGGACGACGTCACTCAGTGTCACTTGAAACTCGGAAAGCTCGATTTCGTTCACGGTTCTCACCCTCTGGCTAATAGAAACCATCAACGGACCGGGTCGCGCAAGACTGCCTTGGCTGCGTCGGCGGCGATAGCGGCGGCCTCCGGATGGGCTTTTCGGAGACTGGCAATCTGTAGTAACGCCTCTCCGGTTCGCGACAGCATCCGAAATAGATCGCCCTCTTCCGCGCGCGTCTCTCGCACCAACTGGGCCCACTCTTTTCCGCCAGCCCAATGTGCCGACGTCGCTGCCGCGGAAAAATTGAGTTCCGGAGCCGGTTCAATACCAAACTTCCACTCTTCCGAAGAAACTTGAAAGCCGACGTCCTCGAAGCGCGTAAGATTACCGACTAATACGTCGTCCAGTTCTAGTTCACCATAATCGCGATCTTCATCTGCGGTAAGCGAGGAGACGACCCCGCTCATTTGAATCAAATCGAGAGACTTGAATAAACCTGCCTGTAATGCCTCCCCAATGACTAGCGGGCGGTCAACATGAAGATCGGCTAACCAACGTCCGCGCTCAGTAACCTTCTCGGCGTCAAAATCCAAATATCCAAACTTTGATAGAACTCGCGCACGCCGCTCAAAAGGCTCCCATAGTTCTTCTTGCAGACGATCCCTACGCGCGTCCGCCCGCTGAATTTCCCCTGCGTGCTCAATGGCGCGCCACACTGCTTCATGACAAGTAGTGTTCTCCGGATCGGGAACGCCACTCCGGACCAGCGATTCGATCAAATCGTCCAGCAGCGCGATGGCAGTCGAATCTTCCTGATCTAAATCGCGAAGGCGCGGCTCGGCTATTACCAACATTGGCCCTTTTTCTCGAACCTCATCAAAACCTCTCTCAATGTCCTGTTCTCGCAAAGAGTAGATAGGAGAGTAGACGCGCCCTATCCGCTGCAAAGGAAACTTTGCGCCACGGCCGTCTTCGCGCACGCCGCCAACGTTTGTGCCGTATCGATGCGTAACCAGGACCAATCGCTTACCGCTTCGTCCGATACCAACGATCCGGCCGGGACGTACGACTTGATCGAGCCATCGCTCCAAAACTTCTGCGCGCGTTTGGGGACGCTTCTCCAGGAGCCGAGTCCGCGCACTCACCAATCGCTCCAACCCCGAGATGAAAGGGCTAGCGCTCCCGCAGTTAGCTTCCGTGAGCAATTTGCTGATTCGATCCTGGCTGTCGAGAATTTGCGCCTCTAACCTTGTTATCTGTTGGGCCGTGTGCCTGTGAGCAAAGCTTTTCGCGGCGATCTCTCTAACATAGGAAAAACCGCCATACGCATCGAGTAGGTTCAACAAGGTCGTATAGGTTGCGCGAAATTGACTTACCAGAGGATCAGGCGGGGCCTTCAGCAGGTCAGCAATGCGCTGAGGATCCTGGTGTAATCCTGGTGCTGCAACGATAAACCCGACATTGTCCCTCCCGCGCCGGCCGGCACGTCCAGTCATCTGCTGCAACTCAGAGGCAGTCAACTGACGCCATCCACTGCCGGTACGGGCGTCGGCACCTGTCAAGACCACTGTACGAGCAGGAAAATCAACACCAGCGGCGACAGTTGCTGTGGCAAAGATGGCGTCAAGCAACCCTGCACTCATCATTTTTTCGATAACGAGCTTCCACGCTGGGATATGGCCTGCGTGATGAGAGGCAACACCACCTTTGATGATTGTGTCCCAGTGACGATGACCACGTACTTCGGGATGCTCCTCCACAAAACTGCGGATAAAGTCTCGTCGCGCATCTCTCCGGTCCACATTCGGCTCTCGTCGAATAAACGCCGCTTCAGAGGCAGCCTGGTCGCAGCGCCTGCGGGTCGGAAGAAACACAATCGCCGGCAATAAGCTGTAGGACCCAAGTGCGTCGAGCAGAACAGCGGGCGGCATTTCAGGCATGCTGAGTTTCATCGGTCCCGTTCGCGAAAGGTACGCCTGCCAATTGATCGGCGTTCGCGCTCCTCTCTGGCTCGCTCGCCGAGTGCAGCGATCTCAGGATTTAATCGTCCATCTTCATTTAAGAGGGGAAGCAGCCGTTTGTCAGGCAGCAGCAGCGCAGCGCGTAAGGGTACCGGTCGAGTGCGGGGTCCGGGAATCACGCCACAGCGAACGCCTCGTACTTCTTCGACCCAGCCGGCAAACTCCTCTGCGTTACCGATTGTCGCCGACAACAACAACAGCCGAATACGTGGCGGCGTCAGGATTATTGCTTCTTCCCAAACATGGCCGCGGTCTTCATCACCTAGATAGTGAGCTTCATCCAGTACGACGAGATCGGCCTGCACTCTCTCTCCACCGCGCATCGAGTCAAATAACTGGTTCCGATAAATCTCGGTCGTACCAACAATCAACGGCGCTTGTGAGTTCTCTTTTCGGTCACCGGTGAGAATACCTACGTTCGCTGGACCAAACTCCTTGGTAAACTCGTCGTACTTGGAGTTGGTCAAAGCTTTCAATGGGGTGGTGTACCAAGCCCGACGGCCGCTCTCGAGTAGCCGGCGCATCTCTTCGCGGGCGATCCAGGTTTTTCCGCTGCCGGTGGGCGCCGTAACGATGACGTCTTCAAATTCCAGAGCATTAAGCGCTTCAACTTGAAATGGATCCGGCTTGAAGGGGATGACAGGTGGCGTGCCAATGCCAGCCAGCAAGCGTTGAGTGTGGCGAGATTGAGTTTCCGACTTCCCGGGGCGATTGGGTTCGGCTCGAACCCGTTCAGAGCCCTGTTTGGAGCCTCGTTTCCGAGACATGTCTACCTTTTCACGTCTGCGCCCCATTCGATTTCAATTGTACCCCAGCGAATAGACAGAAAGGTCCGCTCCCTGGGATGTGAGAAGAACGTAACAATTCCGGCCGTGGGCCTCGTGCAATTGGACAAGAAGTTCGAAAGTGCTAACGTAAAATATGTTCGCAACGAAGCCGCCTCGGAATGCGTCTAAGTTAGACTTGAAGCGGAACCGTTTAGTCCACCCAGGCGTTATTACGTTTGATGCAAGAGATTTTTAGTCATTTTGAAGTAAATCGGGACCCGCGCTGGCCAATTCTGCTCCGGCTCATAACGCTGTCACTCGTGTTTCACGGTGCCGCACTTGCCAGCGTTCTTTATATACCGGGAGTGCGGGAGTCTTTTAATATCGCTGCCCTGATGTCGGGAATGAACTACGTCGATCGCGCCTATACAAAAACTGAGATCGGCGAAGAAGTCCGAGTTGTTGACGTTGCCCAGAAGTTTCGCTATCCGGACGGATATTTTGCGACTGAGCAGGCAGTTGAGCAGGCTGCACCCCCGGCAAGTATCTTTCCGGATCCCTGGGCTCCAACCAGCGCCCAGCCCGAAGTAGTTGCAACCCCTGATCCTTCTCCTTCGCCTGAAGCCTCGCCTGAACCATCACCCTCAGCGTCGCCAATGGAGTCTCCTGTTGTGGCAATAGCGTCTCCTTCGGCGTCACCGGAGGATGAGGAGGCGGTGGAGCAAGAACTGAATCGCATTGCTGAAGCCAATAGTGTTGTGCGACCCAATGAGAACGAGGTCAACACTCGTCCTCTGAAAGATTGGTTGGCACGGGCGAATCAAATGAAAGAGAAGGGCGAACTGGATCTGACGACGCGTGTAGACATTACGATTGCAGCGAATCTAACCAGCACTTGCAAGTTGGCAGAGGCTAAGGTCGTTCAGAAATCCGGAGATGCTCGGCTACTGGACGTGGCCAAGGATCTTGTCAGCGCCATCGGAGATAGCGGAATGCTCTCATTCTTGCGGGATCCTAAGAAGGTGCAAGATCCCAACAAGGTTGAATGTGACGAGATCCCGCTCCAGCTGAACATTCGGTTGGATCAGAACGAAATCGCGGCGCTCGTTGAATCACGAGCCGACACGCCGGCACGTGCTGCGGAAATGGCGAACGGGTACAACGGACTCCTGGCCATTGGTCAGTTGCTGAAACGAGGTCGGGATGAAGAGATGTTGTACAAAAGCACGAAGATCACAGCGGAAGACAAGCGAATCCTGGTAAACTTTTCGATGCCTCGACAAACCGCTGGTGAAATGCTGAAAAAGCAGTTGCCCGATGGACGCGCTGGTATCTAGTGAATTTCTGCTGGCAATTTGCCTCACCCTTATCACTTCTCTACAATCGTGAGCGCATTTGTGGCTGACCAACAACGGAGTTTTTCAGACCCAATTCAACACCTATGATCGACAAATTTTTAACGAAAGTTTTTGGTAGCAGTAATCAGCGTTTTCTCAAAACCGTTCGCCCAGTCGTTGAGCAGATCAACGCGCTCGAGCCCTCAATAAAGAAGCTAAGCGATGATGAACTGCGCGCGCGGACCGCCACCTTTAAGGGGAAGGTGCAGGCTGCCCTAGCTGATGTTCGCGATAAAGAGGAACGAAAGCGTCGTGAGCGTCAGGTCCTGGACGAAATCCTGCCGGAGTCATTTGCGATCGTCAGAGAAGCCAGCGTACGTACCACCGGCATGCGCCACTTTGATGTGCAACTTATTGGTGGCGTCGTCCTTCATCAAGGCAAGATCGCTGAAATGCGAACGGGTGAAGGGAAAACGCTCGTTGCAACTCTTCCCGCATACCTGAACGCTCTTACAGGTCGCGGCGGTGTTCATATCATCACGGTTAACGATTATCTCGCTTCACGTGACGCTGAGTGGATGGGGCAAATCCATCGTTTTCTCGGCCTTGAAGTCGGATGTATTCAGAACGACATGGACGACTTTGAGCGTCAAGCCGCTTATGCCGCCGATATTACGTACGGCACGAACAACGAATTCGGGTTTGATTATCTGCGCGATAACATGAAATTCGACCTCGCAACCTGCGTTCAGCGAGGTCATTATTTTGCAATCGTCGACGAGGTAGACTCGATTCTGATCGATGAAGCCCGTACTCCTCTGATCATCTCCGGTCCTTCCGACGAAGCGACTGATAAATATTACAAAGCCGACGCCATCATCCCCCAACTCAAACGAGGCGAGGACATTGATGGAGTGAAAACCGGCGAGTACATAGTTGATGAAAAGGCGCACACTGCCGTACTGACTGAAGAAGGAGTAGACAGGGCCGAGCGTCTTCTGGGCGTCGGCAATCTTTACGATCCCTCAAACATGGAGCTTTTGCACTGCGTTGAGCAGGCGTTAAAGGCCCATACGCTCTACCGCCTGGACCATCAATATGTAGTTCAGGACGGAGAGGTCATTATCGTTGACGACTTTACCGGTCGCCTGATGAAAGGTCGCCGCTGGTCCGATGGTTTGCACCAGGCCGTAGAAGCAAAAGAGGGCGTGCGCATTGAAAAGGAAAATCAGACGCTCGCGACCATTACACTCCAGAATTACTTCCGTCTTTACGAGAAGCTCTCCGGTATGACCGGTACAGCCGAGACCGAGGCTGCTGAGTTTCAGTCTACATACAAGCTCGACGTAATCGTTATACCAACCCACATGCCGATGGTGCGCAAGGACCATTCCGACGTTATCTATCGCACATTACCGGAGAAGTGGGACGCGGTGATAGAGGAGATCAAGGATTGCCACGATCGCGGTCAACCAACACTGGTCGGCACCGTGTCAGTAGAAAACTCTGAATTGATCGCCCGGCGGCTGCAAAGGGAAGCAGTGCCCCACAACGTACTTAATGCGAAGTACCACGAACGCGAGGCCGAGATAGTTGCACAGGCTGGTCGCAAAGGAGCCGTAACGATAGCCACTAACATGGCAGGACGTGGAACGGACATTCTGCTGGGCGGTAACCCGGACTTCATGGCCCGCGAATTTCTAAAACGAGAAGAAGTCGATCCTGACGACGTAACAGACAACGAGTGGAGCGAGGCATTTCGCAAGGCAAAACGCATTGTCGAGGCCGAGCATAAAGAGGTAGTCGGTATCGGCGGACTGCACATTATCGGAACTGAGCGTCACGAATCTCGGCGCATTGACAATCAGTTGCGCGGTCGTGCAGGACGGCAGGGTGATCCCGGCTCTTCACGCTTCTTCCTGTCTCTTGAAGACGATCTGATGCGCATTTTTGCCGGGGACAAGGTCAAGGCGCTGATGCAAAGGCTCGGAATGGAGCAGGGCGTCGCGATCGAGTCAAAGATGGTTTCGAAACGTATTGCAGCGGCTCAGAAGTCCGTCGAAGGGCGCAACTTTGAAGCCCGCAAACACCTGCTCGAGTATGACGACGTGATGAACCGGCAGCGTGAAACCATCTACGGTTTGCGCCGTCAGCTAATGGAAGAACCTGATCAGCGTGACTACCTGTTGGGCGATCCACCCAAAGCGGGTGTCGCATACGACCTGCTCTCAGACATAACGAAACAGTATCTAAATCCGGATTTGTCTCTCGACGAATGGGACCTCGACAACTACAAGGTACAGATAAAGACTATCTATGACCTTGATGTAGACGGTGAACGGATTGACGTTGAGAACTTGACCTCGCAGGAGATTATCGACGCAATATGGGAGAAGCTCAAAGCGAAATATGCTGAAAAGGAGCAACAGATCGGCCCTGAGGCGATGCGTACCTATGAGCGCATCATCATGCTGAACATCATCGATGCCCAGTGGAAGGACCACCTGCTGTCATTGGACCATCTAAAACAGGGAATCGGGTTAGTCGGATATGGTCAAAAAGATCCGCTGGTCGAGTACAAGAAGCAGAGCTTTGATCTCTTTCAGGAGATGCTTGACCGCATCGATACAAATACGATTCGCTCGCTCTTTAACTTACAGGTGGTAACAGAACAGCCCCAAGAGTCGCTCCGACAGAGGCGGCTGCCCCGAAGGTCAACCTCACTTACATTCACTGGTCCCAATCAAGGTGCTGCGCCAGCAGGCGAGGAAGCTGGTAAGATCAAGACTGTGGTGCGCGATCAACCGAAGGTCGGGCGTAATGATCCATGTCCCTGCGGTTCAGGTAAGAAGTACAAGAAGTGCCATGGGGCGGTTTAAAGATCGACGAGGCTTTGCACAAAAAGTATGAAATAGGCTTTTTCTCTGTGCGACCTCCGCGTCCTCTGTGTCTTAGTGGTGAAGAAAACATAACCACAGAGTCCACAAAGAACACAGAGGTCCACAGAGAAGGCATTTGAGCAGACACTTTTTGTGCAAGCCGATCGACGATCTAGTTTTCTGAGAGCATCGACAATCCACAACATACAACTACTTCGTGGAGAACCCAGCCAAAGTCAATCCCGTTGTTGAAGCTGTAATCAAGGGAACTGCGCCGCACCCTGCCCGCCTTGCCGCAGCGCGCGGATTACTGCCTTTGTCTCAATCGGAACTTCTCGAAGTTCTGGTGGCGCTACGCAAGAGTGATGAAGCAGAACTCGCGGAAGCAGCCGATGCCACACTCAGCAGCCAGGAACCTGACGATCTACTGCTAGCCGCGAAGGATGAATCGACCGTATCCTCGGTGCTCGAGTATTTCGCTAGGAACAGCGCGCTCAGCCAGGACATCCATGAGGCCATCGTTCTAAATACCCGCACTCCTGACGGAGCGATCATGGAGCTTGCAGCGACAACCTTTAGTGCTTCGCTACTCGAGTTTATTGCTCTCAATCAGCGCCGGCTCATAAACACACCCGGGATTATCGATGCCGTCTTACAAAACCCTTCCCGTTCTCCCGAAGCTGAACGACGGGTTAGAGAAACCCGGAAGGAGTTCTTCGAAAAGGAGCGCGGGGCACGACAGGTTGCGGAAGAACTCAGAGCACGAGGAAACAACGCCGCAGCTGAGTTTTTTGAGACGGCCGAGCTGGACACCACCAGCGGCGAGCTCTCTTTCGACGACCTACTGCTGATTGCGCAGCACATCGAAGTTGTTGACGCTGATATTGACGACTCGTGGCTGCCCGCCGAGCGTTACGTTGAACTCCAGGCAGAGACGTCTGAAGAGCACCTCGCCGCCGTGAACCGTGTCCTTGAGCATGAAAGGCTTGAATCTGGTGACATGTCACCTGAACGCGTTTCGCTGATCAGAAAGATCATGTTTATGAACGCGCGAGATCGAATGAAGCTTGCGATGAAAGGCGACCGTGAAGCACGCGGGATATTGGTAAGGGATCCCAACAGAGTTGTCTGTGCTGCAGTGATCAACAACCCGCGAGTGACGGACCAGGAGGTGGAAGGTATCTCAGCAATGAGAACTGTCTCAGATGAGGTATTGCGACTGATTGCGCTGAACCGCAGCTGGGCCAGATCCTACCCCATCATTCACAACCTGGTACGCAATCCGCGCTGCCCAATCCCGACGGTCGTCGGCATCCTTCCACGCATTCGGACCAAGGACCTCCAAAACCTCTCTCAAAACAGAAACGTTTCAGACGCCGTGCGACGTCAGGCATTACGACTCATGCAGGCAAGATCGGGTGAATAATTTACAGCTCGGCCACAAAGTTTGCGAAATCGTGGATATTGTTCTTGACACGTCACAACAGTTACGTATAATTTCGCACAGACCGGCAACAAATCTGATTTTTGGACAGCTCGGCATGGTCTTTTCAATTTGGTTGGTTGTGGCGAACGGTTGTGCAACGCTTTTTTGACAGGGACGCAGCGCTGCTACCCCTTTTATTCACGCTGCGCGGCTTTATCCACCCCCGCATGCACCGCCGATCACAGAGTGGGAATTAGTTCCGGCTCTCAGTTCTTTGCCACCGCCGCCCTGATTTACCCGAACCTGCCCTGAAAGTTTTGCCCCGCCAGTACGCTGTACTAGCGGGGCTCCCCTCTTTTAGACTCTACTAACCTTTACTACTGGCCTTTACTACTGGAAAATTCGCTCCATCTTCTCATCTGCCCCCACCGGTTTGTCTCCTAAAGGCCGCGTTTCCCCGGTTATCTTCGCAAATAGACTCTCGTAATTATCAACGACCGCTTCCCAATCGTAGTATTTACGCACCCGAGTTTGAGCGCGTTGGCGATAACCATGCACGAGCGAGCCATCACGTAGAACGCGTTGTAGTTTTTGCACCAGATCTGCTTCGTCAGCGTAGGGAATACCAGCATCACCTACCGCTTCAATATTTTCGGGAGTGGCAAGTGTCAACACACAATTGCCATATCCCATTGCTTCCAAAAGCGCCGGATGCGTGCCACCTACTTCAGTCGCATGGACGTAGCAGTAAGCATTTTGTTGCAGCGCACGATAATCCTGACCAAATACAAACCCGGTAAAAATGATTCTTTTATCCCCTCGCGCTCGAACCTTTAGATCACTGATGTACTCCCGAGCATACGGAGCGTCGCCGACCACCAAGAGGCGATAGGCAGTTCGTACTTTCTTAAAGGCTTCGATCACCAAATGCGCATTGTTCTCTGGTTCAAGACGAGACACATAAAGGACATAGCGGTTGGGTTCAACACGCCAGCGACGCACTGTCTCTCGATCCGGCCGGCGCTCCACCTCGGATCCGTAAGCTATCATCGTTGAGCTCGCGCCATATCGTGCGCTGTAATAATCGTGGATTACCTGGGCATCAGTGATGGTGGCATTTGGGAAGATGGTCGCTAACCGTTCCGCCAGCAGGTAATAACGTTGCGCAAGCCAATTCCATTTCTTTCGCTTGTGCTCAAGCCCGTCTACATTGATCGCGACAGGTGTGCCAGTCAATCGCAACATTGGCGCGAAGGGGGCATTAGCCGCATTACAAATTAGTGCGACGTCGAATCCGGAGGGGACGGCGTGAATCGTGGAAAGGAACGCGTGCACTATCGTGTCGAAATATTTGTGGCGGATGGTGGGGAGCACGGTCAAGCGAACCCCCTGATACTCGAGTTGCCGCGGCGAGACGTAGTGAGCGCGACAATAAACCGTCACTTCGTGCCCGCGTGCCACGAGTCTCGTAGATAGATGCTCGGCAAAAGTCTCGAACCCGCCGTAGCTCGCGGGTATGCCCCGTGTTCCCAGAATCGCTATGCGCATTTACTCAAAGTTATGTCGATACTTAGCTGATGACTGCGACACTGCCTTTGTGGAACTGCCTTCATGTACAAGGGGGACGCCAACCGCTTTTCGATACACATCGAGAGTGAGCCTCGCTGTATTCTGCCAATTAAACTCTTCGGCCCGACGCAAACCCTTGACGCAGAGTTCATTCCGATAGTCCGCGTCGTCCAGCAAACGCGCAATGCCCGACCGCAAGCTATCGGTATCAAACGGGTCAATCAACAGTGCAGCGTCGCCGACTACTTCAGGAAGACTGGTTCGATCACCAACTATCACTGCGGTACCACACTTCATCGCCTCAAGCGGTGGTAGACCAAAGCCTTCAAAGAATGAGGGGTAGACGAAAAGAAGAGCCCCTGAATACAGTGCCGGTAACTGCGATTCTGGTACGTACCCAGTCAGGATTACAGAATCCTGGACTCCGCAGTTAGCAATCGTCCGCAAAGTTTCATGATATAGCCAGGCGCGCTTGCCGACGAGAACCAGTTGAGGAAGCTTACCTTTGGACCAGCTAGTCCGCAAGCGACTATACGCAGCGATCAACCGCGAGAGGTTCTTACGCGGTTGAATCGAACCGACCGCGAGTATGTAATCACCCTCGATTCCATACATCCGCTTCACGGCTTCCACCTCACTACTTGAGGAGGGCTTGAAACGTGCCGAAGGGGCTAGCGGGATGACATCAACTACGTCAGGTGAAAGTTTGTAAGTCGCGATCAAATCCGCACGACCATGCTCTGAAAGCGAGATCAGTCGAGCGGCCTTTCTCGCTGAATGGCGCACCGTCAGACGAAGCTGCATGCGACTGCGACGGTTGAAGGTTTCTGGCAGGTGCTCGAACGAGAGATCGTGAATACTAACAACCACCGGGCAGGGAGCGATCGGTGGCGCAGTAAATTGCACGTGTAAGACGTCGACGGGCCTTTTCCTTAGTTCAGAACTGAGGACGAGAGGAATCCGGATCAGAGGGGCATGAGGCAGGGTCCGGCGCACATGGAAATTTGGCCAACGGTCGGAAAACCTCTCCACCGCTTCCTTCTTTGTCACATAGAGGGTGTATTCGTTGGTGTGATCGATCGCCGCCAGGGCTTCTATCAGGTTGGTGGCGTAGCTCTCGTTTCCTGCGAGCCCTGTTCCAACAGAGTGAGCGTCAATCGCGATGCGCACGCAGTATTCCCCGTGTTCTAAGTCCAGGTCGCAAGCTCAGTTCTCCATGGGTATCCCGCGAATGCAAGCGAAACACTAACATGCTCTGTACCGAACTGGGGGAGGAGAGCAGTTTTTGAGCCGCCAGAATACTATTTCTTGCCGGCTGCCGACACCTGGGTTTCGGAACTCTGCTGACCGCGGGTGTCACGCTCACGAATCCGAGCGGCCTTACCTCGCAGATTGCGCAAATAATAAAGCTTCGCTCGGCGGACTCGACCTCGCTTCACTACATCGATGTGATCGATGATCGTGGCGTGGAGAGGGAAAATCCTCTCTACTCCCACTCCGAAGCTGGTTTTGCGCACCGTGATACTCTCGCGAATACCACCATGCTTCCGCGCAATGACCACGCCCTCAAATGCCTGCAATCGCTCTTTGGTCTCCGATTCTTTAATGCGTACGTGAACACGCACCGTATCGCCCGGCTGGAACTCGGGAATGTTCTTTCGCAACTGTTGATTCTCAATATTGTCCAGTCGATTCATCTCTTTACTCCATACTGCTCTGTTGATAATCGCAGACCATCCGCGGCCGTGCTCACGGGCATTAAATTCTAAGATCGTTCCTTCGAAAGATCAGGTAAAAGATCGGGGCGGTTCTTGCGTGTTTTCCGCAGTGCCGCTTCTCGTCTCCACTGGGCAATCTCTGCGTGATTTCCTCGCAAAAGTACATCCGGCACGTGCATTCCTGCGAATTCTGGCGGCCTCGTGTACTGGGGGAAGTCCAACAACCCTTCAGAGAATGACTCATTCGCGGCCGAGGTCTCGCTCCCGAGCGCTCCTGGTAACAACCTGATGACGGCGTCAATGGCTACTATCGCTGCTGGCTCGCCGCCTGATAGCACATAGTCGCCGATCGAAATCTCGTCCGTGATCAATGCCTCGGCAACTCTCTCGTCGACACCTTCGTATCGCCCACAGATGATTACCAGGTGCTTACTTTTTGAAAGATCAGATGCGTACGCTTGATTGAAAACTCGACCCTGAGCGGATAGCAGCATCACCCGGGTGCCTGAGTCATACTCTGACCGCTGATCGGTTCCTGTGATTTCGGCCACGGCACTGAAGATCGGTTCGGGCTTAAGCACCATCCCGTCGCCGCCGCCAAATGGCCGATCGTCTACGACGTGATGTCTATCGGTGGTCCAACTCCGCAGGTCGAGTGCGTTGACCTCGACCAATCCAGATGCTCTGGCGCGGCGGACAATCCCGACTTCAAAGGTTCCGGCAAAAAACTCGGGGAAGATCGAGATGACATCAATGCGTAGCACGTTATCAAAAACCTATAAATCCAGGAGACCCTCGGGCGGGTCAACAAAAATCTCGCGTTCGCCCAGATCGACGTTTAGAACGATCGAGTTCACCATGGGTATGAGGTGCTCAGTGCGACCTTCACCCTCTACAACCAGCAACTCTACACCGCCTGTACGCAACACTCCAGTAACATGTCCGATGCGGTTTCCTGAAGAGGTCTTTACAATACAGCCCTGAAGCTCCCAATCGTAGAACGAACCTTCGTCGAGGGGCATTCGTTCAGATTCCGGTATGGCCAGTTCATAACCAATTAGTGCGGCAGCAGATTCAACACTGTCGTAGCCTTTAAACTTCAGTACGATCCGACCTTTTTGGAACCAATGCCCTTCCAACTCAAGTGCTACCCGCTTCTCATTCGGCCCAACTCCAACAAACTTCGAGGTGCGCTCAAAGCGTTGCGGAAAGTCTGTCAAAAGCTCAGCGACAAGTTCGCCCTTTAATCCTCGTTTCTTGACAACACGTGCGACCGCTACCAACGGTTCCGGTGTCTTTGGAGCACGCCCGCTCATTCCACGATTTCTAGAATGAATCTTCGCTTCTGTTTTATGCCCGCAGCGTTGGCCAGAGTTCGCAGGGCTCGAATTGTACGTCCTTGCCTCCCGATAATCTTGCCCATGTCAGACTGGGCCACGCGGATTTCGATAATCGATGTGCCGTTTCGCTCAACCTCCCGAAGGTCGACGCCGTCTGGGTCGTCTACGAGCGCCCTTACGATCATCTCAATCGTATCTTTCATAGGACCATGCTATTCGGAAGTGACCGCCGCTGCGGCTGCTCGTCTGCTTTGTTTGATAAGCCGACTAACAGTGTCGGTTGGCTGAGCACCATTCTCCAACCAATAGCTCACTCGCTCCATGTTCAACGTAATCCGAGCCGGATTGGTAGTTGGATCATAGGTGCCAAGGTTCTCAAGGTACGCTCCATCGCGCTTTGATTGCTTCTCCTTGACGATCACCCTGTAGGAAGCGCGCTTCTTAGCGCCGGTGCGCATCAGTTTTATTGCTAACAAGTGTCTACCTCCGAATATGCTCGCCTTTATCTGCGGCGTTTCTTTCGTTTCTTTTTGAGTTTCTTGCGTGAGGGTCCCGCCGGGAGCGAGGGTAGCTCATCTCCATTTCCGGCTAGACCACCCAATTCCGGCATGCCCGTAAGACGACGCATCATCTTACCCTTCAGTCCGCTGCCACCAAATATCCCTGAACCTGAAAGCTGGCGCATCATCTGACGCATTTCGCTGTACTGCTTGATCAATTGATTGACTTCGGCCACCGAAGTGCCGGAACCCCGGGCAATTCGACGTCTGCGGTTAGCGTTAAGAATCCTGTGGTCGCCCCGCTCCTCGCGAGTCATTGAGTCTATGATCGACTCAGTACGTTTCAGCTCACGCTCCATCAGCTTCGTTTGCTCTTCATCGAGTTGCGGCATGCCAATGCCGCCGAGCAACTGATCGGGCAAGAGCTTCATGATCTTTGAGAAGGAGCCGAGCTTTTTTACCTGACGCAACTGCGAACGAAAATCGTCAAGCGTGAACTCGTTCTTCTGAAGTTTCTTGAGTTGTTCCTCAGCCTCTGACTGATCGACCTTTGACTGCACTTCCTCGATCAGTGAAAGCACGTCGCCCATACCCAAAATTCGTTGGGCAACACGGTCCGGATAGAACGGTTCCAGTGCATCATACTTCTCACCGACGCCCACAAACTTCACTGGCTGACCCGTAACCTGCTTGATCGACAATGCAGCGCCACCACGCGCGTCACCATCCATCTTGGTAAGGATCACGCCGGTGATGCCAATTCGCCGGTGAAACTCTTCTGCTGAGCGAACGGCATCCTGACCGGTCATTGCATCGGCAACGAACAAGATTTCGGAAGGCCTGGTAGCGGCTTTGATTGCCACCAACTCCTCCATCAACACATCGTCGATGTGCAATCGCCCGGCAGTGTCTATCAGCAGCGTGTCAAACCCCGTCTGCTGAGCATGCTTGTAAGCTTCATGCACCAGAGTGAGAGGATCATTCGTCTCGGGTTGTTCAAAGATCTGTTGGCCGGTCGCACGTGCGATGACCTTTAGTTGCTCCCGGGCTGCGGGCCGATAAACGTCGACAGAAAGAAGTAAAGGCTTTCGCTCCTGGTTTAAGGCCAGCCAACGTGCGATCTTCCCTGTCGAAGTGGTTTTGCCGGAGCCCTGAAGCCCGACCACCATCACCACATTCGGTATCTGTTTTGTAAAGACCAGCCGCGAGGACTGCCCACCCAAGAGTTCAACCAGCTCATCGAAGACAATCTTGACGACCTGTTCCGAAGGCTTTAGGTCCTGCCAAACTTGCTGACCCTCAGCCTTCTCCTTGACAGCGGCGATAAAGTCCTTGGCGACTTTATAATTAACGTCCGCTTCAAGAAGAGCCAGGCGGATTTCGCGCAGAGCGGCGTCAACGTGCTCCTTGGTCAGGACGCCTTCGCCGCGCAGATTCTTCAGCGTGCGCTTGAGCTTGTCAGATAGCGACTCAAACATAAAGCAATAGGCGAAGTCCCGCGCTGGAGACGGAAACGGGGATGATAACGGCCGCCCCAAGGGGTGTCAATGTTCGGTGTGTATGTTCATGAAGCTTACCGGCCTTTTCGCCAAAACTCTAGTGTCCTGTCTCTCTAAAGTTCGTTAAAGAAGTTCACTTGGTTCACCGACTATTCGAGAAACTAAACAACGACCGGAAGTTTTACAGAACCCGATGAAAACAGACCGAATTAACTCATATTTGCTGTTCCTTGTGATCGTCGCCCTCCTGGGCGCGTCATTCAATCCGCCAACGTTCTCCAGGGCACAATCGAGTGCCACCAGTTCCATTCGCTTTGAAACCGTCGCCCCGGGGATTGAGCACACGCAGTTCACCCGCACCACGGCGACAAAAGAAGCGGGAAGCGGTCCCTGGCTGATCAACGCACTGCGAATTGATCTAAAGAAGGCTGGAATACAGGTCGTGCGAGCCATGGATGAGGCAGTTGGGCTGGAGACTGTAAGTTCGCTTGTGACGCGGCACAACGCTATTGCGGGAATCAACGGAGGCTATTTTCGAACCACCGGCACGTATCGCGGAGAGTCTCTGGGAAGTCTGGTGCTTGATGGCAGGCTACTGAGTGAATCGCACAATGACCGCGCAGCAGTTGGTTTACTGAGGAATGATGAATTGGTTTTCGGACGTTTACGAATCAGCGCAGAGATTGCAAGTAGGCGATTGGTCAAAGCCGTCGACGGAGTAAACCGTCCAGTCGCTGAAAACGAATTGGTCGTCTTCACCTCCGACTTTCATCGAACCACCTTAACTTCGCCTGGCGGACTTGAGGTCGAGGTTCGGCGTGGTCGAGTCATCAACATTCGAGACGGGTATGCCAGCAGTCAAATTCCGGCAGCAGGATTAGTACTCTCGGCGAGAGGCGCCGCGCGACAGTGGGCCTTGAAGAACCTGCGGCGCGGTATGCCGATTACCTTTTCGTGGAAGTTTGCGCCGATGGATTCGGCACCCGTTTCCACCTGGCGTGACGCTCATCAGATCATCGGAGGAGGGCCCCAACTGATCAGTGGTGGTGCGATATCAATCACCAACTTGGAGGAGACGATTGCGCCCGCTTTCATCTCGGATCGTCATCCACGGACTGCAATCGCCAAGCTAGGATCGGGCGCGGTACTTTTGATAACGGTGGATGGTCGACAGCCCGGGGTTAGTGTAGGCATGTCCTTACCAGGTCTTGCAGAGCTGCTCCGTGAGTTCGATGCAACGGAGGCTATGAATTTGGACGGCGGCGGCTCTACTACGATGGTCTTACAGAATAGAATTGTAAATCGACCATCAGATCAGTCGGGTGAGCGTCCCGTCAGCGATGCAATTCTCGTGTTCTCGAGCGCCAAGTGAATAAGCACATTTATGGACGCTACTGCCCGCATGTGTTAAATTCACGCCGTTCGCTATTCACATGCTCGAGAGTCAGTTGAGCTTGTCGCGGCTCTTCTTCAACCTGCCAAAGCCGGACGCCTATGAAAGGCGGTGTGAATTACGCTTTTATCAGTATTTAAATGACTAAACGTGTGGCCTCAGGACTGGAAGGTCCTGGCGCTGAACAATCCTCAGACACGCGAGGTGTCGTCGATCTGGCTGACGCCCGGGTCAGGTTGCGTTCGCGCACCGGCCATCCTTCGAACGATGCATTGGTTAAGGAACTGGATGAGATAGGCTCGCTGCTGGATCAAGGTCTCTCCACAGAGGCTCGGTCTCGTCTTACTTCGCTGATCTCGAACGCTAGAAACAATCCCTCCATCCTAGCGTTGGCGCGTTGTGCGCTCTCAATGGCCCTGGAGATGCAGGGCCATTATCGTGAGTCGCTCGCCGCTGTCTCGATGTATGAGTCCTCGGAATCGCGTGCGAAGCTTGACGCCAAGGCGACGCAGACCCTCCGCGTGCAGATCGGACTCGCTTACAACTATGCCGGCGATCACCCTAAGGCCATCGCAATTCTAAAAGCCGCCTTACGCGATTACTCAGATTCTGAAAAAAAGCTTGGTCCAATCTATGCGGCACTCGCCCGCGTCTATCGCAACATCAGCGAGTACCCAATCGCTCGGGATTACGCACAGCGCGCGCTCGAACAGTTTCGTCAAACGGGCGAATGGCGAGGTCTGGCTGAAGCTTACTTCGGTATCGCTCTTGCTGACTTGCATGAAGGCGCTTACGAAGCGGGTCTCGAGAATTTTGAGCAAGCGTTGAAGCTAGTCGGAGATCACCCGGCAACTTACTTGTTGGGCAAGATCTATTCAAACATGGCTGGCGCCTGCTGGTTCTTAAAGCGTCCACAGGAAGGGATCCGCTATTTAGAGAAAGCAATCTCTTACTATGAGCGCACCGATCACAAAACCACCGCCGCAAACGGATATAACAACCTCGGCATAAATCTGATCTTAATCGGGCAGTGGGGTCGTGCGCAGGAGGCATTAGAACGCGCTTTGTTGCTGGCGTCTGAAGTTGATGAGCGCGGCGATAAGGTGCCAATGATTCTCGATTCGCTCGGCGAGTTATTGATGTTGCGCGGCGAGTTGGACGAAGCGCGCGACTACCTACGCCGAGCTGTGAAACTGGCCAATGAAAACGGCAATAAGTGGTATGCGAGCCAGGCGCTGCGAACGCTCGGTCGTTGTGAGTTGGCGATGGAAGACGATGCAAAGGCCCTCGCTCGCGGCAAGGAAGCTTTGGCCATTGCTGAGGCCATCGGGGACAGACAGGCGATTTGCGAATCGCGTCTCATCCTTGCTGAAGCCCACCTGCGGAATGGGGAAGAGGCAGAGTGCGCAGTAGAACTGCAGAAGGTAACCGAGCAGACCAGTGATTCGGCAACAGATCTTGGGTTCACAGGCGAAGCGCATCGTCTGTCAGGCAAGTTAGCAATGGCGCAGTCTGATCCAGCTGCGGCTGCCCAGCACTTTGGGAGCAGTGCTTCGATATTTGACATGCTCGGAGATCGGTATCGCACCGCTCGAGCGCACGCCGAGCTGGGCCATGCATACGCAGCGACGCAGCCCGCACGAGCCACCGAACATCTGACTCGGGCGCTTAACACCTTCCGTGAGCTGGGAGCACGCCTGGATCAGGCCCGCGCCGAAGCTGCGCTCGCAAACCTTGACCGCACGGCTCCCGAACGAAGTCAGGAGCAATCGGCCCTAACGCAACTTCTAACACTGCGCCTGGCAGAGGCCGTTGCTTCCCGTGAGCTTCTGTTACGCGAGCTGGCAGCCGTCATGCGACAAGAGACTGGAGCACAGAAGGTACTCATCACTGAAGCCGGGGAACACAACCACGCCCGCGTCGTCGTTTCCCACGGATGGACACCCGCAGATAGCGCACACGCGGCTGAGGACATCCTCCACCTGCCGGATGAAGCCAGCCGACAGCGTTATTCGAAATCACATGACACGGCCATCATCCAGTTGCGATCCAGTAACGCTCCAACGGCACTCTTGTGTTTGTCACCGCGGAACCGGACTACTCTTCCCGGCGGCATGTCGCTGGAGCCGTTGCTGCGAGTGGTCGAATTAGGAATGGACGTTTGCGCGCTGCGTGCGGGGTCGAACAAGGGATCCGGAACTCAACAAACCTCTGAACTCACCGGCACGAGTTTGATGCCGGGCTTTATCCATTCGAGCCCCGCGATGACACAGTTGGTCGAAGAGGTTCACAAGATCCGCTCCTCTGACGTGACGGTGTTGGTAACCGGGGAATCAGGTACCGGCAAGGAACTGGTTGCCCGCGCAATTCACGCCCTGTCCTCAAGACGAGCCCGCGTGTTTGTTCCTTTCAACTGTACGGCTGTTCCGAAGGAGCTTTCCGAAGGTTACCTTTTTGGCTACCGTCGCGGGGCCTTCACCGGAGCGGTCACTGACTCGCAGGGCGTAATTCGCACTGCTGCGGGCGGCACACTTTTTCTCGACGAGATTGGAGATCTCCCGCTGGATGTCCAGCCAAAGCTGTTGCGGTTCCTCCAGGAAGGTGAGATTCAACCGCTGGGAGAACAGCGACCCATCAAAGTTGATGTGCGCATCATTGCAGCGACAAACACCGATTTGGAAGAGATGGTGGCCCAGGCAAGGTTTAGAGAAGACTTGTACTACCGGCTGAACGTTATTCGTTTGCGTGTCCCGCCACTACGAGAGCGCCGTTCCGAGATTCCGACGATTGTTAGCTACTACATGAATCACTATTCGGCAAAGTTCGGGCGTAAGGACATTCAGATTACGCCACAGGCGGTTGATCTATTGATGGTCAGTGATTGGCCCGGCAATGTGCGGCAACTCTGTAATGAGATCCAAAGAGTCGTAGCTCGGGCTGAAGACGGCACTGTGATTACGCCAGAACACCTTTCTCCCGAACTGCAGCGAACCTCTTCACCAGTAACTCCTACCCCATCTGTATCTGCTGTTGCCTCAATCCCCGGTGCAACTCTCGAGAACGTAACCTTGGCAGACGTGTTGGCTGAGGTTGAGCGCCGAATGATTGCCGAAGCTTTGAGACGCCACGGCGGCAATATCTCTCGAGCCGCGCGCGAACTGGGATTGACCCGCCGCGGTTTGTATTTGAAGCTCGAGCGCCATGAAATGAGTGCCAGCGCCTGAGCCAGATCCACCGATTTATCCACGTTGATTTACGGATTTACGGCGAGCTTTGCACAAAAAGTACGAAATAGGTTTTTTCTCTGTGAGACCTCTGCGTCCTCTGTGTCTCCTTGGTAAAGGAACTCGCCGAAAACACAACACAGAGTCACAAAGAACACAGAGGTCGCACAGAGAAGACACTTGAGCAGACACTTTTTGTGCAAATTCGTTACGGTGGATACACAGTAAACACTGTATACACCGTTAACACCTCCCGCCGAACTGAGCTTTCATCACAAAAGTCTCGCAAACTCACTAAATCCGCCCTCCGAATCCTATATTTTGGATACTTGGTATCCAGCGACAGGGCCATTCGTTCCTCAACCAGACTGAGATCCTTTCCTGACTATAACTGGTGTTGCACAAAGACTTAGATCCTTGTGACGGAACTCTTGTTGTCGTGGCACATTCATTGAAAGAAGGAGGACGAACCGATTGAAATAGCCGAAAGGATTCACGTCAATGTTCCGCCGAATCACAGCCTCCCTCAGCATCGTCAGCCTGGTAATTATCTCGCTCGCACCGGTAGCCGCCCTTGCCGCCCCCACACAAAGAGGCAACGGTCGTCGCCATGTCGAGAAGAAAACTGCTCCAGAGTTTGATCTAATTGCTAACTCTCAGGCTACAGTTCGCGTGCTAATGACCACCAAGGGTGCGCCTTCGGCCTCTCATGACTCGGCTATAGCCTCCGCTAGGGGAAAGAAGCGTGCCACCCTCACTTCACTGAACACTGTAGTGGCCGATGTCCCGTTAAACGAAATCGCAGCCCTCGCCCAACGCAACGACATTGAGTACATCGCTCCGGATCGGCCAGTCAGATCGCAGATGAATCTCACTGCTGAAACAGTTGGGGCAACTCAGGTTCAGGCAGGAGCAGCAGGTGTTCGGGGATACAACGGCAGGGGTATCACGGTGGCGATCCTCGACAGCGGCATTAGTGCTCAGCACCCAGATTTTCTTAAGAACAACAGCTCACGCGTTATCGCCGCGGTTGATTTCAGTGGCACCGCGCGCAATGGCGATGCAGATGGACACGGTACCGGCGTGGCTGGGGTCGTTGCGGGAAATGGTGCAGCATCGCGAGGCTACGCTGCCAACTATGCCGGCATCGCGCCGGAGGCAAATCTGGTCGACATTCGCGTGCTTGATGAGAACGGTGTGGGCCGCGCCAGCAACGTGCTGACCGCGCTGAACTGGGTAATCGAAAATCAACAACGCTATGACATCCGCGTCGTCAACATCAGCATGGGGACGCCGGTGCGCGAGTCCTTTCACGTAGACCCACTTTGCAAGGCGGTTGAGCTTGCAGTAAGAGCAGGTATTGTGGTGGTCGCAAGCGCGGGAAACATGGGTCGCACTGAAGAGATTCTTGGTTACAACGCCGACGGTTCACCAATCTATCGGCTGGTCTATGGCGCAATTAGCAGTCCGGCCAATAGCCCATACGCCATCACCGTAGGAGCGACCGACAGTCGCGGTACAGTACGTCGCTCAGATGATACGGTTGCAGCATTCTCGTCAAAAGGTCCAACCCGATTCGATCACTTGGTCAAGCCGGACATCCTAGCTCCAGGTCGACGGATTGTTGCTGCGATGTCGCAAGAGCCAAATCCCACTCTCGCACTGCTGGCTCCAGACAGAGTTGTTCAACCCCTTGATGCTACCTCTTCTCGAAGTGTCTATTTCAACTATTCCGGCACGTCCTTCGCCGCTCCCACGGTCGCGGGGACCGTCGCACTGATGCTGGAAGCAAACCGTTCACTCACCCCATCAATGGTCAAGGCAATGTTGACGAAATCTGCCCAAGCTCTTCCCGGTTTCGGCAGCAAAGCCCAATCGCTCTTCTCACAAGGAGCAGGTTTGCTCAATGCGGCTGCGGCGGTTGAACTCGCTGCCACGGTAGCAAACAACGCTGACCACTTGAATGCGGGCAATTATCTGTTCCGTGGACAAAGAGCTTTGAACTCAATCCGGTCCTTCAGCATTGGTGGCGAAACTGTCGGCGTTAGCAATCGCGTGCTGTATGCCAATGGGGTCCTCTTCACTCAGCGCCCCATCCTGACCAACGGCATATTGCTGAGCGACGGAATCATCCTCAGCGACGGTGTGGTGATGGGAGACGGTGTCGTGATGGGTGATGGCATCATGCTAAGTGACGGAGAAATGCTGGCTGATGGTGTCGTGATGGGCGACGGAGTGGTAATGGGTGATGGCGTGGTGATGGGCGACGGTATCATGCTGGGTGACTCGGTCGTACGTAACGGCCGGTTAGTACTTAGCGACGCGATTCTTCTAAACCTCGGGATCATGTTGAGTGATGGGGTGGTAATGGGTGATGGCGTCGTCATGGGCGACGGTGTTGTCATGGGCGATGGTGTAGTCATGGGTGATGGTGTCGTGATGGGCGACACACTTAGGCTGAGCAACGGTCATCTGCTGAGTGAAGGCATCATGCTCGGTGACGGCGTGGTTATGGGTGACGGTGTGGTCATGGGCGACGGCGTCGTGATGGGCGACGGGATCATGCTGAGCGATGGAGTCGTCATGGGAGACGGTGTAGTTATGGGAGACGGCATCATGTTGAGCGATGGAGTGGTGATGGGTGATGGCATCGTGTTGGGCGATGGCATCATGCTGGGCGATGGTGTCGTGATGGGTGATGGTGTCGTGATGGGTGATGGCGTGGTGATGGGTGATGGCATCATGCTCAGCGACGGAATGCTGATCCGAGATGGCGTCGTGATGGGCGATGGCATCATGCTGGGCGATTAACGCACGGTACAGACGTCCAAGGTCCCTCGCGGGCGGGAACCCTTCGTGGTCTCGCCCGCGGATTTTGTCAGATGATAATAAATCTCCCATCAACTCGGCCCAATTCCTCACGACGTCCAGGCCATCAGGTACATTTAATACCGATTCGGCCGGGCGGAACCTTAGCTACAATTCGGGTTGGTCCCCTCCATAAAACGATTTCGGCAACACTAGCATTAGCTTGTTCGTAGTGGTCCCTGGCTGAGAAGAACGAAGCCTTATCGATAACCTCAAATTCGCCATAACGAGTGATCAGGTCATGGGGATGCAGCCCCGCCACCTCCGCAGAACCGCCGGGAAGGACTTCGATAATGAGTAGACCGCGCTGTGGTCTGGTTTCACTAGTGTTGTCCACAACGGACAATCGCGGAGTACTCCTTGCCATCGAAGAACAAGCGTTGATAGATACCAATGAGAAGAAGGTGGTAATTAAGATGGATTTGATCATTTGAGTCGTTGAAAGCCGGCTGTTTTGGGTAAATGAGGTCCTTGGGGAAGGTGAGGTGCTTAACAAGCGCAGGCCTCATTTAAATTGTAGCGCGGTTTCAAGTCAATGATTTTCTTGCCTGCGTCTTTTGCTCGTAATCGGAAGCCCGAGAATTCGCAGTTCAGGATTGCCTCCGTGAATAGGCACATCCTGTTACCTCCGTCAGCCTGTTCGTCTATGGCCAATTACTCTTCGCACACGATACGTTTACAATAACGCGGTCTTCAAAACACCAGGTTGGAGAACGTCCGATGCCAAAGTCGCCTCTTCTGCCAGGCCTTCTGTTGCTGCTGTTCGTTCATACGTCTGCTCAAACAACAACGACCTCTGCCGAGTTCGTCAATAGTATTCATGCTTCGGACTCCGTGCAGAAGGCCTTCAAATACATCGATGCAAACCGCAACCTAATCCTGAGTGAGTGGATTGAAATCACTGAGATCAACGCACCTTCAGGTCACGAGAAACAACGTGCGGCTCATATAGAAAACCTTCTTCGGAAATACAAACTTCAGAGCATTCGTTACGATGCGGCTAGCAACCTCATTGCCGTGCGTAAAGGCACGCGAGGTGGACCCGTCACAGTCTTCGATGCTCACCTGGATACCGTTTTCCAGCCCGGTTTGAAGATTAAGGCCACCGTTCGAGACGGTAGAGTCCATGCGCCAGGCGTGGGTGACGACACACGCAACATCGAAGCACTACTGGCGATGATGCGCGCCCTTGATGACGCCAAAGTAAAGACAAAAGGTGATCTGGTATTCGTCTTTACTGTTGAAGAAGAGACCAACTTTGCCGGGGTTAAACAATTTATCAATGACAACAAGGGCAAGATTGACTATTACATTGCGCTGGATGGCGGTTATGAGGGATTTACTTATGCGGGAATCGGAATTAACTGGTATCGACACCATTTCATCGGGCCGGGCGGACATACAAGATCGCGAACCCCTCCTTACTCGGCAACCCTACCGCTCGCACGGGCAATTGCGCGCATCTATGAACTGCCGGTTCCCAATACTCCGCCTTCGAACCTGAACATCGGAATGTTGGGCGGTTCCGAAGTTGTTAACGCCAAGGCGGCCGACGCATGGTTTAGCCTCGACCTGCGTTCGACTAGTAATGAGGTAATCGCAGATCTTGAGAAAAAAATCGCCGTCATCCTTGACGAAGAGGCCAAACGCGAGAACATACAGGTAAGAACTGAGGTCATTTCGACTTCACCGGCGGCAAGCATCCCAGGCCATCGTGAATCTGAGTTTGTGAAGATCGCCGAGGCCGCCCATCGCGCTATGGGCTTTGATCCACCAATCACTCCAACCGGTTCCAACAACGCCAGTCCAGTGCTGCTCGCCGGCATTCCTGCCATCTCCACGGGTGCCGGACCCTGTGCCGATGCACATGCGCTAACAGAGACCTGTGAGATCGAACCGCTCTATACAGGGATTAAGAAGATCCTGCTCCTCGGTGTGGCATTGGCAGGACTCGAGTCAGGTCAGTAGCCGTCTCCCCTGAAGATCACGAGGAATGTTCGCAGAATGATCTTCAGATCAAAGAGCACGGACCAGTTCTCAATGTAGAAGAGATCCAATCTCACCATCTCTTCGAACGGTAGGCGGTTCCTACCCGAGACTTGCCACAAGCCAGTCAACCCCGGTTTCATGTCGAGACGTTTACGGTGCCTGAGTTCGTAAGACTCGACTTCATAGGGGATGGGTGGCCGCGGTCCCACAACGCTCATCTCACCACGTAGAACATTAAGCAGTTGTGGCACTTCATCCAGACTTAAACGGCGCAATACTCGACCGATACGGGTTATGCGGGGATCGTTGTGCAACTTATACGTCGGCCTGTCCGCATTTCCAAGATTCGCGTCTGCCCGCCCAGCGATGAATTTCCGCTGGTATTCTTTATGAATTTCTTCATCCGAACCAATCTGCATCGTACGAAACTTGTAGACTAAAAAGATCCGGCCATCCATCCCCACGCGTTCCTGAACATAGAAAATCGGACCTTCAGAATCCAGTTTTATCAATAGCGCTATCAGTAACCAGATAGGTGCGAATACAGTGAGAGCGAGTAGGGCAATCAGAATATCTGACGTACGCTTGACCAACCGAGCAGATCGAGAAAGTGGCTCGCGGAAAAGCCGGATCATCGGTAGTGCACCAATCTGATCTATTTCTGTCTTCCGCGGTAAACAGTTGAATAAGGATGGAGCAATCCGAAATTCAACGCCTCGGTGGCGGCCACAACGGATCATTACGTCAAACAGCAGGTCACCATTTACATCAGGATCCGCAATAATTACCTCGTTGGCTCCCGATTCGCGAATTGTCTCCGGCAGCTGTTCCAATGTGCCTATTACAGGTACGCCTTCGTATGTTTGGGAGGCGTGGATCCTCACTGGCCCGCTTTCGACTAAACCGATGACACTGTATCCAAGCGCCGGACGTTCCCGCATCTCACTGATGCAAAGCGAGCATTCGGGACCCCTACCGACTACGATGGTTGGGATCAAATTAATTCCGCGCTGCCGAACGAACACTTGCGCAGTACGGAGAACGAACCGAACCATCTCAGTTGAGGTGAAGACTAGTATGAAGTCCAACAGAAAAACGCTGCGCGAGTACGAGAATGCTCGGTATTCAAATCCGCCGCGATAGAGGAAGGCGGCAGCTATGATTAACAGTGAACCAATCGCCGTCGCTTTGAAGATGCTTAACCCCTCTTCGACAAAGGAGAATTCGCCACGCAGGCGGTAGAGTCTGTAGTAGTAAAAGGTAAGAACACGAATTACAGCTACAAACAGGAGCAGTGTTCCGTATGGTGCGAACTTTTCGCTCCATAACCCGCCGCCGGTTGTGGAGCCAAGGACTGGCTCGCCCATTCTTAAATAAAAAGCTGCGATAAAGCAGAGTGCAACGAGAGCAGCATCGGTGGCTATTAGAGCAATCTTTACCGCCGGCATTACCCAACGAGGCGCCTTACGGGACAGACGAACCGCACGAGGTTCTATCCGTCCTTTTCGGATCAGTTCAGCTCTCATTTGTCTGAGATACTACAGGAACCTCACCTGATGAGTGAAAAGTTCCCGCCATCCATTTATGCCCGTTATACGCCCGCAGTCATCCATCGCCAAGGATTAGATCAATGACTTCCTGCCGCACTTTCGCGGTTACGGGGGGGTTCAGGAACGGCTTCTTCGCGAGTGGCAGCAACGCGAAATCTTTGGCAGACGTAAGACGCGTAAGTTTGCCCACACGACACAGTTCTTCATCAACAGCGGCCCAGCGACCAGCGTAGATGGTGGCGGCGGGAACTCCCAAAGCAGCTGCCTCGCGATTCATCGTGCCCCCTGCGCTTATGACCAAGTCACTGGATGCAATTAGGTTTGGGCCATGGAGAGGTCGGCTGGGCATTATCAGCGTCGCGCTTGAGTACGTGACTCGCTGCGAGGCATTTCGCGGCAGTAACAAAACCTTTACCTGCGGTTTTCCCGTTAACCATTCCAGCAACTCCCGAAATAAACGGTTCTCAAATCTGTGATACAGGGCTTCATCCGCAGGCGGACGAACCACGACCAGCACATCATCGTTCTGAATCCCCAGTTGTGCCATCTCCAAAGGAAACTCGGGATCGGGTTCAAAATCTGCTAGATAGACGTCTTCCTTCGTGCCGTGGTAACGCCTGACCTTGTGTTCTCCAGCGCCGAATGCTTTCAGCGATTCAGCCGGGAAGTGCTGCGGCACAATGACGCGTGAAGCCAATCGAAAGGCGACGTGATTCGCTGGCTGATGTTCGTAGTCCATCAATGTCACACTTCGTAGCCGCATGATCGTCGCAGCCAGAAGTTGCGAATACGAATTGTGGCTAAGGGCTAGATCAAAGCGTTGGTTTTGACACCAGGAACGCAGGGCCATCGCACGTCGCAAAAGATTGGTAGCTTTACCCGCAATGGCTCGGCCACCATGTAGCCCGATAGTCTCGGCCTGGAGGTTTGCGGCACTAGCAAGAGCCACCGTCTCCGCAAAATCTCGTGCAGTAAATTCGATCTCATGGCCGCGCTGTAATAACTCGGGAACCAGTGCTCGAAAGAATGCAACGTGTGGGGAGTTGGCGAGATCGATCCAAATACGCATCTAATTGCTTCGGGATCGCTATGAATTGCGGGAGACTCGCGGACGCGATCTAGCTGCTAAAATGGCGGCCACTGGCTATCTCTGTTAACTCGCCGCGGGCACGCAGAGAGCGCTCGGCGGCTTCCACAACTTCAACCAATCGTAAACCGGCTTGACCGTCTGTTTCCGGCCTCCTGCCGTGTTCTATGCAATCTATGAAATGAAGCGCCTCGGTGAGCAGCGCTTCCGTAGAATCCAGCCTTGGCGCCCACATGTCCCCCGAACGATAGCTAACCAGCATCTCGTAAACTGCTTCTTGACCTTGTGACACGGTAACGCCCTTGTCGTAGATCTTCACTTTCTCACTGGGCTCAAGATCATCGTACAAGATCATCTTTTCGCTACCGCCGATCAGCGTGTGTCGTACTTTCACTGGTGTAAGCCAATTCACATGTACATGCGCAATCTGGGGCCCGGGAAAGAAGAGTGTGATGTAGGCAACATTTTCTGGTTGTCCCAGGATGTGGCTAATTCCAGTTGCTGAAACGGCAACCGCACGTGACGGCAGCACGTAATCCATAATCGATAGATCATGAACGGCCAGATCCCAAATCACATTCACATCATGTTGAAACAAACCAAGATTGACGCGCACCGCGTCGTAGTAATAGATCTCGCCTAACTGGTTGTTCGCTATCAGCTCGCGAATTTTCCGCACCGCACCCGTGTAAACAAAGGTGTGGTCAACCATCAGCACGAGATTCCTGCGGGCAGCCTCCTCAATTAATCGCACGGCCGCTTCCGAAGTGCCGGCTAACGGCTTCTCAACAAGCACATGCTTGCCTGCGCGCAACGCTGCCATTGCCAGTTCAAAATGCGTCGATACAGGCGTGGCGATTACAACGGCGTCCATGTCGGCAGTGGAAAACAGGTCAGCTGATCGATTGGTGGTTTCCAGGGAGGGGTAACGATGCCGTAATTGGGCCAAACGCTCGGGGCGCAGATCGCACACGATCTGGACCGTCGAGCCAGTTGCCTCCATGAAGTTGCGAACCAGATTCGGGCCCCAGTACCCGTAGCCGATTACTCCTACTTTAATCATAGGTTACCGGCGGATGTCTCATGCGTCCGCACATCTCCAATAATTCGGGCGGGCACTCCAGCAACTATGGCATAGTCTGGAACGTCTTTGGTCACCACAGATCCGGCCCCGATGAGCGCATTTGTACCGATCGTAAGACCGCAGAGAATGGTTGCATTACTACCGATGGCGGCGCCGCGCTTGACGTGCGTGGGAACCACACGCCAATCAGCCTCTGTCTGAAGTGTGCCGTCTAAATTAGCAGCTTTCGGATACCGATCATTTGTGAACATGACACCATGACCCACAAAAACTTCATCTTCGATCTCAACGCCTTCGCAGATGAAGGTGTGTGATGAAATTTTGCATCGCTCCCCAACCGAAGCGTGCTTTTGTATCTCTACGAACGCTCCTATTTTGGTGTCCCCACCTATCGAGCAGCCATATAGGTTAACAAGATCCTTGTGGAAAATGGCTACGCCCTCACCGAGCGTGACGTCGGAAGCTATCGGCACGCTTGTTCCTTCGGTGTACTCTGCACGTTTTCGGGTTTTGAGTGTGGACGATTCAATTCTTCGAGCAATCGTGCTAACGCGTAAAGCATCCAGGCCTCGCTCCAACGAATGAACGGTGTTCTCACTGTGAAGTACCGGCGGCGCTGGTAATAGAAGAAGCCTCGGGGATCCCACAAGTGCTCAATGGTCCATTTCGCGATTTGCTGCGCATGACTGATTGCCTCGGGAAAAACCGGGCGCAAATCGCATAAAGTAGCAATGGCAGCGGCGGCACAGTGCGTGTCGGCTGGATAAAGCGCATCATCGTAGTATTTCGGCCAACCCTCCGCAAGAAAGAAGGTGGAGCGCCAGTAACGAAATCCGTTACTTAGCGCAGCATCAATCTCCGGCAAGCTAATTCCAGTCATGGCGATACGACTGAGTGAGCTCAAGAGGAATGCCGTATGAAAGTTATCGACCCAACCTTGATTCTTATCAGCACCGTATGTCCATGATCCATTCACACGCTGTTGCCCCAGTACGTAGCGAAGCGCCCGGGTTCCGGCTTCCCTTAAGTAATCGTCGTTAGTCACTGCGGCGACGCGAATCAAAACCTCGCCAGCAAGGAGGCTTGCGTTATAAACCCGCGTAGCACTACTTGGCGAATAGCTAAAACACAATTCATTTTCCGTATCGACCGGGCGGCGCAGATCCTGGAGAATGAAATCGCAGACGTTGCGTGCAATGTCAAAATAGCGTTGCTCACCTAGCGTTTCACCCGCGTCCAGTAAGGCCTTGGCAGCGAAGGCTGTTGGGACAACGGTAGGCGAACGTCGCGGTGCAAACAGAACGCGGGATTGCCAGTCGAAGTTGTACCCCCAGGCGGCGCCACTCCATCCGTCCAGCTTCATACTAATGAGCCTCTCGAGAAGGAGCCGACACTGCTGTTCTGTTGTTTCTGTTTTTGACTGTCGATGCCGGGAGAGCGCCGCAAGAGTAAAGAGTGCAATGCCTTTAGGGTTCCGGCCTGGAGACACCCGCACGAGCGGACGGAGATTAACAGGCGAGCGCTTTATCAACTGCGTCCACAATAGGCGCGTTGTACGTGAATGTCGTAGGCGTGTCGCCGAAAACAGCCGGCTATTTAATCCATCAAAGGGATCATAGCCGGCATAGTCCTGCGCTTGAGACCAACGCTGCAGGTTATTAAAGACCTCCTCGAGGTACGACTGGTCCATCAACGACTGGGCAGATACAGCTTTACTAAACTCACTGTGCACTCGGAACAGAGGTTTCGATGCGACGGCGTGTTTCAATAAAGCTTTCGTGCCATAACTCGAACATCAGTAACGTCCAAAGCAACTTCCGATGATTAGCTATGCCTCGCTCATGCTCATCCTGCAGCCGCGTGATGTAGGCCGCATTGAACACACCCGCGCGACGAACTCGCTCTGGGGCCAACAGATCTCGTGCCATCGGCCGCAGCTTTCCTTTTAGCCACTCGGCCACCGGCACACCAAACCCCTTCTTACTGCGTCGCGTAACGAACCGAGGCAACAGATCTGCAACTGCTCGCTTGAGAATGTACTTTGTCCTGCTGCCGCGCAACTTGTAATCAGGAGGGAGGGATGCGGCAAACTCAGCCACGCGCGGGTCGAGAAAGGGGGCACGCACCTCGAGCGATACTGCCATACTGGCACGATCCACTTTAGTAAGAATGTCTTCTGCCAAATACAGTCGAATGTCGAGATCCTGCATACTCTCAACAAGATCAGTTGAGTCGCAGTCGTCTCTCATTTTTCTCGCACTGGCGTAAATGTCGCCGTCCGTTGCTTGCAACACTCTGTCAGTAAGTAAGGCTTGCTGCTCTTCCGGAGTAAACGAACCAAACCAAATATGGTGTCGCGCGACGGTTTCGTATTTTGCTCCCGTCACAAAACGTAAGGCCTTGTAATCAAACGACAGATTCTTGGTCTTCTTCGGCAAGTGGCGAACGAGCGGCTCAACTACGCCGGATCTGATTAATCTGGGTACTCGGCGATAAAGTTCGGCCCAGTAGTGACCCTGGTACATTGGGTATCCGGCGAACAGTTCATCACCGCCATCACCCCCAAGCGCTACAGTCACGTGTTTTCGTGTAAAGCGAGAAAGTAGATACGTAGGCACAAGTGAGGAATCACTGAATGGTTCGTCCATCCAGGAACCGATCTCACTCACAAGGTTGGCTGCAAGATTGGCGCTCAAGCGCTCCTCGTGATGGTCGGTCCCAAGAAACTTGGCTACTCCGCGAGCATAGGAGGACTCATCAAACGAGCTTTCAGCAAAAGAGATTGAGAAAGTCTTCACCGGCTCTGAAGATGAGCGAACAGCAAGCGCGGCTACTGTCGATGAATCAACACCGCCAGACAAGAGAACGCCAAGCGGGACATCAGCAACCAGGCGCATTTTGACCGAGTCGGCTAAAAGGTCGAGTAGTTCCGCAGCTGCTTCGTCTTCCGTTGGAACGGGGGAACGCTTTTTGTAGCTCAAGCACCAATACTGTTCTGTCCTTATTTCGCCATGCTCCAGCGTCAGCGAGTGTCCCGCCGGGAGTTTATTGATTCCTTCGTAGATGGATAGCGGTGCCGGGACGTAGTCGAACGAGAGATACTGACGCAGCGCCGCGACGTTCAGGCCAGGGTGAACGGAAGGGTGTGCCAATAACACTTTCGGCTCAGAAGCGAAGAGCAGTTTGCCATCAAAGACGCCCCAATAGAGTGGCTTTTCCCCAAAACGATCTCGGGCTAGAAAAAGTCTCTTTCGCTTTTCGTCCCACAGCGCGAAGGCGAACATGCCATTCAGGTGTTGGACCATTTGCGTACCGTACTCTTCGTACAGGTGCGGGAGAACCTCTGTGTCGGACGCGCTGTTGAATCTGTGCCCGCCAGCTTCAAGCCTTTGTCGCAATTCCCGGTAGTTGTAGATCTCGCCATTAAGAATCACAGCAACCGTGCGGTCTTCGTTGAATACGGGTTGATCACCAGTAAGCAGATCGATAATGGCCAACCTTCGCATTCCTAACGCGACGCCTGTCGAAACCAGCAAGCCTTCGGAATCCGGGCCACGATGCACCATTCGCTCGCACATCGAGTGCAGCAACTCTCGACCACCTTCAGGAGGCGGTGTACGTGCGTCGAGATGGGCCCAACCTGTTATTCCGCACATATAGTCGCTCAGAGTTTAGAATTAGTTGTTCTTATCGCCATGCGAGTACCCGGTTAATCAAATCCGATTTTCTCGCGTACGGCGTAGATCGCCTTGGCCTGTGATTCGTGATAAGTGCGCACTAGCATCTCCGCCAGCAGCCCCATCAGTAAGAACTGCACACCTACTGCAAACATCACGATCGCGAGAATCGGCAACGGCGTCTGGACGAAATCAGCTTTGTGAATAATCTTTAGAAACACGGCATAAAGTCCCGCAAAAAGGGAAACCCCAAAGGCTAGCATGCCAAACGAGCCAAAGACGTAGATGGGTTTTGTTTGATACGACGCCATGAATTTGATCGTCATCAAGTCAAATACCACCTTCAATGTGCGCGATAGTCCGTATTTGGACTTGCCCATGGTCCGCGGGTGATGCTCAACTGGAATTTCAGAGACGCGAGCGCCTGCCCATGAAGCATAGATCGGGATAAAGCGGTGCATCTCGCCATACAAGCGCACATCTTTGAGGGATTCGCGGCGATAAGCCTTAAGCGAGCAGCCGTAATCGTGCAGTGGGACGCCTCCGATCCATGAAATCAGTTTATTTGCAATCATGGACGGGATCTTGCGAGTTACCAGTTTGTCTTTGCGGTTCTTGCGCCAGCCTGAAACCACATCATAGCCTTCATCTAATTTGCTTAAGAGCCGAATGATGTCCGCGGGATCGTTCTGAAGATCCGCATCCATCGGGATGAGCACTTTCCCTCGCGCGGCATCAATACCTGCAGCCATTGCAGCTGTCTGCCCGTAGTTCCGCCTGAGCGCCACAACGCGCACGCGCCCATCCGCCTCTGCCAACTCGCGAAGTACCTGCAAACTACCGTCCGTGGAGCCATCGTCGACGTAGACGATCTCCGCGCTGCGTCCGAGAACACTGAGTGCCTGATCCAGCCGCTCGTGTAGAGGGCGCAGGTTTGGTTCTTCGTTGTAGACCGGTAAAAAAACAGAGACTTCGGGTATCTTTGTTTGCTCTTCAGTAACACGACGCGAGTTCATCGCGCTCAGTTCGTGGTCATCAACGACTTTCATCTGACATCGGACCAGCGGAGGATCATTCAGAACGACGGGCGATGCAGATCGCCGAAACACCTAAAGGAAAGTTCATGTGTCGCAGCAACAACGCTTCGGCGCCAAAAATACTACCGAGAAATCCATTTAAGGAACCAATGGTCAAATTGTTCTCCGAAGCTGGACGAAAACCAGTTAGGCGCATCAAGAGTCGCCCTGCAAGTATCGGAAGAAAGAAAGAGATATTGATATAAGTCGCTCGCTCAACCCGAAAACCAGCTTCGGTTACGGCCGATCTGATCTCCGGAAGAGTGTAACGCCTACGATGATGGCTGATATCGTCCTGAACTCCCCATAGGAACATAAATGCTGGTACAAACAATACCGCACTGCCCCCAGGTTTCAGGACCCGGTACATTTCTCTCAAGCCGAGAAAATCGTCATCCAGATGCTCGACGACGTCCAGGGCTGTCACAATGTTGAACGACTGGTTGTCAAAGGGGAGCTCTTCGGCTCTACCTTTCTTTACGTTCCTTAAACCTCTACTGGCACAAAACGCGAGTGCCTCCTCAGAAACATCAACTCCTTCGGCTTGCCCGTACTTAGACAACAACTCGAGATTAGCGCCGGTTCCGCAACCGACATCCAACATGCGCAAATTCTGACCGGTGTACTCGCGTGCCAGCGGTTCGAGAAAGCTGGAGATGATTCGACGCCTGCCCTGAAACCACCAGTGACTTCCCTCGACCTCATACATGATCCGATAGGTGTGGAGCTGCATCTCATGGGGCAGTTGGTGTTCCAGAGCATTAGTAACCATCAGCTTTATTGTAGACCAAATATCGTCCCGCGAGGACAGGTCACGAACTCTCTCGAAACCATTTGACGAACCGGGCTATGCCGTCCTCTATCTGAGTCTGTGGCTCATATGCCAGTAACCGACGGGCTTTCTCAATGTTGGCAAACGTCGCAGGCACGTCACCTGGTTGGAGCGGCTTGCGCTCAATAATCGCGTCCACCCCCAGCTCGCGCTCAAGGAGTTGGATGAGTTCGTTCAGCTGAACTGTTCGCGATTCCCCCAGATTGATTACTTCATAGATCGAAGCATCGAAGTCCATTGCAGCGCGTACGCCTTGCATTATGTCATCGATAAAAGTGTAGTCGCGGCGGGTTGTCCCATCTCCGAAAACCGGAATGGGTCGACCCGCACTCATCAAACGTGCAAACTTATGAATGGCAAGGTCGGGACGCTGTCTTGCCCCATACACGGTAAAGAAGCGCAAGCAGACGCAACGTATTTGATAAAGATACGAATATGTGTGACAGAGCAGTTCCCCTGCAGCCTTGGTCGCGGCGTACGGTGAGATCGGGGCGCGCACAGGATCATCTTCACTGAAAGGAACTTTTGCGTTTGCACCATAGACAGAGGAGGAAGATCCAAAAACAAACTGTCGCACTTTATGGTGACGTGCTAACTCAAGCAAGTTTAACGTACCGATAACGTTGGCTTCAGTGTAGAGATGCGGCTGCTCTAAGGAAGGTCGAACGCCAGCTCGAGCGGCGAGATGAACAATCAAGTCAAACTGGCAGTCAGTGAAGGTCTCTTTCAGGTCATCGTAATCGCGGATGTCCAATTCGAACAAAGTAAAGTTCTCGTTGGTTTGGAATGGCGCGATGTTCTCCCTCTTAACTGCCGGTTCGTAGAAATCATTAAAGTCGTCAATAACTGTTACATGCCAGTTACCTTCATTCACCAAATGCTGAACCAGATGTGAACCGATGAATCCAGCGCCACCGGTAATTAATATGCGTCTTTTCATACCTGACCGGATATGGCCTTAAACCTTCCTAATTTCTCGAACGAAGAAGAACGAAGAACACATAATCGAGACCCAAAGACTACTTCTCCGCATAGATCCAAAGATGCCAACCCCAGCGGCTTGCCAGCCTGGACTCCACTCCGCGGGGGAGCAATTTCCCAATCAGCGGCAACCAACGCTTGTTGAGAAAGTAAGTCTCGAGCCGCACTTTACTGAAGGCCTTGAAGAGGGCCCGGGCCTCTTTCCGCGAGTAAACCCGGGCAAGCGGATCCGACCGCCGCGCTTCAATACCCGATGAATTTCCGAAACCGCTGTTTCGGGATCGGGTGTGTGATGTAAAACGCCGTGCGAATACACGACGTCGAAGGTCTCATCTGCAAATTCAAGTCGTTCAGCATCGGCCGTTTGAAAATGGCCAGGTAGATTAAACAGCTCAAAGCGTCGTCGGGCGAGCTCAATTGCTGCCTCCGTCAGGTCAACGCCGGTGTACTCAGCGCCCGCCTTTGCAAATTGGGCTCCATCCGTACCAAGGCCACAGCCGATCTCCAGGACGAGCGACCCACGAGTATCGGCGAATCCCGCTGCTGCAGGAATGTGCCACTCGCCGTCGTAGCGATGCTTTTCAACTAGTTCATAAAAGCGCCGAGTTCCCGGTTCCGCATCGGCAAACTTGGTCCCACAGGGATGGGCCTGCCAGAAAGCCCGGACCTCTTCCTTCAACCTGGCATTTGCTTCGGACACAGCGATTGTGAGAATAGCAGATCGAATTGCGGCCAGAGTAGGCTCGCGCCCACCGAAGAAGAAGATGCACGGGAGGGCAGTCTGCGGTCCGCCGGATCCGAAAGGCATTACACCATTGCTGCGGAGATTCACTTCGCGGCGGAGATGATCCTCTCCATGAGTTTAGGGTCGGCTGGGAGCAGGCCGGATTTTGGCAGGCGTGGAGTAAGTGTTACCCAATTTGGATCCATCCTGAACACACGGCGAAATAGAGGCAGGGACTCGTCGATGCGTCCCATGTTAACCAGAGCAACGGCATGCCAGTAGATCATCTCAGCGTTGTCTGGGACTAATCTCTCTGCCGCCGCGTACTCTCTAAGTGCGCCTTCGTTGTCCTTCTTCTCTACTGCCAGGTCACCTGCATTCATGTGATTGTAAGCTCGCTGCAACGTCACGAGCCGGCGCAACTCCTTCAATGGCTCAGCACTGTCATCTACTCGCAGGTCAAATGTTCGGTCCTTCCAGGATTGACCGGTTGGCTTTCCGGTAACAACTAGCAAGGCGGCGGATTGCTTCCCTCGGATGTCACCCCCGGCAGCCTGGGCTGCGTCGAGCGCAGCTAACATTCGATCCGCAAGGTCCCCTTTTGCACTTTCAAAGGCTTGGGCCATAGCGGGCCATACCTTGTCGTTCAGCATTAGGTTGGCCTGCACGGAGTAGTTCTTCCCGACGTGGTGACCGGCAGCCTCAATATCATTCTTCCCTGTCCATGCGTCCGCTCGTCCTTGCGTATCTATCATGGCTACCTGGCGAACATCTCGACCTTCGTCTGCCGCGAGAAGGGCCTTAAGGGTGTCGGGTGCACTCTTACCGATCCGCATTAGCTCAAGCCCGAGCTTGCCATAGCTTGGGTCTACAAACGACTGTGTTGCCACCGCACCAACACCCGCCTCCGCCCAGGCGACAATTGGACCAACAGAGAACCAGTGAGACTGAACGGCGACGCCCAGCTCACCGGTGTCCGGGTCACGTGCAACAATGGAATACGTGTGAACGGGCCGAGTCGCGCGGAGCGTGCCAACACAGGATTCTCTAGACCCGCTAGTTTGACCCTGACCAAAAGCGGCAATGCTCAAGGCAGTGATAACAAACACAAAAATTATCAAGCGCATGTAGATGGGCCTCTCAAACAACTGGGGATGAATATTACGGCAAGACGAGAGTCGTACAACCGGCAAAAGATTGTTCAGCGGATGTGGAGGGAATAGGTGCGATTTGACCTAGCGCGGCATTCTAACTGCTACGCCAGGTTTAAGTCTTCACTCTCAGAACCAACCTCTTTTGTTCTGAATGTACGTCCTTACAAAGTCCTCGTCAGATTTCGTCAAATAGAGAATTCCTTCCACGATTCCAATGATCCAGAAAACTGGCCATGCAAGACCACACGTGACTGTCGTTCCCACCAAACTAACCACGAGCATGATAATCCCCTCGGTGGTGTAGCCCAGTACAAACTTATGAATTCCCAGAGAGCCAAGAACGATTCCGAGGATGCCCGCCAGAATTTTTTTGTCCGCTCCCTGCGCCTTCCAGTCTGTCATCTGACCTGGCGGATAGTTGGGCTGAATCGGTTGATAACCGCTCGTCGGGGTCAAAGGGGCCTGACAGTTAATGCAGAATTGCGCCGTATCATCGTTGGTCGCGCCGCATTTGGTACAGTATCTAGTCATTTTTAATCAGTCGCGCTCCTTGTGAGCACCTCTCCATTCTTAATGTCGGAAGTAGTTCAAGGTTTAGGCCTGACCTATTGACACCAATAGGACGTTAAGAACTCCCATCAAAATCGCTATCACCAAACCGACCACCGCAAGAGCTATCGAAACGAACGCCCAGAGCTTCGCCTGTCGGGCAGAATCCAAGGCCCCTTGAAGATCACCTGCGGCCGCTTTCTTGTTTTACTTGCGATGCGAAGATCAACGAAACGACACCGTGCGGGACACAGCAAAACATCACCGAGATTACCGTAGCGATGATCGCCAGCACCAAATTGTTGTTCGGCGGTGGCGTATTAGGCGGCGGAGGGGGATTCCACTGCTGTGACATCGCTAGATCTCCCGTTTAAAACCAACACTTCGGGCTGAAGCTACTACATTCCAGGTGGTGGTGGCGGCGGTGCAGCCAGGTTGCCCTTACGCTTCTCGAAAACAGCCACGCCAATGAGTCCACCTATGACTGAGAACGCAATCAACCCGATGATTACAACGAGCACCATTGCCAACCCAAGCAGTATACCGGTGAATGGCAATTCCACGCCGCTGCGAGTAAAGACCTCTTCCATCTGTCCCAAGCCGAAGATCAGCATCACTGGAATCTGAATAATCGCGTAAATCACGCTTCCAACAACGCCAGTCAAACCGCCCACAATTGCTCCTTCTCCCACGGAAACAGGAACCGCGGAACCCCGCACGTAGATCATAGCCGCGAGGAATCCGCCGAGGATGGCCCAGATACAGCAACATGTGTTGATGAAGGGAATCACGGCGAGTATTCCCGCAATTAAACCTCCAAGCAACGCTGGTTTTAGCTTGGTCATAGCAGAATCTTTTCCTCAGCTTAAGAAGTGAACAAATTGGATGGCACGAAAGCGGGTGAATAACTAACAAACAGGGGCAGGATTGTCAACGAAATTACAGATGTTCGATAAACTTCAGTTTGTCGTGCCGCGTTACCCTGAACCTGACGGAAAACACGTAGCGCTGGGACATTACAGGTCACACGTTGACTGAACACGAAAGTTCGGAGGCGCAAAACGACAAACTGAAGTTCGTCGGACAGCCGGGGCATTTTGCGCTAGTTCAGCACCTCGATGCGGTCCCCAGGGAACAACTTGGGATCCAGCACCTTACCTGACTTGATCTCTTTTAGATTGATCTTCGTGGTCTTCAGCAGGCCGTTATCGCCCTCACGAGACAACTCAACCGAGTCTCCGTTATGCCTGGTCCCACCGGCTGCGAGGATGGCCTGCAACAACGTGATTCCAGATTGGTAGCTCTTCTGTCCCGGGTAGTTGACGCGACCGGCGATATAGTAGAACTCCTGCGGCTTTGAGGTGAGATTGAGCACATCACCTGGCCTGATGATGAAATTGAGGGCTGTCGAGTCAGACAGTTCGAGAATCTGCGCGGTCGCTCCGGCCCGCATTACTACAACGCGGGAAGCGTCGAGGCGAGGCTGCACTTCCGCCAGGATCACATAAAGGGGAACTGCTTCACGTCGAAGCATCTTAGTTCCAGGACTGGAAGCAAGGCCTGTGACCACAATGGAGTGACTTCCAAATTGTCTAACACCGACCGAAACTTGAGCTGACTCTGCAACTGCCCTTCGCCTCAGTTCCGAGGCGATTTGCGTCTGTACTTCGTCGGTCGTTAGGCCCTCTACTTTTATTGGGCCACCAGCCACTGGCAGGTCGATAACGCCGCCGTCTACAACGGTGTAGAGCGTGGATTTGCTTTGAGAAAAGTTCAAGAACCTGACATCGAGTACGTCGCCAACACCGATTCTGTAGATGTTCGTTAGCTGAGCGTCTTCAGAAGTCAACTCAGAGGAATCAACCAACTTCGGCGCTTCACTGGCGGCCGCGCCATCCGCCCGGTCCTGTAGACCTCTGTCGGAAGCGGGCCCACCATTGCTCGAAAGGCGGGAGCCTGAATCTGGCTTCACCGCAGGACTTGGTCTTTGTGTTTGTGCGACAACACAGATAGATAGGGACACCAGCAGGAGAAGGGGGGCAACGATTCGAAATATCTTCATATGAGCACCAGTCGGGTTGAAACTTCAATACCTAAAGGTAAGAGTTTTTGTTTGTGGGCAGCAGCGGCTGATCATCGAGTAGCGGGATTATACACTATGGCAACTTCGCGATTAAGGCGACCATCGGGTCCACTTAGGAATACATTCAATACCGCCGCCGTTCCGCCACTCTGACAGCGGCCAAGGGCAGTGGACTTAGTCAGCTGAGGCTCATTTGCTATATTGTGGGTTTCGTCGGTAAGTTTAAGCTCCCTCTGTACGACAGAACCTGAGTTATGTATGAGTTCGCGGTCGCTCCGGCCGTCACCAGTATCCGCCGTCGCGGTGTCGAAATTTCCGACGTGGCCCCGTACACGATTGGGGCGGAACTGGATCTCGAGCCTGGAGACCGCGTATTAAAGGTCAACGGCCGCGTCATCAAAGACTACCTCGACTTCCGGTTTCACACTGCTGGAGAAACTGAACTTACTCTCGAAGTTCGAAAGGCTTCCGGCGAGCATTGGGAACTTCAAATAGAACGTGCTGAGAGCGAGGACATCGGCGTTGCCTTTGAACAGATAATCCCGCGCCAGTGTGCAAACGAATGCATCTTCTGTTTCTGCAAGGGCAACCCTGACGACGCGCGACCCTCACTATTCATTCGCGACGAAGACATTCGCCTCTCCTTTCTTTACGGCAACTATACGACGCTGACGTCGCTGACGCCTGACGAGTTGCGACGCATCGTCGAGCAGCGGCTTTCACCCCAGTACGTCTCGGTCCATGCGATGGATCTAGATGTGCGTTCTTACCTACTTGGAGTCAGCCGAGAGCGTGCGGACATCAGTGATAAGCTTGCACGACTGCTGGATGCTGGAATCGAGATTCACGCACAGGTGGTCCTATGTCCGCGAATCAATGATGGCGAGGTGTTGCTTAACACGCTGGCCGATCTCGCCAGCCGGTATCCGGGGGTCCGCAGTGTGGCCATTGTTCCACTAGGGCTTACCCGTTACAACACAGATGACCGTCTCACGCCGGTTACAGCAGAGTTCTGCAAACAGATCATAAAAGAGGTCCGTCACCTGCAAGCCGAGTTCAGACGCAGGCTGGGGACGACCTTCGCCTACCTTGGTGATGAGATTTACCTAAAGGCAGGAGCGTCGATTCCGGGTCGCCGGCATTATGGAAATTACCCACAGATCGAAGACGGGATCGGGATGGTGCGCTCATTCCTTACTGCAAGCGAGCGTGTGCTCCGACGCCTGGAGCGGCATTGCTTAAAGGTTCCCATGAAGGCCAATGGGACTCTGCTAACTGGAACGCTGTTTGGGCCAGTGCTTGGGAAGGTTGTCGAGGAGTTGAATTCTAGGCTGGGCACTAGTTTGCGTGTTGCAATGGCTGAGAATCAATACTTTGGAGGAGACGTTTCGGTTGCGGGCCTACTGACGGGGAGAGATATTATCGCTGCTCGGGCGCAGATTACCGGCGATTTTCTAATCGTAACCAACGCAGTGTTGAAGAGTGGCGAAGAGATCATGCTCGACGGTACCACCTTAAGTTCGCTCCGCGACCAATTGGCAATTCCCGTGTGGCCCGTTGGGATCGATGGCCTCGAGAAACTCTTGCGTCAACAATGCAACTGACTCAGCGGATGAAGACGGCCCCTGAAACGCGAATCCCTGACACTCAGCAAGCGCTGAAAATCCTGGACGTCGGTTGTGGTCAGAACAAGTTTCCGGGTGCGGTCGGCATTGACTCCAACCCGCGCAGCCACGCCGATGTTATTCACGACCTCGGCGTTTTGCCATATCCATTCCCAGACAACGAATTTGATCTGATCATCTGCCGACACGTCATTGAACACGTCCCCGACGTGATGGCATTCGTTAGTGAGTTGCATCGAGTTACCCGATCCGGTGGGCGCATTCAGATCGTCACTCCGCACTACACAAATCCGGACTGGCCCACCGATCCAACCCATCGGAACCATTTCAACAGCTACTCATTCAATTGCTTCGTAGCGGGCGCATCGCCTTTCCCTTTCTACACCGATGTCAGGCTAAAGCCGGTTCGCGTGCACGTCAGCCTAGCCAACCTCTGGCGGGTATTGGGCATTGAATTCATCACAAATCTGGATCAACGCTGGCCAGGATTTCGCTTCACGAGAAAGTTCTGGGAGTTTTATCT
>DATETN010000046.1:0-36007 GCA_035283645.1 Pyrinomonadaceae bacterium
GTGAACCACAAGATACCGCTGCGACGGTTTATTACGCCGATGGGCTACGGAAAAACTGAGGCCGTTGCGGACAACACGACCCCGTCGGGGCGCGCACAAAATCGAAGAGTGGAGGTAAAGATCCTCATCAACCGCGGCATGAGTGCTCAGACACCGACCCCGACGAGACAGTAGTTTTGGCGTCGAAGTAAAATGGCCACTCGTCCCGGTACTGAGGGCGTTTTTAGCACGCCGCTCGCGCCGTCCTTCGCGGGCTGCGTGCTGATGGTTCTCGGTGCCGCACCCGGAATTTCGCTTCAAAGTGGGCTCGCGAGCACTAATTAAGAAAAGCGTCGGGAGCGACAATCTTGCCAGCGATTGCTGACGCCGCCACCACGTACGGCGAAGCGAGATAGAGTTTGCCGGGACCGCTGCGCCCCGGAAAGTTGCGGTTTTGCGCACTGACCGTCACAGTTTCTGCTGTGGGGGAAGCCCCTGGCCCAGCATTGATGCAGGCGCCGCACGAGGGATCAATGAGTTCGGCGCCTGCCCGATTGAAGATATCGATGTAGCCTTTCTCACGTGCGTACTGCTTGATTTTTTGTGAGCCGAATTGAATGTACAGGTGGACGCCAGGCGCCACACGCTTTCCTCGAGAGAGGGCATTTTTTAGAACTGCAGCGTACATATCCATATCGGCCATTTTCCCGCCAGTACAAGATCCACCATAAGCGGCATCAATACGCACCTCTCCGGCCAGCTCTTCGATGGGAATGCCATTGCGCGGGTCTCCCGGCGTTGCAACCATCGGCCCAATCTTCTCTAAATCAATCTCGAAAACAGCTGCATACTCCGCATCAGGGTCGCTAAAGGTAAATCCTTTTCGCACATCGGCTGGATCCAGACCGCGAGTCTGGACGACATAATCCAGCGTCACTTCGTCTGGCTCGATGATGCCTGTTGTGCCGCCTGCTTCAACAGACATGTTTGTTAGTGTCGCTCGCTCATCTAAGGGCCAGTTCTTTAAATCCTCGCCTGCGAATTCCAGTACTTTGCCGATTCCCTTGCTGCTCTTCATGTAGTCACTGGCCAAGATGTGGAGCATCACATCCTTTGCAGTTGCGTCGGGTCTCTTGGTCCCTTTGAGAATGTATCTAACGGTTTCAGGCACTCGGATGCGGATGTCCTTTGTATACCAAGCATTTGCCATATCGGTCGACCCGACTCCAAATGCAAAGCAGCCGAGTACACCCGCCATACAGGTATGGGAGTCCGTTCCAATCACGATCTGCCCCGGCAACGCCAGATCCTCCACCACCGCGTTATGACAGATTGCTTCCGAACCGCCTTCTGGGCTCTCGCCATACAACTTGATGCCCTGCGACTGCGAAAAGCTCTCCTGAGTAGTCGCTAGTCCTTCGGCTTTTTCCAGAAGTCCCATCTCCCGGTGCTTAGAGGACATCACGCGCCCGAGAAAAGTCAGATGATCACGAAAGGCAAAGATCGATTCCGGCTCTGTTACTCTAGCGTTTGGGCCTAGAGCCCGCTTCAACAACGACTCGGCCATTGGTGTCACGTATTCATGTGAGAACCGAACGTCAGCAACCGCAAACAGAGCATCACCGGGCTTCACTGCCTCAACCCCAATTTTTCCGGCCTCAACAAAGGCATGACGGGCGATGATCTTCTCTACAATCGTCATCGGCCTGTTCACTGTCTCTAAGCGTGGTGGCGCGACTGCTCCCGCGAGCCTCGCCTTGTTGTAATTAAAGAGGCCACCATGCTCGACGATATCTCTGGAAATTGGATCGAGGCCTTTAATGAATTCAGCTAAAGGGATCTCTTCGCGACGTATGATACGTTCGACTAAACCCATATCGGTGGAAGTAAGCAGTCCGATATTTTGAGAGTTCTGACCGTAAATTTTCTCAATACTCTTTGCAATTACCAGTTCGAGACCGGCCCACTTTTCAGCATAGGGTGCGGTTTCGCGTGAAGACCCGCAGCCTTTTGACAATCCGGATACAACCACCGAAAACCCGCCGCGTTTGATCTCATCTTTCTTAACCGCACCCTCGCGCATGCCAACATAGACATATTCGCCAAGCGTTTCATCGTAATAGAAACAAACCCAGCCGGGAGTGATTTCATCTGTCGAAATGTTACTCATCAGCGGAAGGTCATCCCGGGCGATTCGCTGCGCGAGGTCCGATTCAAGTCGAAAGCGTTCATCACCGGAAGCTTCTAGTTGTTGTCGAATAAGGGATGTGTCTTCAGTAAGAAACAGAATCCGGCCCGAAAACTTGATGTGATCTGCATGTCGATTGTGGTTGGCAGTCATTAATACTCCTGAAAGTGTAATCTCTTCTTGCCATTATATTTGTACTGTGCTGGCAAGCGAAGCGCGCCGCCGCTTTGGATTCCCCTCACGGTAAAGTTTCGGACAAAACCCTCAACGTTTACCTGGAGAAGATGGTGGGCGAAGATTTTCGTTGGCTTACGCTAAACACCAAAGATCAACCTGATTTCGAGATCATTCTTATGCAACCGAAAGCCGGGATGCTAATGGATGAAGCGACGGCAAATGCGCTCCGGGAGATAATGTCGAAAGGAGTGTTAGGTGCTGGAGTTTTCAACACCGACGATTGCCGCGGGACCTATGAGGAATTGAAGAGCAAAGGAGTTGAATTCATTTCACTACCCACGGAACGACCTTACGGTATCGAGGCTGTGCTTCGCGATAATTCCGGAAACTGGTTCAGCCTGACTCAGCCAAAAGAAAGTCAGTAATTCCTTGCCGCTTTCGTCCACTGTCCTTTCTGTTCTCACGAAGTTTAGAATAGCCCTGGAGAGCGGGAGGTACGGCGCCAGCCTACGACACGCTTTCAACCCTAGTTCTAGGGCTGTTTCCAACAACCATGAGTCCGAGAATTAAATGGACTGATCGTTCGGCAATAGTGTCCCTTTAAGGCAGATACTCATCGGGTTTCGCGCCCAGCGCACACGACTGGCAAGGAAACTCGATGCGCTTGATGAAAAGTTGTTCGAACGCCAAAGCTTGCATCCCAGACTCAATGTATCCATGAGGCTCGTCGACATGCTCTACTTTCAAGCGGAGCACGATGATTACCACCTGGCCCGAGTTTCTGAATTACTGAAGTCTTTCGGGCTGAGGTGATTCCCTGGTTAGGAGGTGTCCACTGGACTGGAAACTCAAATGTTTGGCGCTTGGATAGTAAGGAACGTCGCCTAATTTAAAGTGTAGGTTTGCCAGGCGACTCTTGTGAACATGGATGTTAGAAGCATAGTCGAGTTATTGGACCAGCGAATCATTACTGATCCCGCGATTACTCCAGCACTGCTTGCCGGTTTAAGCTCAAAGCAAAGAGAACTTGGGCTGGTTCATGGAGATCGTCCTACGTGTCCGTTCCTTCGCCCCCATATCTTGTCCGCTGAGCATTACAACACAATATCTTCTGCAGCGGCGCTGATTGCCAGTGCTTTTGAAAAGCTGGTTCGCGCGGCACTGAAGGATCCGACCTTGCTTAACAAGTTTGGCTTGACCAAAGCTGAATCACATCTCGCCAGAATCGATCCGGGTTATTCATCAATCTGCGTAACGAGCAGACTCGATGCCTACTGCTGGGCAGGTGGCTTTTCGTTTCTCGAGTACAACGCCGAGAGTCCGGCTGGCGTGGGCGATCAAGCACAATTAGACAACTTGCTCTTGCAGTTGCCTCACAATGAAGAGTTGCTGCAAAAGTACCGCCACTGGATCCCTGAGCCTCATCGGCGGCTCCTGGCTGCGTTAGTTGCAGCATATCGCGAAACGGGCGGTGAGGAGGACCACCCGCACATCGCGATTGTTGATTGGTCGAATGTGCCAACGCGAACCGAATTTCATGTACTCAAGAGTTATTTCGAGAGCCAGGGCCATCCTACAACCATCGCGGATCCAAAGGAGTTAAGGTACAACGGATTTCATCTATATGTGGGTGACTTTCGCATTGACATTCTTTACAAGCGTGTGGTTATTCACGAGTTCCTCGAGCAGTCTGGATTAGATCACCCACTGGTGAGGGCTTACACCGAGGGTCGAATATGCATGGCGAACTCGTTTCGCTCAAAGATTGCTCATAAGAAAGTTGGATTCGCTATTCTTTCGGACCCAGCGTACGAACATCTATTCTCCGACGACGAACTTGACGCCGTCCGCCGACACATTCCCTGGACGCGAGCCGTAGAGCCCGGCATAACTAGCTTTCACGGCGTCAACCAAGATTTGCTCCAGCTGCTTGTCGCCGAAAAGCAACGATTGGTGTTGAAGCCAAACGACGACTATGGCGGTCATGGTGTCTTTCTGGGTTGGGAAACGACAACGGAAGAGTGGGAAGACGCTATCCGGCTCGCATGTAGCCGACCATACGTAGTACAGGAACGGGTGCAGGTGGACAAGATCCGCATGCCGATGTACAGAGAATCCGTAATGGTGCAAGAGATGTTTATTGATCTGAACCCTTTTCTTTTTCACAACGTCGTAGAAGGAGCTTTGATTCGGGTTTCAGCATCTTCTCTGTTGAATGTCACTTCTGGAGGCGGTCAAACCAGCCTGCTGGTGCTGGAAGACTAGTCATTCCTTCTCACCACACATGGACATCGAATCAGTACGCATACTGCCTTTCATTTCCACACGTCACCGAAGATGTTCAGTGGCAAAACGATCTGTTAATGAGGATTGGAGGAAAGATGTTTGCAGTACTCGCACTCGATCCGGCTGCGGACCACTGTATCTCATTCAAGTGCACGCCAGAGAAGTTTGCAGAGCTGGTGGAGAGGCCGAGTATCAGTCCTGCCCCTTACGTCGCACGTTATCACTGGGTAGCACTGGAATCGTTTGATGCGCTTCCGGCCCATGAGCTAAAGGTTCTCCTAAGAACAGCCTACGAACTGATTCGGGATAAGCTGTCGTCAAAAACAAAGAAGCAACTTGGCTTGTAGTTTCACTCATCACCAACTCCGGGCTAGACAACTCAACCCGCAGTTCCTGATTCAAAGCAGCAACTCCCCGCAAACGATCTTCCGTTTTCCCACTATCCGGCTAGGAGGTTCGCATGAGAACCTTTGGTTTGACTCTGCTTGCTCTAACACTCCTTCATGTCGTCCTTCAACCTGCGCGTGCAAATGAGACTGTTGAGTCTCTGGCCCAGAAAGCCGTTTCAGCAGCTCCATCCGAGTCATCACGGGCCATTGAAGAATTGCGCGCACTCGGACCTAACGGCCTCAGAGCACTTATCGACGCGCATCAGCTGTCGATCAACCATCGTATTGAAAAGCCAATGGCGCCTATTGACGATGATTGGTTGAGGCTCTCTTCAGCGTTGGACGCCGTGAGCCAACAACGTGACAGCTACGTTTCAGGCCTCTTTTGGTACACGGACTTCGAGGCCGCAAAACGAGCCGCTCTGCAATCGGGAAAACCAATTCTTTCACTGCGACTCCTGGGTAAATTGACTGATGAGTTCAGCTGTGCAAACAGTCGATTCTTTCGCGTTGCGCTGTACGCAAATGCCTCAGTATCGAATGTACTTCGCGAACGTTTTATCTTGCATTGGCAAGCCGTGCGCAATGTGCCTCGCATAACGATCGATTTCGGCGATGGACGAAAATTAGAACGGACCATTACCGGCAACAGCATTCACTACGTATTGGATAGTGAAGGGCGTCCGATCGATGGACTGCCGGGGCTATATGGCCCGGCCGCGTTTTTAAAAGTGCTTGGTGAAGCTGAGCAGGTGTTTCACCAGCTGAAGTTTGGGAACCGCATTGATCGCCATACTGCACTCGTTAACTTCCACCGAGCTCGGATCAATGCAATTTCAGTTGCTTGGGCCCGTGATACGCAATCAATCGGCGGTAAACTCCCTGAGAGAGTACGGATCCTCAGGGGTGAGGGTGGAGATGCCCTTGCAGTGGCGGAACTTGCCGCCACTAAGGCACTGACTGAGGTTACTATCCTACGGTCCATGACCGCTGGAGCTGATGCCTTGGGGCGAATTACCGACGAGGAGGCGTGGAGAGGGATTGCCGCTTTGCATGCTGCAGACGCGAAGCTGGATGGCAGGAGTGTTAGTCTGATCACCCGCCAAACGCATCAACTATTGGCCAGCGAGAGTTCAGCGTGGCCAGACGCATTAAAGAAGCTGGTGGCGAGATTCGAGCAAAATCTTGCTTTGGATTCGGTGCGGAACGAGTTCTTGTTGCACGTCAAGCTGCATGCGTTGATGGGGAGCATAACCCCCTGGGAAGACGTTGAGCCTTTGAACGAAAAGGTCTACGCGGAACTGTTCATGACGCCTCGCTCAGATCCCTGGCTCGGACTCCTTGCTGCTGACACGTATACCGCACTACAAAACGGCGGAGTAGTAAAGAAGTAGAGTTCGCTGTCAAACAGAGTTTAGTTTCGTGATTATGGCATCGGCGAACTCTGCCGTCTTCGCCGTGCCCCCAATGTCTCTAGTCCGGACACTTCCTTCTTCGAAGACACGGAACATCGCCTGCTCAATCCTATCACCAAGCTCGCGTTCTCCTATGTATCTGAGCATGAGGATTGACGATTGTAGTAACGCCGTTGGATTAGCTACACCCTGGCCGGCAATGTCGGGAGCTGAACCGTGGACCGCTTCGAATACAGCCCCCAGCTCACCGATGTTTGCCCCCGGAACTAAGCCCAATCCACCCACTAGACCAGCGCACAAATCAGATACGATGTCGCCGTACAAGTTCTCGAGAAGCATAATGTCAAACTGCTCGGGTCTCATCACGAGTTGCATGCATGCATTGTCAATGATCTTGTCGTCGGCTTCGATCTCCGGATAATCCGTAGCAACTCGCCTGAAGCAATCCAGAAAAAGACCATCGGATAGTTTCATGATGTTTGCTTTGTGCACCGCCGTCACCTTCTTACGCCCCTCGCTGCGCGCATACTCAAAAGCAAATCGAGCAATCCGAGTGGAGGCTTTCTCTGTGATTATTTTCAAGCTCTCAACCACGCCCGGGACAACGACGTGCTCAATTCCCGAATAGAGGCTTTCCGTATTCTCTCGCACTACTATCAGATTCAATTCGGGGTACCGACAAGGAACATTCGGAAGCGAGCGCACCGGTCGCAAATTCGCGTACAGATCAAGTGTCTTCCGAAGGCCGACGTTAACAGACGTGAAGCCCTTGCCAATCGGCGTAGTCACGGGGCCCTTTAGCGCCACCCTGTTCCGCTTTATTGAATCGAGTAGCTCTTGTGGAAGCGTGTTTCCGAACTTCTCAAGTGCCTGGGCACCTGCATAATGAGTCTCCCACTCGACGTCTGCTCCAGCTGCTTCAATGATCCGTACCACGTTTGAGGCTACTTCGGGGCCGATGCCGTCCCCCGGAATCAATGTGATAGTATGTTTCATATCCTTGAGAAGATTTCAGTGGTCCGTGGTTAGTGGTTTGTAGGTCGTGTTTCGTGTCATTGTTTTTCTTGGTAATTCTTAACCATAAATCTCTCTGGGACAACTGACAACCGACGACTAACCCACAACCGCTGTCTCCGTCGACAGAACTACCAACCACTAACAGCTAACTGCTAGCGCGATTCATGCCATCGATCCATCCAGATCATCAATGTCGGACGGCGGATGTCGTCATCATCGGCGGTGGAGTTATTGGACTGTCAATTGCTCGGGCATTAGTTCGACGCGCATTACGAGAAATCATCATCATTGAGCGCGGAAGTATGGGCAAGGAGGCTTCGTCGGCTGCTGCAGGAATGCTAGCTCCACAGGCCGAGGCCAATCACGCGGACGAGTTCTTCTACCTTGCCTGTCGCAGTCGGGATATGTATCCGGCCTTTGCTGCCGAGTTGCTCGAGGAATCTGGCATCGATGTTGAACTCGACAAGACAGGAACGCTTTACCTCGCATTTTCAGAGGCAGATGAGCATGAGATCGAACAGCGTCGACAATGGCAGTCCAGTGCGGGGCTGACCGTTGAGAAGCTGACAACTAACGAAGCGAACTTCTTAGAACCGTGCCTTTCAGCAGAGGTCCGATCGGCGTTGAGGTTTCCAGGTGATATTCAAGTCGAAAACCGAAGGTTGATCGCGGCCCTCTGCGAAGCAAACTACAATTTGGGCATCCATCTGTTGCCGGGAACGACGGCCTCTGAAGTGGTGGAGCAAAACGGCCGCGTTTTGGGGGTTGAGACGTCGCTTGGGTTTATTTCTGCTCCTAGAGTAGTTCTTGCAGCCGGTGCTTGGACTTCATCGCTTAGAATTGCGGGCAAAGAGCCACCGCGAATCCGCATCGAACCGGTGCGTGGTCAGATGCTCTGCTTTTCTACGAATCGGCGCATGGCGCGACACGTTATCTACAGTCCACGCGGCTACTTGGTGCCGCGCGCGGACGGGCGACTGTTGGCAGGATCTACTTCAGAGGTAGTCGGGTTCGACAAAAGGGTAACCGCCGCGGGTATGCACTCTATTCTGACGCGAACCCTTGAAATTTCTCCAGCAGTTTTGGAATTACCCCTCCTCGATCATTGGGCTGGTCTTCGGCCTAAAGCGCCGGACGGTTTGCCTGTCATAGGGCCTTGTGCTGAAATTGATGGGCTGTTTGTCGCCTCTGGACATTACAGGAACGGAATTCTATTGGCGCCACTAACTGCAGAGTTGCTGGCAGATATTATTACAGACGGAGTGATTCCGCCTGAGATGCAATCATTTGTTCCGGAACGGCTAGGGGAACTCATAAATAACTAATGAAACTGCTCAGCTTCATTGTCTCGGCCACGATTGTTATCAATAGCGGCTCAGCTGCCTTCGGCCAATCAGTAACTCACCTCGCTGTTAACGAAGCGCGGTCTGCCCGCTCCCTTTTCGAGGAGGCAGACGGATATCTTCATCGAAAGTACCGAGAGTTTAATCAGCAGAAAGTTCCATTCGATCCTAAGCTGGAACAGAAAACTAAGCAGGAACAAAAGGAACTCGCAGCCGAGAACGCAAAGCTGCTGGTAGCACGTGAGCCTCTCAGGGGCGATGACCTGTACTACCTCGGGATGCTGCATCACTTGTCGTCAGATCCGCAGAGCGCATTTAGCGCTATGCGGCGGTTTCTTAAACCGGAACCGACGGGAGAAACTGCGCAGCTTGCACGTGCGGTGCTTGTAGTTAGCGCAATAAAAAACAACCTCCTTTCTGAGGCTGAAGCTGCTGTCGGGGTTTACCGCGAATCAGAACCCCTCAACCTCCAGGAACTCTACGGCATGGAGACCCTGCTGACTGATGCCTTCCACAAGGCAAAGAACCACGAGCGAATGGCAGTTCACGCTCAAGGAATGCTCGACACTGCGCGACGGGCTAGTGATGCCGGGAAGGCAGTTAGTTTCCGGCGCGATGAGATGTTGTACAAGGCAGCGTCGTTTCTCGCTGAGGCGCAGCTAAAGGCAAACAACAAAGATGCCGCTATCGCAACGTTGAAAGAGATCAACAAGATTGCCTTAGCGCTTCCGTCGGGTAACCTTCACAGGCTTGTAAAAAGGAGAGTGAACACCGTCGATCCCGGCGTGGAATTGTGGGAACTTGCAACTTCAACGACCCTCAATGTCCCGGTGCCTGACTTGGTGTCAACCGAGTGGCTTGACGGCACGGCCAAGAAACTGGCGGAATTTAAAGGACGAGTGGTGTTGCTTGATTTTTGGGCGCCGTGGTGCGGTCCTTGCCGCGTTACGCTGCCACAATTGCAAAAATGGCACGAAGAGTTCAAGGACAGAGGTTTAGTAATACTAGGAGTAACAAATTATTCGGGTCATGCTGAAGGAAAAATGCTATCCCAAACAGAGGAGCTCGCGTATCTGAAAGCATTCAAGACTCGCAACCGACTTACATATCCTTTTGTTATAGCCGATTCATCCGTGAACGATCGGAATTACGGAGTAATCTCGATCCCAATTTCTTTCCTGCTGGACCGAAACGGTAACATGCGATTTATTAGTGCCGGTGCGAGCCAAGAAGAACTCGCGGCACTTGGAAAGATGATAAAGAAATTAATCGAAGAGTAACGAACGACCTCCGGTTAGGCGGCGAATCGCGGGTTCAATGAATTAGGTTGTCGAACTTATGGAAGGCTCAAACATCACAATTGGAATTGCCTTTTTGGCGGGCATTCTTTCTTTCCTTTCGCCATGCGTTCTCCCGCTCGTACCCGGTTATATTTCTCTAATGTCCGGAGTGAGCATCGACGCCTTGAAGGATGGCACCTCGCGTGGTCGGACCCGCAGCGCGGTGATCCTGAATTCTCTGGCCTTCAATGCCGGTCTTTCAATCATATTTCTGGCGCTCGGAAGTACTGCCGGTTTAGTGGGAGCCGCAATAATCAACAGCGTCTGGGTACGAGTCATCGGCGGACTCATAATTATTGCGTTTGGACTGCAGCTGATTGGATTATTAAAAATCTCTACCCTTTACAAGGACACTAGGTTGTTTTCCAATGAGAAGCCTCGTGGCCCACTTGGCTCATTGACTCTCGGGATTGCCTTCGCTGCAGGCTGGACACCATGCATCGGGCCTATCCTTGGGGGCATTATTGGTTTGGCGGCGACAAGCGGCGGTTGGAAGAGCGGGCTGGTGCTTTCGGCATTCTATTCTGCTGGGTTGGCGGTGCCTTTTTTATTGACTGGGCTTGGTATCAACCAATTCCTGGGGTTCTACGGAAAGTTCCGTAAGCATCTGCACAAGGTTGAAGTGGTCTCGGGAGTTATTCTGATTGCCGTTGGACTTTTGGTGGCTAGCGGCTACTCAACGCTCCTTGCCAGTTCTCAGCTGGCAGCGATTCTGCCCAATGCTGAAGGGTGGATTAAAGTAAACTCAGCGCCGCCATTATCCAATCCAAAGCCAAACACGAGATACGAACCTATGCCGCAAGTCGATTTTCAGACCTTGGCTGGCGAATCATTCGATGTTGGGGAACTTCGCGGTAAGGTCGTCCTGCTAAACTTTTGGGCCACGTGGTGCATCCCGTGTCGTGAAGAAATTCCTATTCTAAACGCGATGCAGCAAGAGTTTGCAGATCGGGGGTTGCACATTGTGGGTGCGACGTTGGAAGACAGTTCTGGCGAGGTTCAGGAATACCAAAAGCGTGTGGCCAGGTTTGAATACGACGTCGTTATTGGGGGCAGCCAAGCTCAGACCAAGTTTGGCGGCACGCCGTTGCCAACAACCTATTTACTGGATCCTGAGGGAAGGATTCGGCAAAAGATTATTGGCGCGCGTGATCGTGCCGGCTGGGACGCTGTCGTGAAACCGTTGCTTGACGAGTTGGCGTCTGTGACTGCTCAGAAGTAATACTTACAGCCGGCGACGTGGAGTAAATGATGTATAAAACTCTGGTTCTAGTTTTCGCAGGGGCATTACTTGCAATCTCAACATTCGCGCAAGGGGGCCATGAATACGCGCCACTGGAACACAAGACGGTGAATTATCGGCACTGGACGCTTCCGACTTTGCAGGACGAAAAGCCTGTTGACCTGCGTACGCTCATAGAGGGCACGAAACTTGTGATGGTGGTCTACTTTGCTTCGTGGTGTCCGAACTGGCGACATGAAGCGCCAATAGCTTCAGGCTTGTACGAGAAATATAAAGACCGGGGATTTCAAGTCGTCGGAATCAGCGAATACGCCTCAAGAGCAGACGTTCGCAATTATTTCGGTGAAGCTGGCCCACCTTATCCTGTGGTTATCGAATCACAATCTCGTGAGGACCGGGAAAAGACTCCGCATTTTGGCTATAGACAGTCCACCGGTGATAAGCGCCGTTGGGGTTCTCCCTGGAACATCTTCTTAGAGCCCGCGACCTTGGCCAAGTCTGGCGAAATGCTTACCGAAAAGGCATGGGTAGTAAATGGAGAACTGATTGAGTCTGACGTCGACAAGTTCATCCAGGAAAAGCTTAGCGCCTCAACCTCATCGGCAGCAATTGAGCCATGCAGGAACTGACCCACAAAACCCCAACCAATGCGAATCCTGGCTCCTCTACCAGAGATTACTAACTTGGCAAATCGCAAATGATCGACCTCAGGTAAAGCTGACAGCGTCTCTGTTCACTGCTAAGATTGCCCGCTTTAATTCCAAACAAGCCGGATGGCAAAAACTTAATGAAACTTCGTGTGCTTTATCACGGCCATTGCTTCGATGGCGTGGCTTCAGCCGCAACCTTTACTCGCTTTTTTAAAGAACGCATCGACCAAGATGCTGACGTTTCTTATGCGGGTCTGCTACATCGCCCAGGTAACTTCTTTGATGAGAGTCTGCTCAATGGGGATGAAAATGCAATCGTCGATTTCAAGTATTCCGCTTCTAATAGGTTGACCTGGTGGTTCGATCATCATGAGTCCGCTTTCCTGACGTCGGAAGACCAAGCACATTTCGAAGCCGACACTTCTGGCCGCAAGTTTCTGGATCCCACGCGCAAGTCTTGCACCGAGTATATTGCGGATGTGACGAGGATGCGGTTCGGTTTCGACGACGCACCACTCCAATCACTTGTTCATTGGGCACACATCATTGACGGCGCTCTTTATGAATCGGCAGCACAGTGTGTCGAGCTTAAAGAGCCAGCATTGCAGTTAATGCAGGTAATTGAAGGCGATCCTGACGAGAACTTCATTGAGCAGCTAATCAGAGATCTTTCGTTGAAAACTTTGGACTACGTTGCCCGTAGTAACGATGTGCAGCAAAGGTTTCAACCCATTTTTCAACTACACCTCGAGACGCTCGAGGCCATTAAGAGTAAAGCCCGTTTTGTTCCGTACGTAGTCCATTTCGATCTCGTTGATGAAAACTACGAGGGGTTTAACAAGTTCATTCCTTACTATCTCTATCCAGAAACCACTTATTCGGTAGCGCTAACTCGCGGGGCGCATCGCACGAAGATCTCGGTAGGTTCAAGCCCCTGGGCACCCCATCCCCGAACTCACAACATCGCCAAAATCTGCGAACGCTATGGTGGGGGTGGCCATGCAGTCGTGGGGGCGATCTCGTTCGGTCCGGAGGAAGTGAACCGAGGCCGTGAGGTAATGCGGGAAATTGTGGCAGAGTTGACTTTCCCTTAAACAGGAACCCTCGACGGTCCGCGCGCTCGCAGCAACCAAAGTCTTGCTAATAAAAGAGCCGCGTTTGCGCTAATCTTCGTTTCGCATCAGTCTTTCAATTTCATCAGCCTCTTTGGGCACCTTTCTCGTCAACACAACAGGGCCATTGTTCGTGCACAGCACGTCGTCTTCTATCCTTACTCCTATTCCTAAATACTGCTCAGGCACCCCTTCGGTACCTGGTGCGATGTAGAGTCCAGGCTCTACCGTCATTACTACCCCTGGCTCCAGCGCGCGCGACTTTCGGTCAAAATAATATTGGCCCACGTCGTGCACATCGATCCCAAGCATATGACCGAGACCGTGCATATAGAACTGCTTGTATTTCTCTTCCTGAATTAACTGCTCAGGTTCACCTTTCAATAGCCCCAGTTTCACCATCCCTTTAGTAAGCACTTCGATTGAATGGTTTTTTAGATCGTCGTGTGTCACACCGGGCCGTACCATCTCGACACAACTCATCTGTGCCTCCAATACCAGGTCGTAAATTTCACGCTGAGCTTTCGTAAACTTCCCGTTAATTGGATAGGTGCGTGTGATGTCTGAAGCGTAACCCCTATATTCTGCACCGGCATCCACCAACAGCAAGTCACCGTCGCGCAACTCGCCGTCGTTATTTATGTAGTGGAGCACGGTTGCGTTCACCCCAGCCCCGACAATCGACGTGTAAGCCGGTGCCGACGCACCTTCGCGGCGGAAAACCTGTTCAAGCAAAGCTTCGACCTGATACTCCTTCATTCCGGGTTGCACGGTCTTCATGGCCTCAATGTGCGCTTCCGCCGCGATATCCGCCGCCCGCTGCATCAGATCGACCTCTTCCGAGCTCTTCACAGTCCGCATCTCATGAACAATTGTTGCTGGATCCACAATGGTGGCGGGTGGATGAATCGGCTTACGATTCAGGGCGCGCATACGCGAGATAGTATGAACGATGAGTTCATCTAAATCCGGATGTACGCCAAGCCGGTAATAGAGTTTGTCAGCACCGTCGAGTATCTCCTCCAGCTTTCCGGGGAACTCCTCGATGGGAAACGCCTGATCCGCGCCATACTCAGACTTCGCACCCTCGATTCCCGCACGGCGACCATCCCAAATCTCGCGTTCTGGATCGCGGGGACGTAAGAACAGTGTATATTTCTGCTCCCTCGAAGGTGTAATTACCGCAATCGCTTCTGGCTCCTCAAATGCAGTCAAATAGTAGAAATCCGAGTCTTGGCGAAAGCGGTAGTGTGTGTCGTTTGAGCGTGTTACTTCGCGAGCGCCGGGGATGATAGCAACAGACTTCTGGTCCATGCGCCCCATGAACTCGGAAAGTCGCGGTCGAATCATGTTAGGTCTCCTCAACGATTGTCAGAATGATTGACCGAGATTGTAACCGAGGTGAGGTGCGGCGCGAAACAGCTCCGGAGTTATGACGCCAGCATGACAATCACACACGGAACAAACCTATTTGGTGCTGAGGAACGCAGTGCTACGGGCAGTGTGGTCGAACTGGTAATCGTATGTGTAACCTGGGAACTCTATCCGCTGCCTGTACTGGACTCTTACTTCAACTCTTCCATTCCGATTTGCCGGAGTAATCAGGGCGTCATTAGGGATGTTGTAGTCCGGAAGACTCTTTGCCAGCTGATCTCTTAACCAAGTTGCCTCATGCCCCTGAGCTGCAGCCAACTCGACTCGGTTCTGCATAAAGTCTTTAAAGATGTATGCCTGGTAGGCGATCGGGATTGCCTTGTAAGCGACAAACACGCCGCACGCAATTACCGCAAGCACGAGAATGAACTTAATGCGCGCGCTACCCAGTTCATGTTCACGATAGATTTCATTCATAGCTCACTCCTTTGCTTAGCCACAGTGGCCAAAGCCTCCTTCACCGACCGTCGCAAAAGCGGAAGGGGAATCTTGCTGGCCTTAACGATGCGTGGTACTCCAATCTGCTCAAGCAATACCCAATGAGCTTCTCCGCCAATCGTCTTTTTATCACGTCCAATAGCCAAGAGAACTGCGTTAACATCAATGCCCCGGGTGGTGGGCAGTGGTCCGCAGAAATTTATTGTGCGAACTAACAACTCCTTTTCTGTCGCGCGAAGAAGGCCCATCTTGTTAGATAGAGTCGCTGCCACAATCATCCCGATCCCAACCGCTTCACCGTGCCGAAACCTGCGGTAGTTTGTCACTGTTTCCAGCGCATGAGCGAATGTGTGACCAAAATTGAGTACCTTTCGTGAGCGAGTATCGACCTTTAGAAGGCCCTCCCGTTCGTCATCCGCGACAATTGAAGCTTTAAATCTACAGTGCTTCGCCACCAGGCGCTGCATCTCCGACGACCGAACCGTGGTTTTGCCGGACCGCAGATTCTTCACAACATTGCTGGTTCGATTGAAGAGACTTAGGTTGGCAATTGCGGCTTGCTTGATCATTTCATAACACCCAGACACCAGTTCGCGGCTAGGCAGTGTGCTCAGGGTTCCAAGATCTGCGATGACGACCGCCGGTTGGTGAAACACACCCACCAGATTCTTACCGCCAGCTAGATTTATTCCCGTCTTGCCCCCCACTGAAGCGTCGATCTGGGCCAGCAATGTGGTAGGAGCATTTATAAAGGGAATGCCCCTGAGATAGACTCCCGAAGCGAAGCCTGCTAGGTCTCCTACAACGCCTCCGCCAAGTGCTAAAACTCCATCAGAACGCTCATGTCTATTGTCACTCAACGACCCGAGAATTCGGCTGAGAGTAGTGAATGTTTTGAATCGTTCTCCGTCGCCAATCAAGAAGCTTTCAACAGAGAACCGCGAACGCCTCAAACTCGTCTCGACAGCTTTTCCATAAATTTCAAATACGGTGGGATTCGATATGAGGTGAATGCGAGTGGCGGTGTTAGGTAAGGAGTCGCGTGCAATCTCACCTGCCATTGAGAGGATGTCACAGCCGATCATGACCCTGTACTCTGCTGGAGTGCATCGAGTACGAACCATCAAGCGTTGCACTTGGCTGCGGGGCTCCTTTTCGCGGTACGAGACATCTCACGGCAACCTACCGATGTAAGTCGACAGGTAGACAGCCGATTCTACGCTCAGTTTGTTTTGATTGAGCCAAAATGAAAAGCGAATGGGCGCGACTAACGTGGGAGTGCGTCGCGCCCATTCATATTCGTGGTCACTGTCCTCACCCCAGCAACCACTTGAGACGGAGGATCCACCAACCGTCTCTCTTGCCCCACAATATACATCGCAACGAGTATGCCGTGCAAGCTTGCTTTCAATGGGGGTTTCGATCCTTCACTATTCTCTCAGGTTTGTTGTTTGAACCTGAAATTCCAGCATTTTAGCGGTTCTAATCTCCTGGGGAATTTCATGTAGTTTTTTCAGGCCTACGGATGTAGGAATTGCACCTACTCGATTATCATCCCCCCAGAGCATCGCTAATTGTCTTCGCGATTTCGCTGGCCAGACCCTTAACTAGAGCTTCATTAGGGCCTTCGATCATGATGCGAGCCAGCCGTTCCGTTCCCGAGTATCGGAGTAACAATCGACCGTTTTCACCCAGCTCAGATTCGACCCAGGCAACACTTTCCATGACCAAAGGTAATTCGGAAAAGTCTCGCTTCTCCCTAACAGGAACATTGATGAGCACCTGCGGGTAACGCTCGATGCCCCTCGTCAATGAACTCAATGGCTGATTCTCGGTCCGCATTGCAGTGAGCAGCATTAGGGTCGTAATCATCCCATCCCCAGCCAAACTAACTTGAGGCAGAATGATGTGTCCAGATTGTTCGCCGCCAAGACCGGCACCAGAACCTAAAAGCTCATCAAGTACGAATTTGTCACCCACATCGGTTCGGACCAATTCCACACCGATTGACCGCAACGCAATCTCCAGTCCTATGTTGCTCATTACCGTGGCGACGACCTTTGCACCCGGCAGTTGCTTCGTTTTTTGAAGGTACTGTGCCAATGCCCATAAGGTCGCGTCGCCATCTACCAATGATCCCTTTTCGTCGACGAAAAGAGAGCGGTCAGCATCGCCATCCAGCGCTAACCCAAGGTCAGCTGAAACTGTTGCTACGACCTTCTGAAGGCGTTCTGGATGGAGAGAGCCGCAGTCCCTGTTGATATTCTTACCGTCCGGCTCACAGTTGATAGTGACCACCCGGGCGCCCAACTCCTCCAACAGTTTGCGTGCCAGGGAAGACCCCGCTCCGTTTGCACAATCCACGGCTACCGTCATACCCGCGAGCGTAAGCCCCGGCGATACGTCATTAACCAGAAAGTTTAAGTAGTGTCTTTGGAGTGACAGAGAATCGTCAGTTCTTATCTGGTCGACAAAAGCGCCTGAAGCGTAGATCGTTGGCGTCTGGCATTTGAGATCTGACTCCATTTGCCCTTCCATCCGTTCGTTGATCTTTCTACCTGTCGGCGCGAAAATCTTTAAACCGTTATCCGTGTATTCGTTGTGTGATGCACTGATGACCACTCCTGCATCTGCCGGAAGGTGACGGGTTAGGAAGGCTATCCCAGGCGTAGTTATGACACCCGCCGAGCGGCACTCTGCACCCGCCGCAAACGCTCCTTCGACAAACGCACCCTCAAGCCACTCACCAGACTCACGTGTGTCACGCCCGCTCACGATCTTCGGTGGCCGACTGAGTTCATGCTGAAGGTGCCTGGTTAGCGACGCCCCTGCCCGACGCATCGTAGGGACATCTAGTGGGAATACCCCTGCCGTTCCTCGAATTCCGTCTGTCCCAAAAAGCTTCGTCATCGTAGCGTTAACGAATAACTGCAGGTCGGATCGAGACCAGCTTAACCTGATCTTGAATCCCTGGAGGCAATTCAATTCGGGGTACGCGCTCGCCGTCCGGAGAGGTCTCAATTCGCAAAGTCAGGTTTTCATCCTTAAGTTGACTCAGGAGTTGGGTGGGACCAAGCAGCGTTACGCTTGCGTACCTACTGGCTTCGGCTTCGTTAGAAAAATGGACCGGCACTTTGTCGAAGGTTCTTTCCAAGCGCTTCTCTCCAATATCGACCGTGACGTCGATTGCGGAATCGAGGGCCTCAAGTTTTTGATTGGGGATAGCAATCGCTAATCGTGAGATTGTAAAACTCTCTTTCTTTCCTTCAACGGACAACGTTTCAGTAGGTGCAAGTTTAAGTTCGTTCAAATGACTGACGGGACCTCTGACCCTTACCGCGCTTGGAGACGTTCGAGTTCCATAAACTTCAAATCCTTCGGCTGGCTTTCCATCGAGTCTGAGCTCGACCGGTACGTGCCATTCAGCAATTGGCTCCAGTCGAACGGGTATATTACTAGGACGAAACGAATCGATGGTGACTCCGGGAGGTAGTTCGATGGACACCCGTTCGCGAGATAACCTTATGACCCGGTCTCCAGCACTGCTGTCACTCAGATTCACCGTGGCAACTAAGTCCAAGAGCCGAAGTCCGTTCAAACGATGTTTGCTGCCCGTTAGGAGTACTTCTACAGTTCTTGGCGGATCATTACTAATTTCGAGGCCGGTTGGCCGAACAAAATTTAGCTGAACGGCGGTGTGAATTGTAATGGGTTTGTTCTCTCCGGTTACCGCAAACCAGATAAATAACGTTATCGCAAGCGCGAGGAGTTTCAGCCCGATTTCTTCAACGAAGATCCTGCGCAGAAATCGCTCAAGCGCGTTCGGACGCTGTGGGACATCAACCACAGTCTCATCTTCGTAGTCTTGAAAGGGCATAGACTATATGGAGACCGGCTCTTCGCTCTCAGCGTCTTCCTTAAGCTTGGGTCGGTCTTTACCAGGCTCAGGTCGTGCCTCGAGTGCTTGAAAGATCGCCGCACGTAATCGAGGAGCGTCGAGGCCCCGCTTGATTTGTCCTCCCTGGACAAATGAAATCAATCCGGTTTCTTCCGAGACGACTACTGCGACTGCGTCGGTGTCTTCTGTCACACCGATCGCCGCTCGATGACGTGTGCCAAGCTCCCTCGATAAGAGAGGATTAAGTGTTAGCGGCAGGAAACAAGAGGCAGCTGCGATGCGATGCTGACGAACAATTACCGCGCCGTCATGAAGTGGGGTAGCCGGATTGAAGATACTAACCAGTAGATCGTAGCTTAGTTCGGCGTCAAGCTTCACGCCGCCCTCTGATACGTTCTTGAGTCCCACATTCCGTTCGATGACTATCAGCGCGCCCGTCTTCATGGAAGCGAGTGTGGTCGCCGCAAGCACAATCTCGTCATAGGCCCCCTCACCGAATTGGCCGCGATGGCTTCGTGTGAAAGGCACACGAAACCGATTGCCAAATGTGATGAGTGCCTGTCGGATTTCAGCCTGAAACAGGACGATAATTGCCACCCCAATGTACAGGAGGCCGTTATTCAACACGAATTCGAGTGTGGTGAGTTCTTGCGCAGCGGCAAGCCAATAAAGGAGGACAAGAACTCCGATGGCGGCGGCCATGGGAGCGGCGCGGGTTCCCCGAACCAATTTCAAGACTGCATACACGAGCAAGAAGACAAGAACGATGTCCGCGATATTTCGCGGCTCAGCAAGCCTTCCGAGGTACTCTGTGTATGGCAGTAGTAGCAGCATTTCCCGAGATAATTCTGTTCCAGGTTGATTTCCGATTCAGAAGCTGCAATTTAGTTACCCCAAACCGTAATCCGCTGTAATGCGCGAGACGCTTAAAGCGGCCAATCATCCGGGGGAAAACACGATGCTGCGTTGTTCTTGAGTTCTAATTCTCGGCAGTATCGCATTGAGATCCTATCCCTCGATGAAAGTACAGTTGGATTATCGCGAAAAAGAGGACAGGTGGCAATGCTGAGTGGGTTCGGGGCGCTTTGATCACCGACGTTTGAGCCTACCGTTTTGCAGGAAGCCGATCAGATCTCCATTAGCATTCACGACTGCAAGCGAACCAACGCCGTTAATCTTCATCAACTCTTTCGCGTATTCCAGGGTTGCTGATGGGGCCACAAAGAGCCTCGGTCCAATTGGTCTCATTACTTCACGGGCGAGCGTCATCCGCCAACGATCGCGTGGCAAATACTTGATGTCCTCAAGGGCGAGGATGCCGTGCAGCTGTTTGCCAACACCTACCGGAAAACTGGTTTGCCTGTGTAATGGTAGAATCTCGTCAACAAGAGTACTGACAGTGAGGTCGGGTTGGATGGTAATAGGCGCTGACATCGTCTCACCGACCGTCAAGATGTGAGCACTATTCGCGCTTTTCACCACTGACGCGGCCGTGTCGAGCAGGAACAAACCAACAAGTATGGACCACGCTCCCATGAAATATGGTTGCGAGGCACGCCAGTTGGGCGCAATCATTATGTAGATTCCAAAGAGTATCAGTACGGCGCCAATCAGAATTCCACAAATGCCTGCCATTCGGGTTGCTTCAGTGATATTGCCGCTACGCTTCCAAATCACTGCCCGTAACACACGCCCACCATCTAAGGGATAACCAGGGAAGAGATTAAAAACCGCCAGCAGAAGATTGCCCCACGCTATAAGAAAAAACACAGCCATGGTGGCGCCGTGATTGCCCAAGGCTGCAATCTTGCTCGCACCGAACGCCAAAATCGCAAAAAGAAAACTGGCTGCTGGTCCAGCGACAGCGATGCGAAGCTCGGCGCCGGGATTTTGCGGTTGAGTCCGGAGTCGCGCTAACCCGCCAAACGGATGAAGGACAATCTCCTCAATGTCAATTCCCTCAGCGCGAGCCATCAGTGCATGAGACAACTCGTGACCAAAAACCGAAGCGAAAAGGCCGAGTGTGCTGACCAGAGCTAATAGCCATGCAGCCATGGGCTCCATTGGGCGTACTCGCACGTTTCCAAGTTGAATAACATGGCTTTGAAAGTTGCCAGCAATCAACCAAACGCTCAGTGCCACGACAATAAACCAGCGGTAGTCGATGCGCACGGGAATGCCGTAGACTCGAGCTACTGTGATTTGGTGCGAAAAGAAACCTCTTACTCTCATTGCATCGACCGGCACATCTAGGCGGTGAAAGGATTTGGCTCCGCTTCAATCAACGGATGAGCATCAGTTCGCGCAACCCGTCGCAACAACAGTGGTTCATCGAACATCTGTGACAACCCGCGAACGATAGCGTAACGCGGCTCGTCCGCCACCTTGACCGCCAAATTCAACTCTTTTGCCAGATATTGTGCCATGCCTTCCATCATCGCTCCACCGCCAGTGAGAATGACTCCTCGATCGTAGATGTCTCCGGCTACCTCTGGCGGCAATTCAGAGAGCGTTTGTCGAACTTCGTCTGCGATGCGCCGAAGGATAGGAACCGTCACGAGGTAAACCTCGGCTGCTGTTACGACGGCGGCGTCAGGACTCCCTGTCTGAACATCCCGGCCTCGTACGTCGAGTTTCCTCTCGTGACCATGTGGCTCAATTGCAGAACTTAGTTCGAGTTTTAGCCGCCCAGCAGTTTGAGGGCCTATCGTCAAACCACGGTGCCGTCTGAGACGGTCCATGATAGCGAAGTCAATATCGGTACTCCCCACGCGTTCAGCACGAGAAGCAATAATTGACCCATTCACAATTGCTGCAACGTTTGTAGTTCCGCCACCAATGTCTACCACCGCAGATGCATGCAGGTCATCTATCGGTACACCTGCACCGAGCGCTGCCGCCAACCCTTCCTCGACCATGTAAACGCGACCAATGTGCGCCTCCTCCGCCGCGCTTAACAGAGCTCGTTGTTCCACTTGGGTGACGCCCGAGATGACGCTCATCACCGCCCGTCGGCTGAAGTGAGAAAATCCACTTCGAGCTGATCTCACGAAGTGATCGAGCATGACACGAGTTCGTTCGAAATCTGCTACAACACCATCAACCAGAGGTGCAATCACAACCACGTCTCGAGCCTCACGGCCCTGCATTTTCCTGGCCTCGTCACCCACCGCAATGACCTCGCCTGACATCTTGTTGACGGCGACGACTGAGGGCTCATCCACAATTACACCTCGTCCGCGTACCGCTATGATGGTGCTGGCGGAACCCATGTCGATGGCCATGGAATCCGAAACGAGGTTCCGGAGTGCCCTTAGGCCAATGAACGAGCTGGTTTTGCTCATGAAAGACATAAACAAAAAGATGGTGAACGAGTGCGAACGAATTATCAACGTCCGCTTCTATTCACCACGCTTCTCCCTCCTTGCAGCTCAAAACTCAATGCAGCGCCAACGGGCTTACGATGCGCCACTGGCCCGCTGCCAATCAACCTCCCACATAGCGACAGGCTGTGTGCGGTTCTTAACTGTTATCGGGTCACGAGCCGTCAGTTTGTAACGGCTGTGAGCAGCTTTTGCAGTTGCATCTGTAATAAGTATCTGGCCCGCAATTGCATTAGCCTGGAGCCGCGAAGCGGTGTTCACGGTGTCCCCGATCGCTGTGTATTCTGAACGTCGTTCAGAACCAATGTACCCGACCGTGACCTCACCCGTGTGTAACCCGATGCCGATGCCCAATTCCGGAAAGCCGTCAGCCTGAAGTTCCTGGTTAATTCCCAGCATTCGACGCTGCATCGCGACAGCAGCATTGAGGGCATTATTAGCGTCCTCAGGGGTTGTCGTGGGAGCTCCGAATAAAGCCATTAGTCCATCGCCGAGATACTTGTCCAAGGTTCCACCATGCGCAAAGATGATGTCGGTCATCGCAGAGAAATACTTATTTAAGAGTCCGACAATTCTCTCGGGTGGCGCATGCTCGGAGATTCTAGTGAAGCCCCGGATGTCGGCGAACAATACTGTAATTGTCTGATTGACGCCCCCGAGCTTGAACGACTCCGGGTTTTCGAGCATCTGCTTAACCACATACTCCGGCAAGAACCGGCTGTAGTTTGCCCGGGCCACCTCCTCTCGGGCCAAACGCTCGTGTGCTCGTGCGTTCTCAACGGCGATAGCTGTCTGTGCGGCGACTGCACTGATCAGCTCAAGATCATCCGGCTTGAATGAGGCAAATGGATCAAGTCGATCTGCGTAGATTGCCCCGTGCACGCGCGACTCGCCGATCAACGGCGCGCAGATAGTGGATCGAACACCTTGAGAAACGATCGAGTCTACGCCAGCGAACTGTTCGTCAGCGGCGGCATCTTGGGAAAGCAACGCCACCTTGTCCTTCATCACTTTGCGTGTAATCGTCCGCCCGATGCTCAGGCGACGGGCATGATCCTCCAGCTTTTCATCACGGGCACGCATTGCGATTGGGTTTAACTCCTGGTCTTCGGGGCTGGTGCTACCATCACCTTCAGCGAGCAAGGCAACAACCCGGTCCGCAGGTGTTGATCGAAAGATGACATCGGTTGCCTTGGCAAAAATTGCGTCCAGATCAAACACCGAGCCTAAGGTCTTGCTCATCTCGTAGAGGGCACTGAGAATGTTTGCCTTGCGCTGCAGCGCCTCCAAGACCTTGTCTCGAGCCGGGGACGCAGGCATTGACTCCTCGGGCTTCGATTGCAAGACCGTGCTCATGACGTCATTCGCCGAAATGAGCAGTTGAGTGTGTCCTAAAGGTTTATCGTCGTAGCGAACCTCGGTCGTTCGTTCCTCAGCAGCCTGTTCAAACCGCATCGTACTAGCGCCGATTGTGATTCGATCACCATTCTTGAGGTCATGCTCGTAGTTCGACTCGCCATTTATGAAGACTTTGTTCGCGCTTCGACGGAGCTGACCATTGATAACAGCGCCGTCGACGATTGTGTAAGAGCCGTCGGGCCCCGGTCTTATGTGAGCGTGATAACGAGAGGCTCTTGGGTCATCAAGAACGACGGTGTTGTCTGGCGCTCGGCCGATGGTACAGGCGGTTTGTTGCAAGCTGTATAGCCACTGACGGCCACTTGCGTCTGTAATTCGGAGGATTGCCATAAAGAGGTCTTCGTGGAAACGGCTCCTGTTGGCAGGTGCGCGTGAATTTTATTCTACAAGCAATTAGCGTTGAGTCATAGCAGCAGGTGTTAACACGCACAGACGAGACTTAGGGTCGTTAACTATATACCTGCCCCAAGTGATCGATCGTCGTTCAGATCGTTCGCGGGACGGCGCGCGCCGTAGCGGAATCATCGTGAAACGAGCTTTTTGCCCTCGCAGTATCCTAATCGCCCGACTCTGGTTTGATGTCTTTATTCCACTTTTCACATCGGTCGAGCGAGGAGAACCTTGACGCTGTGCGAAAGCGCTTGTTAGACTTCAGTCACTTTCCACAATGAAACCCGGCGCGTCAGCGTCGAGCAGGGTTTCCCCCAGACCCGCGTGTGCGGCGCAGTCTGATTCTTAATCGATGGAGGTGCTGTGGTGGGCTTCAAAGTCGGCCAGAAAGTCGTTTATCCCAATCATGGAATCGGAACCATCGAGCAAGTTGAGCAAAAGCAAATAGGCGCCAACTTACTCCCCTTCTATACTCTTCGACTCGCGCAGAACAATTCTGTTGTTCTCGTTCCCGTTTCGAACGCTGCCGAGGTCGGTCTGCGCTCTCCCATCTCATCTGGTGAATGTGAGATGCTTCTAAGAACGCTTGCCGACGATTTCTCTTCTGCGGCTAATGACTGGAAAGATCGTTTTAAAGAGTTTTCGGAGAAGATGCGTACCGGTGACATCTTTGAGGTCGCTGATGTGTTGAAGCACCTCACCTACCTTAGTCACGTCAAACCGCTTTCATTTCGCGAGCAGCGCATGCTCGAACGCGCACGCTACCTCGTAGTTTCAGAACTTGCTGCAGTCTGCCGGCAGCCGGAATGCAGTATCGAGCCAAGAGTTGAACAAGCTCTGGCCCGAGCTTGCAGTAAGCACGACCGACGCCCGATTCGGGCACGCGCCGCCGCTGCAGCTGGCCACTAAAGAACATTCTTAAAACCCCAGTCACTCACCGGGCCCACCAAGCCTGGCAATACAACCTGGTCGATGCTGGGCTCGCGGTCTGTTCGCGACAACCATCGCCCAATCCGACCTGAGTGCGTAGAGATGCTGTGGGTTGTCGAGTTTTGACTCCGGCGATGTTACAGTTTGCGCGCTGTTATAGATCACAATAGAAGGACCACAGTCGATGAGCTGGATCGAACAAGTATCTGCGCGGGAAATCCTCGATTCGCGCGGCAATCCCACCATCGAGGCTGAAGTTACGCTGATCGGCGGCGAAACAGGCAGGGCTGCCGTACCCTCCGGAGCTTCGACAGGTGAGCACGAAGCTATCGAGCTCCGAGATGGTGATAAGAAGCGCTACGGCGGCAAAGGCGTACTCAAAGCTGTCCGGAATGTTAACGAGATTATCGCGCCTGTTATTGAAGGTGTAGACGCTTTGGACCAGGCTGAAATTGACCGGGCGATGATTAAACTTGATGGAACGAGTGCTAAATCGAAGCTTGGAGCGAATGCGATCCTAGCTGTTTCCCTTGCTACAGCTCGAGCTGCCGCAGCACATCTGGAACTACCGCTTTACAAATATCTTGGTGGTCCAAACGCGCGAACCCTGCCTTTGCCTATGATGAACATCATCAATGGCGGAGCTCATGCAGATAACAATGTGGATTTTCAGGAGTTCATGATAGTACCGGCCGGGGCAGCTTCGTTTAGCGAATCGTTGCGTATGGGTTCCGAGATCTTTCACAGCCTGCGCGTTGTACTGAAACGTAAGGGTTACGCAACGAGTGTAGGAGATGAAGGCGGTTTTGCCCCAAACCTGCGATCCAACGAGGAGGCTATTGACACAATCCTCGAAGCCGTCAAGCTGGCTGGTTACACCGCGGGAAACCAATGCCTGCTGGCCCTGGATCCCGCAGCCAGCGAGTTTTTTGATGGCCGCGCATACGTCTTCAAGAAAAGTGACAAACGACGCCTATCGAGCGATGAAATGGTGGAGTTCTGGAGCAACTGGTGCGACAGTTATCCGATTATTTCAATCGAGGATGGAATGGCCGAAAACGATTGGAAAGGTTGGAAGACACTGACCACTCGACTTGGTGAGAGGATTCAATTGGTTGGTGACGATCTCTTTGTTACGAATACGGAGTTCCTGAAGAAAGGGATTGCGGAAGGAGTCGCCAACTCGATCTTGATCAAAGTAAATCAGATCGGCACCCTTACTGAAACGCTTGAATGTATCGAGTTGGCCAAGACGAGTGGCCGCACGGCTGTAATATCTCACCGCTCGGGCGAAACAGAGGACCCTTTCATCGCAGATCTGGCGGTTGCCACCAATGCCGGACAAATCAAAACCGGATCGCTTTCGCGAACGGATCGGATCGCGAAGTATAATCAGTTGTTACGCATCGAAGAGGATCTGCGCGGGGCGGCCAGATTTCCCGGCCGAGAGGCTTTTTATCAGTTACAAAACCGTAAGCAGCTGGCCAGGCGAGGCACGCGGGGTCAGTCAGCTCGTTAGAACTTCCAGAGCTGGAGCAGTTAGGCGCAGGGTGAGAGCTTTGCGCCTTTCGTGTTTTATAAGCCCGATGTACATTACGATAGGTGTGTCGTGATGCCGAGCGAGTGGCGTAAAGGACCATATTTGATCAGTACGGACGTTGAGAGGCTGGACGTCGAGCTTATACATCGGTTTCTTTCTACAAGTTCGTATTGGGCCCAACGCCGCACGCTTTCTGAGGTGAAAAAATCGCTTCAGAATTCAGTAAACTTCGGTCTTTATGAGGGGAAGTCTCAGATTGGGTTTGCGCGTGTCGTGACGGATTGCTCAACTTTTGCCTGGCTTGCAGATGTGTTTGTACTACCGGCTTATAGAGGACGCGGGTTGAGTAAATGGCTGCTGTCGATAATAGTGAACTACCGTGAGTTTGTTGGGATGCGCCGCTGGGTTCTAGCGACCAAAGATGCACATGAACTGTATCGAAAGTTCGGTTTTATCGCGTTGGAGAATTCGGACCGGTGGATGGAGCGCTTTGATCCTGAAGCGTAGCAGCCTTTTTAAGAGTATGTGATTGAGGAGGAATTTAATTGAGCAAAAGACTGGGGCCAGTCGCGTTAATAATAATAGATGGTTGGGGATATTCAGATTCGGTTGAGGGAAACGCTATAGCACTCGCAGCGACCCCCTACTATGACGAGATAAGAGAGAAGTACCCACATACACTGCTCGAAGCCTCCGGTACTCGCGTTGGTTTGCCCGCTGGTGTCATGGGGAATTCAGAAGTGGGCCACTTGAATATGGGCGCGGGGCGGGTGATTCGAATGGACGTCGGACGAGTGGACTACGAAATCGAAACCGGTTCCTTCTTTCGGAATCCCGTACTAACAGAAGCAATCGAGGGCGCGAAGAAACGGCATAAGGCTTTACATCTGATGGGGCTCGTTTCTGACGGACAAGTGCACTCATCCCAGGAACACCTGTACGCCTTGGTTCAGATGGCACGGCGACATGATCTGAATCAGGTTTATATCCACTGCTTTCTCGACGGCCGCGACACTCCGCCGGCCTCTGCAGTTGATTACGTTCATGCGCTGCAGGAGAAACTACAAGAGATTGGAACCGGACAGATCGCATCTTTGGTAGGCCGCTACTACGCAATGGATCGCGACAAGCGTTGGGAAAGAACGCAACGAGCTTACGAACTCCTGGTACGCGCTGTTGGCCAACCGGCCACTGACCCCATAACCGCCATCAGATCTTCGTACTCTAAGGGAATCACAGATGAGTTCGTTGAGCCGATCTATCTGATGGACGCAAACTCCGCGGCCGTCGCTACGATAAGAGAGGGCGACGCAGTAATCTTCTTTAACTTCAGACCAGATAGAGCCAGACAATTAACGCGCGCTCTTGCGATAGAGGGCTTTTGCGAGTTTGATGTTACTGACCGGCCAAGAACTCACTATGTTTGCTTTACTCTCTACGACCAAACCTTTTCCTTGCCAATAGCTTTTCCTCCTTTTCGACACAAAAACGTTCTGGCCGAGGTGTGGGCAAATCTATGTGTAAAGAATTTCCGCCTAGCGGAGACGGAAAAGTATGCGCACGTTACGTATTTCTTCAATGGCGGGGTGGAGGAAGAATACAAGTGTGAGCGTCGATTGCTGGTTCCATCGCCAAGGATTGCCACGTATGACTTGGATCCGGCGATGTCCGCATCTAAAGTGACAGACAACGTGATAAGAGGAATCGACGAGGATGAAACGGACGTTTTCGTTGTAAATTTCGCGAATCCAGATATGGTCGGTCATACAGGCAAACTCGATAAGACGATCGAGGCCTGCCAGTTTGTAGATACTTGTTTGGGAAGGATAACTCAGGCAGTTCGACGATTTAAAGGGATCACGCTGATTACGGCCGATCACGGTAACGCTGAGCAGATGATCGATCCGAAAACGGGTCAGCCACACACGGCACACACTACTAACCCTGTTCCCTTTCACCTTGTCGACGAAGCAGCAAAGGGTACTCGGCTTCGCTCCGGCGGGGCGTTGGAAGATGTAGCCCCGACCTTGCTAGCCCTGCTTGAAGTTGAACAGCCGACAGAGATGACCGGACGCGACTTAAGGCAAATAGAGAATTGAGCGAGTTAGAGAGTTTTCACCCAGGAAAGATTCTGGTTATCGATTTCGGGCAACTGGGGGATGTGGTGCTCAGCCTTCCCGCGTTGCGCGAAATCCGTCATCGATTCCCAAACTCACACATTACCGTATCTGTTGGCCAATCTGCGGCCGACATCGTACGCCTGGCCGGATACGCCGATGAGATCATCGGCGTAGATCGAGTTGGTTTGCGAGACGGACCAAAGCTCGTTTCCATTATGCGGATGTTCAAGCTGCTACTACAGGTGCGACGGGAACGATTTGATTTTGTAATAGATCTGCATAGTTTGTCTGAGACCAACGTTCTGGGGTTCCTTTCAGGCGCGCCGAAGCGTTTGTTCTCGAGACGCCCACCACGTTCCTTGGATTTTCTGGCGAACTTCGAACCGCGGCCACCGGTTGCGAAGGATCATCGCGAAAGACACTTAATAGATCGATATTTGGATGTGCTTCAGCCGCTGGGGATTAAGACATCTGAGAGGGAGCCCAGGATTATTACCACATCTTCGGACGCTGCTGCTGTGGACAGAATCCTTCGGAAAGTGGGAGCCGATTCTGGCTTTCCCCTAGTCGGCCTCTTTCCAGGGGCTGGAAATCCGTCAAGAATGTGGCCCGCAGCGAAGTTTGCACAACTTGCTGATTACCTAATAAGAAACGACGGAGTCCGAGTGTTACTGTTCTTAGGCCCCGAGGAAGCATCCATGCAAAAACGTCTCAAGGAGACATTCCCCTCAGGAACCGTTTTCATGGGTAGATTAACCCTTCCACAACTAGCCGCGGCGCAGGCCCGTTTGGCCGTCTTCGTCTCAAACGACACGGGCCCAATGCACATTGCAGCCGCCGTCGGCACGCCAGTAGTCGTTTTGATACACAACACCACTCCCAAGAGCTATCTGCCACTTGGCGATCGGCATCGGTTTGTTTCAAGCGCCGTTATTGATGAGATTTCGGTGGAGCAGGCCTACGAAGCTACCAGAGGCGTCCTAGCCTCCAGCCGATTGTCGACACTCTTCACTCGCTAACGTCAACAGAGGCGGAATTCTTACCCGAATCCCCAGCAAAACCAGCAGTTTGTACTGGACAAACGTCGTTTAACGAGCTACTATGCGGATGCCGCCGAAAGCGGCAGCGGGTTCGTTCTGAACTCGTTTCAGAACTCCTTCCTACAGATAACTTGTCCCCAGTTCCTCAGTCAGGAGAGTCAAATATGTCAAAGCTAATGCGCGGGTTCTTAGTCCCTGTCGCCTGCATTACGGCAGCCTACAGCGTTTCAGCACAAACCCTGACGGCACGGAATACTGCCGCTGAACCATCCTCCGCGACGTCGGTCGCCGAGAATGATCGCTCCAGGGATGGCCTGACGGGACCCGTACGGCGCGTGCGCACTGAAGTCGTGAAACTTAGCCACGACGGAGGCAGGTTGGTTGAAGGAAAGCGAACCCTTGTTGAAGTGGTCACTTACGATATCAGAGGGAACAAGGTTGAAAACCAGTACTTTCCAGTCCCTGGCGGTGCCTTGAGTGGCAAAGAGGTCTACAAATATGACGAAAAGGGCAATATCAATGAGATGACACTGCTGAATGATGACGGCAGTCTCATGAGTCAAGAGTTTTACAAATATGAGTTCGACTTCGCCGGAAACTGGAACAAGATGACAACGTCTGTTGCAACAGTGGAGGGTGGAAAGCTTGTGTTCGAACCTAGCGAGGTCACCTATCGCTCTATCATGTATTACCTCGACGCAAACATGATGAGGATGGTCACTCCCCCCGAGTCGGCCCCGGCTTCTGCGCAGCCTGCAGTCGCAAGCGAGACAAAGGTCAATTCAAAACAGTCGGGAAGAACTCACAACGTGACTCAGCCGTTGCCGTCAGCAAGCGTCGACCTGGTGGACCTGAATACTGTTGGCACCGCAGACGTGAAAGCCGTTTCGGAAAATACTCCTTCACGCGCACCGCAAGTGGTGTTGGATTCCGAACCTCCACCCACACCCAAACCGATGCTAAAACCAATTTCAGGAGGTGTGCTTAACGGGTCAGCCATTAGCTTACCGCCTCCTGCTTATCCAGACTCAGCAAAGCGCATGCGTATCTCTGGAACCATAGTTGTGGAAGTCGTAATCGATGAGACTGGAAGAGTGATTTCAGCAAAAGCGGCTAGCGGACCAGCCAGCTTGGCTGAGGCGGCCGTAAATGCGGCTCGTCGCGCGCGGTTCTCACCAACAAAGTTGTCCGGTCAGCCTGTAAAAGTCTCGGGAGTTATAAACTACAGGTTCTCACTTACACCTTAGGCAACGGTCCACTACAGGATTGCTAAGACATTTTACTCCCCGATTTAGGAGCTAATTCGCAATGGCATTGACAGGACATTTGAGCGACCTCTCGCTCTCTGAACTAATCGAGTTCTTCTGTAACCAACGCAAGACGGGCCAGCTGAAGGTCCTCTATCCGCAGGGACCGGGTTACTTTTACTTACAGACGGGCTCTGTTGTCGACGCGAGGATTGGCGTTCTGCGCGGTATAGATGCTGTTTATTACGCGTTGACCCTGCCAAACGCCAGATTTGAGTTCAGCGGTTCGACAGAGGCCACCGAAAGGACCATCAACCAACCTTGGACCCAGGTGGTTTTGGAAGGCCTAAGGCGGCTGGACGAAGGTATCACTCCGGCAGAGGCATTCACCGACAGCTATAGAGCCGAAAACGAGGACGAAGATCGGTACGAGGATCCGTTGATTTCAGCAGACCTCACCAAAGACTCAGACCCGGCACTCATGTCGTTTTTGCAAAACAGAGGGTTCGGTCGTTCCCACCAGTACATCACCGCCGCCGTTGTCGTGGCGATTCTCGCAAGCGTCGCAGTAATAGGAGTACCTGCTGGATGGTATCGAAGAGCTGACAACCCGCCGGTTGCCGTAGCAGAACCAGCAGTCGCAACCCCAACCGAACAGCCGACTCTCACCGAAGCTACTGAGACTGTGAATGAACAGAACGTACAATCAAGCGACGAAGCCGCGCTGGCAGCGAAGCGACAACGGGAACGTGCAAGAGCAGCACGAGAGACACAGAATACCGCACTAAATCAAAGTGCTCCGACGTTCAACCGCTCACCTAAACCCACTGCTGCAACCGACGGCTCAACGAGCGGTCCCAGGAGGGTTACGGTCACAGTCACGTACGATGAATCAGGAAGAGTCACCCAAGCCAGCGGGGCTGACGCAACAGCGGTAAGAATCGCCCGCCAAAAACGCTTTCCAGCCGGCAAAGCCGGTTCAGCTACGGTTGTGATCCCGATCAACTGATCTTACCGGGTTACGGCCGATCCCAAAATCACCAGTAGAGCTCGTTTTAAACCAGCCACACGGTCGGTTGCATCGTACCACTCCTCAAGAGTGTGCGAGTTTGCAGAAGTACCTCCCGCCCCCAGAGTAATCGCTGGAATACCCAAAGACATTGGTAGGTTAGAGTCGGTAGAGGCTTGATCTAATTGCGGCTTGAACCCGAGCATTCGCGTTGCCTCTAACGCAAGCTGCACAAGAGCAGAGCCTTCTGGAGTCTCACCTCCCGGGCGTTCACCAATGAGATCGACCGCCACGTTAAGCGGACGACTGTCCTTGCGTGCGGCGCTATTCTCGTCGTCAATTGCTTCCTGTATCGCGCGGCGGAAGAACGCATCCAGTCGTACAAGTCCCTCGTCTGTCGCTGAGCGAAGATCCACATCCATTAGTGCTTCCGTGGGTATTGCATTCACGCTGGTGCCCCCTACTATGCGCGCAACGTTGAACGTCGTTCTCGGGTGCATGTGCGTGGGGTACGTTGCCAATTTAGCGATAGCGCGACCGAGTGCCTGAACAGGGTTCGCCGTTCCAAAATCTGCCCACGAATGACCACCAGCCCCACGCGCGCGAATGCGATATCGACGAGACGCCAGTGCCCGGTTGGTTATGTTTTCGACTCCTGGTCCATCAAAGCTTATGAAGGCGTCAATTTTTCCGGCCCATTTTCCTTTCGTGCAAAGATGCCGTACGCCCCGCAGATTGCCTTCGCCCTCCTCGCCAACAGAGCCCACGAATAGCAGTGAGCCTGAAGTCGAAATCTGTAGGGATTGAAAGACCCGCGTGAGAGCGATCAATGCAGCTAAACCGCATCCGTCATCGGAGATTCCGGGACCAAAAAGCTTATTGCCAACTCTGCGTACCAGAAAATCCGTACTGGCTGGGAAGACGGTATCCAGATGGGCACTAACAACAACGAGAGGCTTCTTGGCATCACCGCTTCGAACTGCAATACAATTACCTTCCTCATCGATAACGGTATCCAGCAGGCCAATTTCTATGAATCTCTCGCGGAGATACTGAGCGCGGGGCAATTCGCTAAAAGGTGGCGCGGGAATAGAGCAGATCGCCATTTGCTCACGAGTTATCTCTTTCTCGCAGCCTTCAAAGTACTCAAACGCCTCCTGTACTTTGGGCTTCGCCAGCAGTTGTTCGACGAAAAAGGCGCGGTCCGGATGTGTCAACGGCTGGGCCGCTACATTCATAGCATTTGGGACAGAACGGCTCATTGGAAAACGTGGATTAGACCAGTTGCATAATCTCGTCTTCGGTGAGGACGTAGGAAGATTGCTTGGCCCGATCGTAAATGCGGTTAACCCTTTCGTCATTAGCCTCAAAGCCGCGCTTCTCGAGCCAATAGATCACGTTTGACTTTCCGCTCATTGGGCCGATTTCGATTACTTGCTCAAGTCCGAACTGGCCGGCGGGGACCCCGGAGTACACCAAGTCCGCCAAACCTTCGTCACCCTTGCGATAGCTCTTAATAACTGCCGCCGCGTGCACTCCCGTCGCGGTCCGAAACGCGTCCTTACCAAACACGGGGTAGTTGAGCGGGATGGTCCAGTGACAAGCCTCGGAAGCCACTTGGCAATACTCTCGCAATCGAGAGAGATCATTGTCTATCCACCGCATTAGCTTCAAATTCACAAGTAATTGGTCCATTGGCGTGTTACCAACCCGTTCCCCCATGCCAAGTGCTGAACCGTGGACTTGATCTGCGCCTCCCTGGATGGCGGCGATGGAGTTGATGACGCCCAGTCCCCTATCCTGATGACCATGCCAATCCAGCCGAACCTTCTCGCCCTCGTCCTCGATGATCTGTTTGACGAATTTGACTACCGCTCGAGCTCCGTCCGGAGTTGAGTGTCCCACAGTGTCACAAACGCAAACGGCCTTTGCACCACTGCGGATTGCCGTTGTGTAAAGCGCTTTGATCGTTTCAGGATTAGCCCTGGTGGTGTCTTCAGTAACATACATGACAGGAATGCCATAGCTGACAGCAAACGTGACGGCCTCTTCAGTCATTCTCAACAGCTTGTCCAGTGTCCAATCCTCCGCAAAGAAACGAACTTGAGACGAACCAATAAAAGTACAGGCTTCGATCGGAATTCCTGCTCGCTGTGAAATCTCAATGATCGGAAGGATGTCATTCCTGTGAGTGCGGGCGGCACAGTTCGGACGAATTCGGAGTTTTTTGTCGGCGATCTCTTTAGCCAATCGCTCAACTCCGGCTGCGTGCGTTCCACCAGCGCCTGGCAACCCTATGTCGGCGGTGTCGATCCCCAGGGCATCCATCAGATGCAGTAGCTCGATCTTCTTCTCAACTGGAGGCTCGCAGACTGAAGGTGACTGCAGGCCGTCGCGCAGGGTCTCGTCATCGAAGCTTATGGGTCGTCCCGGGGGAACCATCGCTGGTTCCACAAGGTTCCAATCGTAGACTAACTCCTCAACAGCCACTCGTTACCTCCAATAGTTTAGTTTGCCTAATAACTTTTGATTTGACTTTGTAGGATTAGGTTGGATTACAACAACGAGGGATTTGAAAGTCAAGACGACTTTAGAACGAATGTTGGACACGATAACAACCTACTGAGTCCTCAAGGTCTTACTTCCCGTGATATGGTGCGAGTCACAAGTGCTGCAATTGGCCAACTGCACCAGCTTTTGTTAGCCTGTGCAACACTAATTCTTCATGCTACAAGATCAGATAAGTTGAACCACTCGAATAGCCAGGTTGCACGGCGTTCCATCGCACTGGGTTCCGATCGCGCTGCCAAGATCATGGCGGTACGTGCGAGCGTCGCCCGCATCGCCGAACTGGACCCCACGTGGGCACAGGCAACTGTCGTTGCACGAACGGTGAACACGAGTATTCCAGCCATGCCGCTTAACGACTGGCAGTTGATGCAGGGAGCGCGTGAGAGGGCATTGGCGGTACGTGATCTACTAGTGAATCAGAGACTAAGTGCCGACGTTTACGTGGGGCTGGAAGGTGGCTTTCACTCTATTTCGATTGAAGGGGAGTGGCATACTTTTTTACGTGGCTGGGCTTATGCAACGGACGGCAAGAGGGGAGCGTTTGGCGCAGCGCCTTCCATAACAGTTCCGGAATCTCTGGCGCGAAAGGTAATTGAGGGCCGGCGGGAATTGGGTCTCGTTATCGACGAGGTCTCTGGCAAGCAGGATGTAAGAAGTCGCCAAGGCGCGTGGGGAGTATTGTCTCGGGATCTGGTTACGAGATCGATGAGCTTCGAGTTGGCTTTAATTGCTGCCCTTGCACCGTTTTACAATCCTAAGATGTACGAACAATCGGCAAGCACAGAAAGTGCTCGATAAAGAAATACGCAATCAAGAAGAGTAATGAACGAAGAACCCGTCCCCCATCTGCATACAACGCAAGGTTGGATTGAAGTGATTGTCGGATCCATGTTTTCCGGTAAATCTGAAGAGCTCATTCGGCGATTGCGTCGTGCAAAGATCGCCCGACAGAAAGTACAAGTCTTTAAGCCCGAAATTGACTCGCGTTACTCGGAGGACCATATCGTCTCGCACTCAGAGATCCGCCACGAATCCGCAAACGTTCGTGATGTTGCGGAACTCTTGAATAAGCTCGAAGTTGATACGGAAGTGGTAGGTATCGACGAAGGCCAGTTTTTTGGTCTTGAGTTGGTTGAAGTCGCCAATGAACTGGCGGGGCGTGGAATTCGTGTGATTATTGCGGGGTTGGATCAGGACTACACAGGCAAGCCCTGGGAACCAATGCCGCAGCTCCTAGCTGTTGCCGAATACATCACAAAGACTCATGCCATCTGTATGAGGTGTGGACAACCCGCGAATTACTCCCAAAGAACTTTTGAATCTGAAGAGCGTGTGGCTGTGGGAGCAAGCGGCATGTACGAGGCTCGCTGTCGCAGATGTTTCGTCCCCCACGCCGACGCGCCGACCGTTCGCGCGAGCTGAGCTATCTTGGCAAACCCTGAAACCTGC
>DATETN010000047.1:0-4284 GCA_035283645.1 Pyrinomonadaceae bacterium
GACCTTGAGCGGCACGGTAGCCGATCAGAACGGGGCGGTCGTAGCGAACGCCGCCATCACCGTCGCCGACCCCGCAAAGGGCCTCAAGCGCAATGTCACCACCAACAGCGAAGGCCAGTTTACGGTCCCGCTGCTGCCGCCGGGCACATATACCGTGACCGTTTCGCAGGACGGTTTTGGCACCGTCCAGGTCAACGATCTCGTGCTCAATGTCGCGGACAATCGCTCTTTGAATATACAGCTAAAGGTTGGTGATATTTCCGGCGTGGTAAATGTCGAGGCGAGTGCTGTTGCAGTTCGGACCGAAGGTAGTGTAGCCACCGTTATTGATCGAACCTTTGTCGGAAATTTGCCGCTCAACGGACGAAGCTTTTCTTCGCTGGTTCTGCTAACACCCGGTGTGACGATTGCGACGTCCGGTGCAGCTTCGCAAGACGCCGGTCAATTCAGCGTAAATGGCCAACGGGCAAGCACAAATTATTTCACTGTGGATGGTGCCGGAGCAAATTTCGGTATTGGTGCTATTGCCAAATCTCTTCAGGTCTCAGGCTCATACCCGGCGACGGGTATTACTGGTGGTACCAGTAATCTCGTTTCCATCGATGCCTTGGAGGAGTTCAAGATTCAAACATCCACCTACACCGCCGAATCGGGGCGCCAGCCTGGCGGACAGGTTCAGATCGTTACGCGGTCTGGAAAGAACCAGTTTCATGGATTGCTCTTTGAATACTTTCGAAATGAGGCACTAGTGTCCTGTCCCAATGGTTCGTGACATAAGTCATTGGGTTGTTGCAGCGAGGGTGCGCCGCGCATAGCGAGCAATGCTGTCCAGAATTTGGTCAGCCGTTTTGGTCCAAACGAAGGGCGTGGGATCTTCATTGTGAACCTTGATGTATTCACGGATGGCCGCTTCCAGTTCTTTGACGCTGCGGAAAACGCCGCGGCGAATGCGCTTGTTGGTAAGTTCGGCAAACCAGCGCTCCACCAGGTTGATCCAGGAACCGTAGGTGGGAGTGAAGTGGAGATGGAAGCGGGGACGTTTAGCAAACCATTTCCGGATCAGGGCCGTCTTGTGAGTACCGTAGTTATCCAGGATGATATGGACCTCCAGTTCGGCAGGCACCTGGGCCTCGATCAAATCGAGGAACTTGCGAAACTCCAGAGAGCGATGACGCTGGTGTAGTTGGCCGATCACGCGGCTACTCTTGAGTTCCAGAGCGGCAAACAGTGAAGTAGTGCCATTACGCTTGTAGTCGTGGGTGCGGCGTTCGGCCTGGCCCGGGCGGATGGGCAATAGTGGTTGGGTGCGATCGAGGGCCTGAATCTGGCTCTTTTCGGCAACGCAGAACACTACCGCATGCTCGGGCGGATTTAGATAAAGACCCACAATGTCGCGCACTTTCTCAATCAACAACGGGTCGGGTGATAGTTTGAAAGTTTCGCTCCGATGAGGTTGCAAACCGAAAGCATGCCAAATCCTACTGATCGTCATGCGGCTGAGTCCGGTGGCCTTGGCCAAACTGCGCGTGCTCCAATGGGTCTCTCCGCGTGGGGTGCTTTCCAAAGTCTGAATGATCACTTGTTCGATCTGGGCATCGCTCACACTGCGTGGTGCACCAGGGCGTGGCTCATCATAAAGACCTTCCAAGCGAGTCTTCAAAAATCGCGCCCGCCACTTGACCACCATGCCCGGCGAGACGCGCAGTTTGTGTGCGACGAGCTTATTACTGAGACCCTCGGCGGAGGCGAGGATCACACGCGCGCGCCGCGCCAGCATTGGTTGACTACGCGCCCGATGGGCCAACGATTGCAGTCGTTCGTGTTCTTCTGGGCTCAAGAGCAAAGGCTTTTTGGGTCGTCCGGTACGCATCTTTAACCTCCGCCATTATAGACGCATACCTCATCAACTTAGTTCATTTATTTCTAGGACAGGACACTAGGGGACCTCGAACATTCCGGGAGCGTTAGACCGTGGCAGGCGCGAATTGCGAACCGCGAGGCGTCACATGTGAAAGATCACGTTGATCCGGTTTAGTTCGATAAAGTCAAAAGTATCAAACCCTTCAATCAGGCGATTAAGATTGGCGCTGAGTATAGCTTCAAGGTTCTTATTGCTGATGTTACCGGTTGAAATCAGCAACAGCTTGCGTGGCTCTCGGCGCACGATAAATGACTCCACGAAATCGGCATCCTTCGTTACTAGGATAGGATAACGTTCCCGCTATTACAAATCTCATTGAGAGTCAAATCGGACGTGCGATTGCCGTCAGGAAGATCGAGAGTGTGGATTGCCTCAAATCCTGACTGCCGCAAGCGATGTGCTAATCGACGAGGAAGTTGAGCGTCGATCAGGAACTTCATTGCAAGACTGGTTCAAGGCGTTTGACGCGCACCAATTGGGTGGCAAAACTGAGCGCCGCGAGAATATCGCCCCGTTCGAGATCTTCGTAGTCGGCCAAAATCTCATCAATCGTCATTCCGGAACTCAAGAGCTCCAAAATCGTTTCTACGGGGTATCGCAAGCCGCGGATGGTCGGTTTGCCATGACAAATCGCGGGATCAATCGTGATGCGCTCAGAACTCATTTTGCCTCCGGGGACGCGAATTCTACCACAGATTGAGAGGGCGAAGGCTTCAGATTTGAGATTCCCATTAGGTTCCACCTCCGACAACCATCGGCCCGGAAGTATCACATGCGTCATAACGGCAGAGGAGACGCGAGGATTCCACGGATCGTGCCGCCCACGACAGCCAATCCTCATGCAAAAAAACTTCGTCTGCCCTAAATTAGTCTCGTCAGGTTTCCTCTGCTCGTGCGTCCTTAACTAATAGAAGTGATGTTACGGGAATGTTAAAGGGACTAACTAAACCGAAGCTCTCTCCAGAGACTGCGCCCAGCCATGAAGATCTCTTTATGCAGCGCTACGAGCGCCTGCTAAAGGCTGCGCGCCGCCTGACCAACGGAGGCGAGCGGGCGCAGGACTTGGTCCACAACGCCTTTGTCCAATTCATGCTCTCTCGTCCCGAAATCGCTTCCATCCAGGATCTTGACGGTTACCTCTTAATCATGCTGCGCAATATGAACGTGTCACAGGCTCGCCGGGCCGCAATCGTGCAAACGGTGGCGCTCTCGGCTACCGACTACGATTCTGCCGAAGCGGGCTTGCGCGCCGCCGATGCCCACACCCAACTGCAAGTGCGCGAGCAACTGCGCTTGACCTGTCAGTACGCCTGTCGACGCAAGGAGCGGTCAAAGATTGGAAGCGCGCTGATTCTAAGGTTCTTCCACGGTTATTACCCCAGTGAGGTCGCACAGGTTTTTCGCAGCACCCGCAACGTGGTTGATAAATGGCTTTCGCTGGCGCGTCATGAGGCGCTCGTTTACGTTGAAGATCCGTCCTCTCTAAAACTGATTGAAGGCCAACCCGAAGCTGCTATTCCCGACAGCCGCATCGGTGTTCCGGTCGCTGCTTTTCTGAGCGAGTTAAGGAACAGCATCTTCCTGGCACGGAACGGCGACTGCCGCAACGAAGCGGAACTTAAACAGATCTACTCGAATCAGCCCGCTGACATGAGCACCGAATACCTCAGTCACATCGTCAGCTGTGCTCGGTGCCTGGATAGCGTCAACACATTGCTCGATCTCCCATCGCTGGCTGAGCGTTTCCCGATGGAAACCTTCGGAAGAGATCCGAGGCCGCCCGGCGGTTCAGGCCCGGGAGAAGACGGAGGGACCGGAATGTCTGGTGGAGGAGACATCAGCAAGCTGAAACAAATATCGCGCCGTCGAGTGAGCGATGTTCTCGAGCATCGGCCGAAGGAGTTGCGCGTTGCCGTCAACGGCTATGTGCTCGGCTCGCAGAGCGTTTCCGCTGAGTCGAACAACCTGGCTCTCTCAGTGAACCTCACGGAGCGTGTTGGATTTGTTGAAGTGTTCAGCGAGCAGGGAATCTGCCTGCTGTTTTCCAGCATCGGCGCGCCTCCGGATGGGCCTCTCGAGCAAGAGGCGCACGTCAAATTCAGTGAAGGCCGGACACTCGATTTGAATTTGAACTTCAGCGGGCCGTGGCCGACGGTTAACGTTGCTTATCATGACCCGGCACTCGGCCTTGATGACGCGACGCGGACCGAACCGATTCAAGTCCCTGAGCAGGTAACTGCATTGCCTCCGACTCCGGTTCTTGAAAGAGAGTCTCGCGAACGCAGGATCGGAGAGCCGGTCAAGCGTACTCTCTCGAAGCTGGGCCAGACGTTTGGCAATTGGAGTTTTTGGCTCAGACCGGG
>DATETN010000048.1:0-36489 GCA_035283645.1 Pyrinomonadaceae bacterium
TTCGAGAGTTCCTTCACCACGGAGACTCAGAGGACACAAAGGTCGCACAGAGAAAAAGCTTATTTTCGTACTTTTTGTGCAAAGCCATCCGTTTCGTCACATTCCCCGCCGCGTCGTACGTGATCGTCTCCTGCAAGCGCGTCCAGCCTGAGAAAGCCGGTGGATAGACGACCTTTTTCAAGCGATTGAAGTCATCGTACTCATAATCGGTGACGCGTCCGAGCGCATCCGTACTTGAGATGAGATTCGACATCAGGTCGTAGGCAAAGCTGGTCGTTTGGTTTGCCGCGTCCGTTTGGCTGACCAGTCGATAGGCAGCGTCGTAACTAAAGTTGGTCTCATTTCCGCGCGGATCCCTGATCTTGGTTCTTCGCCCTGCGAGGTCATAAGTGAACTGGACGAAGTTCGTGTCCGGATAGATGATCTTCTTCAGCCGGCCCGCCGCGTCATATTCATACGTGGTTGTTTGGTTGAGCGCGTTGGTGGTGCTCAAGAGCCACGCTCGCGAATTGTATGCGAAAGTCGTGATGTTGTTTAGTGCGTCTTTGTGTTGACTTAACCGGCCGCTTGCATCCCACGTCAGCGTCGTAACTTTTCCCCGCGCATCTGTGACGGTCAGCAACTGACCGCGAGAATCGTAGGTGAAGGTCGTGGTGTTATTGAGCGCGTCTCTGCCGGTGAGGAGATTGCCCTGAGCGCTGTAGGTGTTGGTGGTGACGCCGTTCATCTGATCCGTCCGCGTCAACACCTGACCGAATTGGTTGTAAGTGAAGGTGACTGTGCCGGCCGGGTCGGTTTCCGTCAGACGATTGCCGTTAGTGTCATACGTGTAACTTGTGACGTGATTCAAGGCATCAGTTTCCGAAATTACATTGAGCTGGCTGTCATGGGTCCACTGTTGCACCTGCGAACTGCCGCAGCCGCAAAAGCCTTCCACCCGCGTTACCAGATTTCTCCCCTTGCTCTTGTCAAACGTGTACATCGTCACGCGGTTTAGCGCGTCAGTCACCTGGGTCTCGGTGGCGCTCACATAATTCAAGGTATAACGCTCAACCCCGCCGCGCTTTTCCGAAGTCAGCGCGCGGCCTTGGCTGTCATACGCATGAGATTCCGTTATGTTGCCTAACGCATCAGTGACTGTCGTTAGTCTCAAATTTGCATCGTAAGCGAACGTGAATCCCGAACCGTCCGCGTAACTCACGAAAAGCAGTGGCCGGAAAGTGATCCATGGGTGGGAAACGTGACAATCTGTACGGTTATGGGATCGCCATCGGGATCGGAATCATTAGCTAACAGCGGGCCGATGAGTCCGCTACCGTGCCTGGTGTAGTTGTCATCAACAGCTACTGGAGGACTGAGAGACGCCACTACTATACGGTCCACAACTTTAGGACGCGTGGTTGCGAGGACGAAAGCCATAAATAAAAACACTACTAGTGCATTGAGGAGGTGTGGGAGATTGGAATGCATTTCATTTTCCTCGATGAGACTGGAAAGAGAGGGTTCGGTTTAGAGTGCACTGTTGAGAAATAGCGACCGTTTGTGGGGCTCACTCTAAGAATTAGCAACAAATCTGTCAAGGAAAACGTGGAGTAGTTACCACACTGACTTCTTAGTAGCTTGACCGTTTTTAGCGCGAAAGTTATAGTCGCGAGTGCCACATCTGTGGTTTCAGAGAAGGTTTTGAGGTACGAATGAAAAGGCTTTTCTCCATCATAGTTTTAGCGTTTATTACAACGCTTCTCATCGATTCTGCCAGTGCGCAAGCGCCCTCGGCCAGCGTCAAAAACAAGGCGTCCATTGCCACCTCACCCTTCTTCCCGCTTGAAGACCTTCGTCCCGGGATGAAGGGCGTCGCTCGAACGGTGTTCTCAGGCTCCGAGCCACAGGAGTTTGGCGTTGAGATTTTAGGGGTCTTACCCGGATTCCCCGCACCCCGTCAGTCGGCCATCATCGCCCGGTTGAGTGGGGCAAATGCAGAAAAGACCGGAGTCTTTGCCGGAATGTCCGGTTCGCCAGTTTTTATCGACGGCAAATTGGTGGGTGCGCTTGCCTTTAGTTTTCCTTTTTCAAAAGAGCCAATTTGCGGCATCACCCCGATTAAGCAGATGATCGATCTCTTCGAGAATGGTGGTGCTTTGTCGAGACCGGCGACCCAACCGCGTCCCGTCTCGATCGCGCAACTCAGCGGTATCAATTGGAAGCCAACACTGCCCGGTCCCGCCGTGAGCGGTGCGACACTGATTGCACCTGTTAGTGCAGGCTCACCTTTACTGCCACTGTTGGGCCAGCAGATGACGCCAATTGCGACCCCCGTCGTCTTCAGTGGAATCTCGCAGGAGACTCTAGCTCTCTTCGCACCGCAGCTAATCGCGAATGGACTACTGCCTGTTTCCGGGGCGGGTGGCTCGGCTGCTATCACCCCGCTAGCAAAAGCTACTGAGAAGACATTGACGCCTGGTACTTCTATAAGCGTGCAGTTGATTCGTGGAGATTATTCGATTGCGGCGTCGGGCACTGTCACTTATCGAGATGGCGATCTCATTTATGCTTTTGGACATCCGTTCCTGAGCCTGGGAATGGCCGATATGCCGATGACTGAGAGCTCTGTTGTTACGGTCATTCCGAACGTCAACAACTCATTTAAGCTGGCAATCCCTGGCCTGATGGTTGGTGCTATCTCCCAGGATCGATCTAGCGGAATCTACGGGAAGCTGGGTCAAGCGCCGAAGATGATTCCGGTTAAGATCAACTTGCGCACCAGTCGCGACCGGACCGAAAGCTTTGCCTATGAGATAGCAAACGATTCGTTCTTGACGCCACTGCTACTGAACATCTCTATCTTCAATACGATCACCTCGAGCGAGCGCGCCCTGGGTGAATCAACTATCACGCTTAAGGGAACGATTGCTGTAAAGGGCCATGAAACGATTAAGCTCGATCAACGCTTCTCAGCGATGAACTCCCCGGTTCTTGCTGCCGGGTCTGTCGCAGCGCCGATCGGCTCGTTACTGACCAGCGGCTTTGAGGACGTGCAAATCGAAGGCGTTACTCTGGATATCTCATCTTCAGACTCGAAGTATGCTGGTAACTTGGAACGAATTGCAGTTGATCGGACCGAGGTACGTCGCGGTGAGAAGATCGAAGTCCAGGCTTATGTGCGTACAGAGTCTGGCGAACAGCATGTGCAGCGGATTCCGCTGGTGATTCCTGAAGATGCAACACCGGGACAATTGCTGGTGTTTGTCGGCGACGGTGGGGCGTTGCAGGAGGGCACGGCAAATAAGTCATTTGTTCCCCAGGATTTGGGCCAGCTTGTTCGGGCCATCAATAAGCTGAAGAAGAGCGATCGGTTGTACGTAAAGCTCTTCCGCATTACTCCCGGAGCAGTGATCGGTACAGATGAACTGCCAAATCTGCCTCCATCGGTCATGGCGACGCTAAACAGCGATCGGGCGTCAGGTGGGTATACACCGACTGTGCTGTCGCCTGTTTACGAACGGGAATTACCTCCCGCGGAGTTTGTGATTTCAGGTCAGCATGTCATCGGAATCGACGTAGTGCGCTAACCCCCAATCAGTCCTGTGAAAAGCTTTCAGCGCGTTCTTGAGTTGCCACGGCCATTCAAGATCGCGCTGATTCTGTTATTAGTGCTCATTTTGTCAGTGCTTCTTTTCCCCTGGCAAACAACAGTCGTGCCAACTTGGGAGCTAGTAGTGGTGGAGGATGACAGCGGACAAGCTGTAGCGGGGATTAATGTCACGCAGCACTGGCAGCATTACCTATTGGAAACGGATGGTCATGAGGAGAGGCAGATAACAAACAATAGTGGGCAAGTGAGCTTTCATGAGCGAACAATCAGGGCCAGCCTGCTGCGCCGCATCCTTGTTAGATTGAGGAAGGTGGGAAAATCAGGAGTGGCTGGTCGAACAGACCCATATGCATCCATTGTTGTGTGGGGAAGTAGAGATCATCAGGTTCAGACAGCAGTGTACCCACAGCAAGGTTCACCACCAGACGAGGTCATTGTTACCCGGTTGGTGCGTAGATAAGAGAATAATCACCCGCTAATCACGAAGAGGAACCGTCCTTTCGACTTTGGGAGCAACTGTTGATCATAATTGAGACCGAGCTGACTCAATCGCTCCGCGAGGTTGTCGCCACCAAACAACAGGAACTTACAGTCACGTGGCGCCCATTCGATTAACTCCGGCAAAATCTCCTGGAATCGCTCGAGTGCACGACTTGTCACGAAATCAATCGTTGGGGCAGGAAGATTTTCGAAACGATCGTTCAGCACCGCTGCCTGCGATGAGGTGTGCGTCTCCCTCAACGCCTCGCGCAAAAATACCGCCTTCTTTGCGGAAGCCTCGATCAAGTCACCTCGAAGGTCCGGACGTGCAATCAGACAGGGAATCAAGGGTAACCCGCCACCGGAGCCGATATCTGCAACCCTGCTCCTCGCGGGAAGGTGAGGGAGTAGCGTCAGCGATTCCAGTACATGCCTGGTGGCGAACTCTTCAGGTGTGCAAGGTGCAGTGAGGTGAAGCCGCTCGTTCCACCTCGTCACAAGTGAGAAGTATGTAGATAGTTGCTCTTGTGTGTTCCTATTCAGTTCGATTTGATAGTCTGGAGCCGAGCGCATGAGCGCCTTCAGAAATCTTTCCCGGTCGATGTTGCTTGCCAAGGGCATCGAGTCTTCGCTCATCTGCTTCCGCTTTTACGCGAAGCTGGCTTCAAGCGCAAACCTTCGAGCGCATGATTACTAACCATGAAAGATATCACTGAACAACACGAGCTGATCGGCAGACTAGTACTGAGGATCATCACTGACTTTGTCCGCCAACTCGATTCGCGTCGCGTGACTTCCGAGGCAACCGTCGCTGACACCGAACGCCTATTTGACGAACCCTTTCCCGAGACAGGCATCGAGATCGAAGAGATCCTTCACCGATTTGAGACGGAAGTGGCACCTCACGCCATGCTTGTTCCAAGTTCGCGGTACTTCGGACAGTTTAATCCCACGCCACTCCCGATCGGTGTATGGGCCGACGCGCTCACATCCGTACTAAATCAGAATGCAGGCGCCTGGCGTAATGGACCAACGTCCGCCATGATCGAGGCCCGCGTGATTCGTTGGTTGTGTCAGATGGTGGGCTATAGAAGTGAAAGCTATGGGACGTTGGCGAGCGGTGGCTCGGAAGCAAACCTGATCGCCCTAAAATGTGCCCGCGATAGCGTCTCTCGGGAAGTGATTACTCATGGCGTGCGCTCAGTCCCTCAGGAACTCTACATTTACGCGTCTGAACAGTGCCATTACTCAATTGAGAAGAGCGCAGACCTACTGGGTTTGGGGCGAGAGAGTGTTCGCAAAATTCCGACCGATGAGTTGTTCCACATCAGGATCGATGAACTGCGACATACTATCCAACGTGATCTTGCGGAAGGCCGTAAACCATTCTGTATCGTTGGTGTGGCTGGTGCCACTTCGACGGGAGTTGTCGACCCCTTAAGGGAGCTTGCGGGAGTAGCCCGGGAATTCGGGTGCTGGTATCACATAGATGCGGCGTATGGTGGGCCGCTACTGTTCTCAGAGATTCACGCCTCCAAGCTTGATGGCATTGATCTTGGCGACTCAATTACATTTGATCCGCACAAATGGATGTTCGTTCCCTTCTCGTGCGGCGCCGTGCTTGTGCGGGCAGGTGGTCGCGTTCTGCGAGATGCTTTCGATATCACCCCAGAATATCTCAGTGAAGACCGCGGTGGCGACGACGTGCAGTTTGATTTCTTTCGCTACGGCCAAATGGGCACACGCCGATTCAACTCCCTGAAGCTTTGGATGGCGCTCAAATTTCTTGGGCGACGTGGTTATGCTGAAATAATCGAACGACAAATTGGTCTGACAGAATACTTCGCGAAACGAATTGACTCGCTGACGGAGTTCGAGCGAGCAAGCCCGGTGGAAACTGCGGTCTGCTGTTTTCGGTTTATGCCCGATAAGATTCGCAATGCCGATGGTCCGGTGCAGGACCGGATGCAGCAGCAGTTGCAGCAACGGATCGAACGGGGAGGGGAAGCCTGGTTAACTACGACAGTGCTAAGGGGCAGGCGTGTGTTGAGAATCAACATCAACAGCTTTCTCACCGAAAAGCGTCATGTCGACGACCTTTTGGCTTTGCTGCAGCGTGAATCCCAACAGCCCGAACTCGTTCTCTAAGCAACTCCGGATAGACATGCATTCTCGAATTATTTCGACGCGAATTGGCCTGGCGATTCTCCTCTTGCTCTTAGCCTTTCCTGTCCTGCACGGACAAAAGGCAGAGTCTCCGCGATCATTGCCGTCGATTTCATCGCGGGAAGAGTTTGACAGGCTTTCCGTCACATACGATCCTGATACGCCTTACGCCTTGCCGCACCTCATATTTGTTATCGATCGCAAGGACAACAACCGTATCTATTACGTTAACAAGAAGCGCTACTCCTTTCACAAGGATTTCGTCAATGGTAACTACCTGTCTCTGGATAGGGGGCGTGAGTTCTTTGAAAACAATTATTTGAAACCTAACCGGCGCTTCATTCTGGGTACGATTGCTTATCAAACCCTCGTCAAGCGTTTCACTTTTGAGTTTTGGGAGGGCGATTTAGTCCCAGCCCAACAGATCAAGCTGACATCTGACGTTATTAACAAGACGTTCTTTGCCCCAGTCGCGTATAAGCCCAACTCGTTGCGACAGGATCAGGAATCACAGTCGATTACTGGTCTCCAGCGTGTTCTACAAAGCGACATTAGTAAAGAGCAGGATTACCAGACCCTGAATATTGCTAAGGGATTGGGCAGGGTTCATCTGATCGAGAAGCTCGATCAACATGTTGAGATTGGCTTCAACGAGATCCTGGTATTGAACGAAGTTCCCGTTCAGCTGCCGCCGGTGGCTGGCATAGTCACCGCCCAACCCTCGACCCCGTTATCGCACATCAACTTGCTCGCAAAGGGTTGGGGTATTCCTAATGCTTATCTAAAGAACGCCCATGAACTACTCAAGCAGTACGACGGCCGTTGGATAAGTTTTGAGACGAGGAGGGACGGTTACTCGATCAAATTGGCCGACATGGACCAACTGCGTGAGTACCAACGGAGGTTGGCTGAACGGCGAGATGTAGTTAAAGCGCGTTACAACCTCTCGGAGAAGCGGCTGCTGTCGTTGAGGACACAACGAAGTCATTCGAGTATTGCCTTCGGCAGTAAGTCGGCGAACCTGGGTGAGGTTGCAAACGCGCGAATTCCGGGGATAGTCGTTCCCGGTGGATTCACTATTCCGTTTTACTACTACCATGCTTTCATTAAGGACAATGCGGTTGACGATCGGATCTACGAGCTACTGAATGATCAGAAGTTCGTCCACGATCCTGCTTACCGAAGAGAGCAACTCGCAGGGCTTCGTACGCTAATTCAGAAGGGAAGGTTTGCTGAATCACTGAGTAGGCAGATTCGCCGCCGGGTTGCGACTGAGTACCTGGGCAAAGGGTTGTTCGTGCGCAGCTCTTCGAACGCAGAAGATCTGCCGAACTTTAGTGGTGCCGGGCTATACACGACCGTTCCGAATGTAAAAGGTGATGACCAGCTTATTGAGGCAATCAAAACCGTCTGGGCCTCGCTTTGGAACTTCGAGGCATATGAAGCCCGAGAAAGGGCCCTGATCGACCATTCAAGGATTCTTATGGCAGTCCTGATTCAGGAGGGAATTAATTCCGAGAGTTCTGGTGTAATGATCACAACGGATCCTTTCGATGGAGAGAACAGGGGCGCAATTTACATCAGTGCAAAGCGTGGCCTTGGGATCAAGGTGGTTGAGGGCAAGCGAGTGGCTGAACAGATTATCTTTCGGCCGCGCACGAATGCCGTTCAGGTGCTAACCCGTTCCGATGAAGATAGTCTGTTGACATTCGCCGAAAACGGCGGTGTCAGAGAGGTGGCAATTACTGGAGAACGAAACGTCTTGACTGACGATGTGATCAGGCGTCTGGTGAGGGCTGCATCTGCAGTCAAGCGGGTGTTTCGCAACCGAGATCAAGACATTGAATGGGCTTACATGAAGGGTCAAATATTCATTTTACAGTCACGACCTTATATCAACCACATGAGTACAAACCTATGACTAATCAGATCTTTGCCGATGGAATACTAAATGACCGCGTTGCGTTCGTTACGGGTGGTGGAACAGGAATCACCGGTGGTGTAGCAAGAGCCCTGGCTGAAGCGGGCGCGAGAGTCGCACTCGTCAGCAGAAAGATGGAGCATCTGGAGCCCGCGGCTGCGGCTATTGTTGCAAGCGGGGGCAAAGCTCTAGCTGTCGCTGCCGACGTTCGTAATCCGCCGGAGGTTGAGCACGCGCTGTCAACGACAATTGAGCAGTTCGGTAAGGTCGATATTGTCGTCAATGGAGCCGCGGGCAATTTTCTCTGTAGAGCGGAAGATCTGTCGCCCAACGGCTTTGGCACCGTCGTCGATATCGATTTGAAGGGAACGTTCAATGTTTGTCGCGGAGCATTTGCCGAATTACAGAAAAACCGGGGGCAAATTTTGAACATTAGCGCCACACTACATTACCTTGGCACGCCAATGCAGCTACACGTTTCGGCCGCAAAGGCGGGTGTGGATGCGTTGACGCGTAATCTAGCCGTTGAGTGGGGCCGGTATGGTATTCGAGTAAACGCCATCGCGCCGGGACCGATTGAAGACACCGAGGGGATGAAGCGCCTTGTTCCTGAGCCCATTAAACAGAAGATACTCAGGAGCATTCCGCTGGGCCGGTTTGGCTTGATTGAGGACATAGAGAAAGCCGCCGTGTTTCTCTGTTCTGAAGCGGCAAGCTATATCAACGGAGCCGTGCTGGTTGTCGATGGTGGTCACTGGCTCAAATCTGGATTTGGAGGTAGATCAGAGTAAATCAAAGAAGTCCTTCACCATGCTCGACCTACAGCCAGCAACCTTTGAAGATTTCGAACGCGAGGCCGAACAAGGGAACGTCGTGCCCGTGGTTCGCTCTGTTTTGGCAGATCTGCAAACCCCCGTCAGCGCATTTCTTCGTATTGCCGGCACGTCGCGTTATGCATTTCTTCTTGAGTCGATTGAGGGCGGGGAGCGAATCGCGCGCTATTCGTTTCTAGGCGTCGATCCCGAGATGATCGTCCGTGGATTCAGCACTCACACGGTAGTCGAGAAAGAAGGCAAGAGTGAAATTCATCCGGTAATCGCAACAGAGTGGGCGCGAGCATATTTTCGAGATCGAATTCTCGCGCGTCGTGCAGGTCTGGTTCCATTTGCGGGCGGGGCTGTCGGTTACCTTGGTTACGATGCTGCTGAATGGTTCGAGCCTTCGTTAGCACAAGAAGTTCGACAGGAGACGATGCCGTTGGATGCCGCCCTTTCCGCTGTTTGGATGTTCTTTCGAAACATCATTGCTTTTGACCGTGTGCGCCAGCGCCTGGAAATTGTCTCTGTGGTCTTGACTGAAGACGCCCGAGGTAGTCACAGCCGTCTGCGCGAACTTTACGATCGGGCGGTAGAGCGCACTGCTGAACTCGAACAGCAGCTGCGTCAAGCGCCCCGCATTGAACGAACGGCCCTCATTCCTTCGCTTTCAAAGAAGGATCCGCCGCAGTCGAACTGGTCACGGCCCGATTTCGAGCAGGCTGTCCGTCGAGTTCAAGAGTACATTGCGGCTGGTGACTGTTATCAAGCGGTCTTGTCACAAAGGTTTTCAACCCCGTATTCGGGCGATGCTGTTTCCATCTACCGTTCTTTGCGTACGGTCAATCCATCCCCATATATGTTTCTGCTGCGCCTCGGTGACGAATCAGTGATCGGAGCGTCTCCGGAGATGTTGGTGCGCTGTCATGGCCAGCGGCTTGACTATCGACCCATAGCCGGTACGCGTAAACGTGGAGCAACTGAGACGGAAGACTGGGTGTTGGCTGAGGATCTAAAGACTGATGAAAAAGAGACAGCTGAGCACATGATGTTAGTGGACCTCGGACGTAACGATCTGGGCCGAGTGGCGGATTACGGGTCAGTGCGGGTAGAAGATCTGATGAGTGTCGAACGATATTCACATGTTCAGCATCTGGTTACGGGTTTGCGGGCCCGGTTGCGCGATGGACTTGATCGCTTCGATGCTTTGGCTGCTTGTTTTCCCGCCGGGACGGTTACGGGAGCGCCGAAAATTCGAGCCATGGAGATCATCCGCGAGCTTGAGCCTGACAAACGAGGGATCTACTCCGGCGCGGTTCTATATATGGATTATGCGGACAATCTCGACTCGTGTATCGCGATCCGGACTATTGTATTGCGCAAGGGCACTGCAACAGTCCAAGCCGGGGCTGGTATAGTGGCTGATTCGATACCAGAACACGAATACGCTGAAACGGTGAGTAAGGCTCGAGGGTTGTTTCGCGCCATCGAACTAGCAGAGAAGGGTTTATAGAGGTGGGCAACTGCATTCGTATTGCGAGTTTTATAGTTTGGACATTGATGGTCCCATTGGTGGTTCTTTGTCAACAGCCAACAAGCACACCTGAAGATGGTCCAAAAAAGGCCAACGCCCGTCCGGTTGAAGCTGCGCCTGCCCCGCCTGAACCTTTCGACAACGCTTCCGTTGAAAAGATGGCTGCCAGTTGCGTCACACTGGAAACGGAGCTTGGACCAATTGAGATAGAGATGTTACCGCTTTCTGCTCCGGAAGCAGTGCGCAACTTTCTGAATCTCGCTTCCACAGGCGCTCTGGATACAACGACTTTTAGTCGGGTAGTGAAGAACTTTGTGATCCAGGGCGGAAATCTTTCAACCGGCGAGAGGTGGAATGCCGAGCTGGCCAGGAGGATGAGTCGAAAGTTACTGGATGAACCGGGAATTATCCGACACGTACGCGGAATTGTTTCGATGGCAAGAACCGAAGAGCCCAACAGTGCGACCACCCATTTCTTTATTCTCGTTAATGAGGCTAGTCACCTGGACGCCAAGTTCGCCGTGTTCGGTCGCGTAATCACAGGGATGGAAGTAGTTGACGTAATCAATCAAGCACCGGCTGTTGGGGAGAAACCTGAACGACCCGTCAAGATTAATCGTGCGATAGTATTCCAATGTGCAGGTTCAAAATGATCCTTAGTCAAGGCATCGGCACGGGGCGAATGGAGTGTCGAGTAGCTCTACTAATCCTGGTAGCACTGTTTTCAGGCTGTTCAACGCCCACAACGGAAAAACCAAATCCTGACGCCGCAAAGCGTCTGTTGAAGCTGCGCGGCTACGACTTTGATGAGAAGAGCTTTTTGGCGGCGGCTGCGGCGGGGGACGTGCTCGCCGTCAACTCATTTTTGTCCGCTGGCATGAGCCCAGACGTCCGCGATCAGGATGGCGAGACTATTCTTATGCGGGCTGCAAGGCGTGGTGATGTACCAGTAATTAAGGCACTACTTGCTGGGGGCGCCGACGTGAACATCAAAAACCCAAACGGCTATACGGCGCTCCTGCGTGCTCTTGGAAGCCGGCATGAGGACGCGGCTGCTCTTCTTTTGGCTCGACCTGAAGTGGACATTAATGCGCGTGGCGCAAACGGTGTCAGTGTATTGATGGTCTACGTTGCGCGAAATCGAGAAGAAGTCGTTCCCGGACTGATCGAACGTGGAGCAGATGTCTCGCTTCAGGATGAGCAGGGGGATACTGCGCTGCACAGTGCGGCACAACTCGGAAATGTGAACATAATGCGTTTGCTGCTGGAGAAAGGCGCGGATCCGAACATCAAAAACAATGTTGGCGGTACCGCTTTAATGTGGGCGGCGACATATGGACAGCTCGAAGCGGCGAAGCTGCTGCTCGAGAAGGGGGCAGATCGGAAGATTAAGGACAACGACGGGAACACGGCCGCATACTGGGCTGAACGAAACAACCGCCCGGAATTGGCACAATTGTTAAGGTAAAGGCCGACGACCAAGGTCCAAGGTCCAACGTCCAAGGTCCAAGGTCCAACGTCCAAGGTCCAACGTCCAAGATCCAAGATCCAAGATCCAAGGTCCAAGGTCCAAGGTCCAAGGCAAGCTTCAGCGACAACACCGAATGTCTCAAAAGACTAAAACCAAAGCCCAAAAACGAACAAATCAGCAACCAACAACGAACAACTAACAACGAACAACTAACAACGAACAACCAACAACTACGTTGTGCTTCTAGTAATAGATAATTACGACTCATTCACTTACAACCTTGTTCAGTATCTCGGTGAACTGGGTGAGCGCGTTGAGGTGCGCCGCAATGACCAGGTAACTGTCGCTGAGATTGAGTCAGCATTGCGCCCGGAGCGAATCGTCATTTCGCCCGGCCCGGGCACGCCTGATGATGCAGGTATCTCGCTCAGGGTAATCGCTGAACTGTCTGACAAGGTGCCGATGCTTGGTGTCTGTCTTGGACATCAGGCAATTGCGCAGGCATTCGGCGGCAAAGTGATTCGCGCGCCCATCCTGATGCACGGAAAGGCCTCTGAAGTCTCACACGACGGAAGAACAGTCTTCGCCGGAATTCCGAAACCATTTCAGGCAGGTCGTTACCACTCGCTGATTGTGGATAGAAACACCCTGCCGGATTGCCTTGAAGTCTCTGCTTTAACGAGCGATGGGGTAATCATGGGTTTGAGACACCGCAAGCGGAGGCTTGAAGGCGTACAGTTTCACCCCGAATCCATCCTAACGCCTGAAGGCAAGCAGCTGCTGGCAAACTTTCTCAAACTCTAGAATTACCCAGCCGACCGAAATGGCTAGCCATGCCTACTGAAGATACTTTCCTAGTTCGCCTGATGCGAGGTGAGGACCTCAATCGCTATGAGGCCGAGCAACTGCTGCAGGACCTGCTTCGCGAAGACTTAAGGGATGTCCAGATCGCTGCCACGCTCGCGGCGCTCTCGACAAAAGGTGAAACCATTGAAGAACTTGCCGGCCTGGCCTCGGCCTTGCGGAAACGTGCAGTTCACATCAACTGTTCGCAAACTAAGTTCATCGATACGGCTGGTACTGGATCTAGCCCGGCAAAGACATTCAACATCTCGACAGCAGCGGCTTTTGTCATCGCAGGTGCTGGCTTGCCCGTGGCAAAGCATGGAAACCGCGCCGCAAGCAGCCGCTCTGGGAGCGCTGACGTTCTAACAAGCCTCGGGGTGAATATCGCGGCGGCGCCGCAACTGTCTGAGCGTTGTCTGGAAGAGATCGGTATCTGCTTTATGTTTGCGCCGCTCTATCATCAGGCAACGGCCAGAGTAGCTGCTGTGCGCCGAGAGCTTGGCGTGCAGACCACTTTTAATCTCTTGGGTCCGCTCAGCAATCCTGCGGGAGCGCGTTTTCAGATCGTCGGGGTGTGGCGGCGCGATCTCGTTGAGAAACTGGCCCTGACGCTTTCGCTGCTTGGAACCGAGCGCGCCTGGGTTGTGCATGGTGAGGATGGGTTGGACGAGATCACGCTGAATGGGAAGACGCTTGTCGCGCAAGCTGAAGGAGCAAGTGTCCGAACATTTGAGGTCGGTCCGGCAGACTTTGGGTTTCTCAGGAGTTCATTTGATGAGCTTCGCGGTGGTGACGCTGATGCAAACGCCGCCATCATTCGCGAGGTGTTGAATGGAACGCGAAAGGATGAAGCGCGTCATCTGGTGCTCATAAACGCAGCTGCGGCGTTGTATGTCGCTGGTGTTGCGCCCGACCTTCACGAAAGCGTTCGGCTCGCGGAGAGAAGCATTGATTGTGGGGCGGCGCTGAATAAGCTTGAGAAACTTGTGGAGCTGACTAACAAATAACTGTCCGACGAACATTTTGATGCATATCCTCAGCGAGATTCTCGAAGCCAAGCGGGCGCGTGTTGAAGCTGCTAAACGACAAGTGCCTCCCGCGGTGTTGCAACGAAACGCAACACTCCTCCGTGAGGGCGTGCAGCCGCACAGGCTTCGTCGAGCGGTTGAGACACCGGATAGAGTCAACATCATCGCAGAATTTAAGCGCCGTTCACCTTCCAGAGGGACAATACGGGTTGACAGGTCTGCTGGTGAAATCGCTCAGCTGTACAGAGCTGGTGGGGCGGTGGCTGTGTCTGTCTTGACGGAGCAGGATTACTTCGGTGGCACGTTGGACGATCTAAGCCAAGTAAGAAGAACGGTATCTCTGCCCGTTCTGCGCAAGGACTTTATATTTGAAGAATACCAGGTGTTTGAAGCAGCGGTTGCTGGAGCGGATGCGGTGCTGTTGATTGTGGCAGCGTTAAATGATGAAGCGCTTCTGCGATTAAGACACCTAGCCGAAGCTGAGTTGGGACTCGATGCGCTCGTGGAGGTGCACACCGTCGAAGAGCTGGAACGTGCTATGTTGTGCGGTGCAAAACTGATCGGCGTTAATAATCGTGATTTGACTACGTTCGAGGTGTCACTAAATACGTCCGAGCAACTTGCGGTCGCTGCGCCTGAGGACGTGGTGTTGATTTCCGAAAGCGGATTACGCACCAGCGATGACCTTTCGCGACTGCGTGCTCTTGGCTATAGCGGCTTCCTAATTGGAGAGGCGTTGATGTTGGCAGAACATCCGGAAGAAGAATTACGGGCGCTGGTGGGCGATTTCCTGGAGCGCAGCGACGCGACGCCGCTTTAGTTGTGTTAACGTTCGAAGATAAAGCGGCGGCGCGTCGCTGCGCTCCTTGTCCACGCACCCCAAAATGCCATGGCGAAAATTAAGATCTGCGGCATTACAACTCTTGGGGATGCACTCGCGTGTGCAGCTGCTGGTGCGGATGCGCTTGGCTTTAATTTCTATAGGGGGAGCCAAAGGTATGTTCATCCTGAGAGGGTCCGCGAGATCACAAGACAGCTCCCACCAGAAATTCTTACCGTTGGCGTTTTTGTCGATGAGCCTTCACCAGAGGTCATTCGATATGTCGCTGACGTGGCGAATGTAACAGCGGTACAACTGCATGGCGATGAATCACCTGAATACTGCACCGCACTAACGAACAAGTTTGTGATTAAGGTTGTTCACCCTAACAAGGATCATAGAGAACTCACACAATACAAAACCAGCGCTTTGATGGTTGATACGTTCGACGAACACGAACGCGGGGGGACTGGACGTCTTTCAGATTGGTCTTTCGCTCGGAAACTTATTCAGCTCACTCCGAGGCTTTTTCTTGCCGGCGGTCTTTCACCTGAAAACGTCGCTGATGCGGTGAAGATCGTCGAGCCATATGCGGTCGATGCCTGCAGCGCTCTGGAATCCAGCCCCGGGAAAAAAGATCCCGACCGTGTGCGCGCTTTTGTGGAAGCAGTTCGTCGTGTTAAACGTTGACTAGTTGTAGTGACGCCGCGCTATGCTACCTCACCCGGCTAAAGTCCTTTCCCTCTTGACCATGTCAACCCAGATGCAGAAATCTTCAAGTGGCCCTCGCGAGCGCGGACGAGTGTTTCTGCTAACGGACAATCAAACAAAGCTATCACCCGAGCTTTTCGACTCGGCAGGTCTGAATGTTGTCGGCGTTGCGAGTGGCACCGCTGCCCTTGTTTCCATGCAACGAGCTCGGCCACACCTGGTGATCACCAGCAACCGAATCGAGGGAATATCGGTTGAGGAGATTGGAAGAATACTCAGCCACACTCACAAGGGGGTCTTCCTGCTCATTGTTGGTACTGAAGAAGCCACGTCAGGAAGACGCCAGTCGGCCCTCGCACACGGGGCCTTCGATTACTTCCAACTGCCGGCGGAATCTGATCTTCTCATTTTGAGAGCGAAGCAGTTAGTTGGCCTGCAACAGACTCTCGAGCGTTTGCGGGCTGAAGCAGACCTCGACTCCCTGACCGGACTTGCCAATCGTCGCCGCTTTCGTACTGCCTTGGACCGCGAAGTTGAAAGGTGGAGACGTTACGGTGTACCGTGCGCGCTACTCCTGATGGATATCGATCACATGAAGGCAATCAATGACCGCTTCGGGCATCCGGCCGGAGACGTGGTCATTCGCGATATTGGAAGTTTGCTGGCTGACGTATCACGCGACACTGATACTGCCGCGCGATTGGGTGGTGAAGAATTTGCGCTGCTGTTAGCAAACGTCACCGGAGAGAAGGCGGCCTTTGCTGCTGAGCGTTTACGACTGGCCATAAATGGGCAGGTAATCCCGGAAGTCGGTTCGATTAGCGTTAGCATCGGCGTCGCGGCCCTGCCTGAACACGCGCATTCCCCAAGGTCGCTCTATGCTGCAAGCGATAGGGCGCTCTATGTAGCGAAGAACGGTGGACGTAATCGCGTTTCCATCGCGCCCCTCCTGCAGGAGAACCTTCCAGGCGTTTAGTACCATGCGATGAGCTTCAAAGATGTCCAACCAGATGAGTTCGGCCATTGGGGAGCGTACGGAGGGCGGTATGTTCCCGAGACGCTGGTCTCTCCCTTAGACGAGCTCACCACCGCTTTTGAGACTGCCAATACCGATCCTGAATTTCAACGGGAATTGCGCGGACTCTTGCGGGATTTCGCCGGTCGGCCTACTCCTCTTTTTTTAGCCGACCGGCTGACGAAACACTGTGGAAGTGCACGCATTTTCCTGAAACGGGAGGATCTACTTCACACGGGTGCTCATAAGATTAACAACACCCTGGGTCAGGTTCTTCTAGCGCGCCGGATGGGGAAGCGACGAATTGTCGCCGAGACGGGCGCGGGACAACACGGCGTTGCTACCGCCACAGTGTGTGCGCTCTTTGGTCTTCAGTGCGTTGTTTACATGGGTGCCGAAGACATGCGCCGGCAGGAACTGAATGTTTTTCGGATGAGTTTGCTTGGCGCTGAAGTACGCGAGGTGGATGCCGGTTCACGCACCTTGAAAGATGCCATAAATGAAGCTCTTCGCGATTGGGTCACCAATGTTGCGGATACTTATTATCTACTCGGAAGCGCGCTTGGGCCACATCCTTACCCGTTGGTGGTCCGTACGTTTCAAAGTGTCATTGGCACCGAGGCGCGAGCGCAGTGCCTGGAACAGATTGGCCAGCTGCCCGACACTTTGGTCGCCTGTGTTGGCGGGGGATCGAATTCGATAGGTATGTTCTATCCGTTTCTGAGTGATGAGGTGCAGATGATTGGCGTCGAAGCCGGCGGGCGCGGTGGTGAGTTGGGTCAGCATGCTGCGCGAATTGCAGAGGGGCGGGGCCGTCCCGGTGTACTGCAGGGAACATTAAGCTACGTCTTGCAGGACGAGCGTGGCCAGATTGCTGCTACACACTCAATCTCAGCAGGACTGGATTATCCGTCGATCGGACCTGAGCACGCCTTTTTGCACGATTCCGGGCGCATCAACTATGTGGCTATATCCGACAACGAAGCTCTTGCCGCATTTCGACTCTTGGCAGAACTGGAAGGAATCATTCCCGCTCTCGAGTCAGCACATGCAGTCGCACATGCAATGAAATTGGCGAGCGAGATGAATACGAACGAGGTAATAGTCGTGAACCTCTCCGGCCGAGGGGATAAGGACGTGAATACCGTTCGTGAGTGTGTTTCTTAGGAACGCGGGCGTCCTCGCCCGCACCGGTCGTGCAAACAGTGTTCCACGTCGACGTTGCTATGTCACGAATCAGCCCAGTTTTTGCCAGACTTAGACGCAGTAACAAGCGAGGGTTGATTCCATTTATCGTCGCAGGCGATCCAGATCTCAACACTACTGCAAAGCTGCTAGTTGAATTGGGTCAACGAGGCGCCACCATCATTGAATTGGGAGTTCCGTTTAGTGATCCGATGGCTGACGGACCAGTGATCCAACGAGCCTCGGAAAGAGCGCTAAAACATGGTTTCGGTCTCGATGAAGTTCTGGAGACTGTGCGAATCATGCGGCAGCGCAGCGATACCCCCGTGGTGCTTTTCAGTTACTACAACCCATTAATGCAGTACGGCTTCGAGCGTTTGGCACGTGAGGCTCGTATTGCCGGTGTCGACGGATTATTGGTGACGGACCTCATTCCTGAAGAGGCAGGTGACTTGAAAGAACTTCTTTGGCGTAACTCGTTAGACTTGATCTTTCTCGTCGCACCTACCTCCAATGACGAGCGGTTGAAGCTTGTTGCCGATCAGACGTCCGGATTCATTTATGCTGTGTCGCGTGCCGGAGTTACTGGGATGCGTGAACAAATGAGCGAAGAAGCAGCCTTACTCGTCAACCGTATTCGAAAGTTCTCCAACCTGCCAATTGCAGTAGGGTTTGGAATTTCCTCACGAGAGCAGATAGCAGACGTATGGAAGTATGCTGACGCCGCGGTGGTAGGCTCTGCGTTGGTGGCTCGGATTGAGGACGCCGATGCAAATGATCTTGCTTTGGCGGTGGGAGAGTATGTCGCCGGATTGATACCGTGAATGTTTTAGGAGCGTGATATAAGAATGAGAATCAATGCGGGCACGCCGATTGTAGTCGTGTTACACAGTCCACGCGAAAAGTGCTGGGGCTTGCTCGACGAGATTACGACGGCTGGAGTATTCTTGCGCGGTCTTGATCTGAATGCGTTCGACGATTGGCTGAACGCCGTCGTGCATCAGGAACCGTTTGTGGGCTTTGGCGACCTCTTCTTTCCGCTTTGGCGGGTGGAACGCATTGCGAGAGACGAAACCGCCGGTGGCATTCCCTCGCTGCACGAACAAGTTCAGCAGCGCATGGGCCGCTCCCTTGAAGAAGTGCTGGATGAAGATTTTCGGCCAAACTGAGTCAGAAGTTGCGCCCTACCTCACGACCCTTAAGACGCAGAGAGGGCTGCCGTTGCGCGCGACAGATTGATTACCTCAACCCTCCGAAAAAGCATGTGTTGCACGAATGAAACACTGTTCCATTCTCGCGTCGGCTGTGATATGCTGCAAATCATAGCAGTTGACGATGAGAAAAGGAGCGGAAGAAAGCGATGTACGTTATGGCTGATGAACGTTTGAACTTAGATCGCGGGAAAGCTGTTGAAGCGGCGCTTGCCAATATAGAGAAGAAGTTTGGTAAAGGATCCATCATGCGTTTGGGTGAACGGGATGTCTCAGACGTGCCCGCCATCTCGACTACGTCGCTCGGCTTGGATATTGCGATGGGCATTGGTGGCGTCCCCCGCGGCCGCATCGTTGAGATCTACGGACCAGAGAGCTCTGGTAAGACAACACTCGCACTGCATATTGTTGCCGAAGCGCAAAAAGCAGGCGGCGTGGCGGCTTATATCGATGCAGAACACGCGATGGACGCGGATTACGCTGGAAGACTCGGGGTCGATATCGATCAGCTTCTAATCTCTCAACCGGACTCCGGTGAGCAAGCCCTCGAAATCGCGGAAGCGCTCGTTCGGTCAAACGGTGTTGATGTGATCGTCGTTGATTCGGTTGCGGCCCTCGTGCCGCGGGCAGAACTTGATGGAGAGATGGGAGATTCGCTGCCCGGGCTTCAGGCCCGCCTCATGTCCCAGGCACTGAGAAAGTTGACGGCCATCGTCTCTCAGTCGAATACCTGTTTTATCTTCATCAATCAAATTCGTGAAAAGATTGGGGTCATGTTCGGTAACCCCGAGACAACTACCGGTGGCCGCGCCCTCAAGTTTTACTCTTCCATCCGTCTGGACATCCGACGTATCGGCGCTATCAAAGACGGCGATCGGGTTGTTGGCAACCGTACTAGAGTAAAAGTCGCTAAGAATAAGGTTGCCCCACCGTTTCGAGAGAGCGAGTTTGACATCATGTACGGTGAAGGCATCTCGCGTGAAGGAGATGTGTTGGACTTGGGCGCAGCACATCGAGTTGTAGAGAAGAGTGGCGCCTGGTTTTCTTATAAGGGTGAGCGCTTGGGCCAGGGACGCGAAAATGCTAAGCAAGCGCTGAAAGAAAACCCTCAGATCCTCAAACGGATTGAGAATGAAGTTAAAGCGAAACTAGGCATGCCGGTGAAAGAGGAAAAGACCGAAAGTGCCGGCAATGCTAAAGCTGCTGCTGCCGAGAAGAAGTAGTGCTCCCGGCGCCGAAAGCGCTCACGTCGACAGAGTTCCCAAGACTTCCGATGTGGGCGCTTTTTCTCTGCTTTACTACACGTTATCAATGAACCGATAATCCGCCGCGGCTGGCATGACATCATCCATCCTTATACATAACGGGACGATCATTACGATGGACCGCATGAACTCCATCGTCCGCGGAAATCTGTTTATCAAGAACGGCAAGATCAGCGCTATAGGCCAGGATACTCCTTCGGCCGATATCAACATCGATGCTCGCGGTGGTGCAGTGCTGCCCGGCTTCGTTCAGACGCATCTACATCTGTGCCAGACACTGTTCAGAGGTTCAGCAGATGACCTGGCGCTGATTGACTGGCTAAAACAGCGAGTGTGGCCGATGGAAGCAGCTCACACGCCCGTCTCTATACGGGCGTCGGCGCAGTTGGCGGTTGCAGAGCTGATAAAGGGTGGCACAACCTCGGCTTTGACCATGGAGACAGTTAATCACACCGAAGATGTCTTCCGGGTCGTCGAGGAAAGCGGATTCCGAGCCACTATCGGCAAGTGCATGATGGACAAAGGCGAGGATGTTCCTGCGGCCTTGCAGGAAAAGACCGAAGAATCAATCGAGGAATCCATAGGCCTGATGGAGCGATGGCACAACACCGCCGGGGGACGAATCCGTCACTGTTTTGCTCCGCGATTTGCTATCAGCTGCACGAAGGAGTTGCTCTCCAGGGTAGCTGAGCTGGCCACGACTCATAAGGTGATGATTCATACCCATGCTTCTGAGAATACGACGGAGTGCTCAATCGTAGAGGCTGAAACTGGACAGCCCAACGTTTTGTATCTCAACTCACTCGGGATAAGTGGTCGCAACGTTGCACTGGCCCACTGCGTTCATGTTAGTGACGAAGAGATCGTGCTCTTAAGCGAAACAGAGACGAACGTTGTTCATTGTCCCTCGTCAAATCTCAAATTGGGGTCGGGCATTGCCAGAATCAAGGAAATGCTGGAACGCGGCGTCGCGGTCTCAATCGGTGCAGATGGTGCCGCGTGCAACAACCGCCTGGATATGTTCACCGAGATGCGTACAGCGGCATTGCTCCAGAAAGCGATTCACGGTCCTGAGTCGTTGCCGGCCAGTACGGTCCTGCGTATGGCGACGCGAGGCGGCGCCTGGGCAACCGGTCTTGCCGATCAGATTGGGAGTCTCGAAATCGGAAAGCTGGCAGATGTGATAGTAGTCAGGCTGGATCAGCTGCACTGTACGCCTGGAAATTTCGATCCGGTTTCAGCGGTCGTCTATGCGGCGGAGGCGTCGGATGTAGAGACTGTGATTATTGATGGTCGAGTGGTGATGGACGGACGAAGGCTGACCACCATGGATGAGCAGGCCGTATTGGAAGAGGCCAATTATCAAGCAGAGCTATTGCACCAACGCGCAGGGTTGGCCTGACAAAATTGAATTGCCAGCGCACAGCCGGGCGAATCAGGTCTATACCTTCTCAAATAACTGGTCTCCTTTTATCGCTAGCTAGTGACTCTTCAGAAGTTGGATGAGATGAGGATTATGATGATCAAATCGCTTCAAACGTGATTGCTTCATACCTTTTCCTTGTCTCAATTACCGAGATACATAGACCGAGAATACCGCACCGGCTCCACGCAACGGTTGACACGGTCGTTTGCCAAGCCTACTATATGCATAGAATTGCGGATTAGCAATCGTGCAATTATGCTGATCCGGTAAAGGCCGCTGTCTATCAGGAGTATGTTCCATGGCTGACATTGGCGAACGGCTTCATAAAGTGGGTCAACGTGTAGAAAAGTGGTGTCCAGTCTGAGGTCGTAGCGCTCATTGAACCGAAGAAGATGGACGTACTTTTCGCGGATCGCATTCGGCGGTTGGTCCACGGGAGAGAATCAGGCTTGTGAAGTAATAGAGGAGGAGGAGGAGGCGACGGCACTTAAGATTGAAGTCATGAGCGGAGAGAAAGAGGTTTCGGTGGGCGATAAAACAGCGATTCATTCAATCCCCCCGGATTGAACAGTAGTTTCGCGTTCCGGCCTGAAGTCTTATGAGTTTCGATGTTCTACGTGAAGCGGATTCTAAATCAGCTTGCGACGATTCCGAATGAAAAGGAGAAGCAATGGTGCGTGTTAAGCGCAGCCGACGTGAGATCCACCGTAGAACTCATGCACTCTGGTGCGTAGTCCGACGCGAAATTGGCAGAAATAGTTTTCCCCTGATCCTCCTGTCGGACAACCACGTGGGGTCGCGCTCCCAATTGGAAAGTCTTCTCGTAGCTCGTGACTGCCGGGTGATTTGCGCCAAAGACTCCCCTGAAACTCTGAACCTCCTCCACCGGTTTTACTTCGACCTGATCATCTATGACGTCGATTTGCCAGCGATTGGGGGTGTCACTTTGCTGCGACATGTGAAACTGCATTTGCCCGATACAGAGGTGCTGCTGGTCACCGAGCGAGCCCAGCTTGGTCTGACGAGTCTTGCTATGCAGCACGGCGCCGTCGACTGTTTAGTGAAGCCGCTCGGGCAAAGCGCGATAGATGCTCTTATTCAGCATGCGCGGATGGCCGCTGGGAGGAATCATGGTCCAAACATTTAAAGAGCCGAACACCTTAACGTTTCCGGTAAACCTGGTTCCCAACTATGTCCTGCTGATCATCCTAAGAGAGCGGAGAGTTAATGAGAAAACAACTGAGTAACTTTAAGGCGGAGTTCTTCAAGGCGCTCGCCCACCCATTAAGAATATCTATCCTAGACGCTTTGCGAGAGGGTGAGTTAACTGTCAACGAGATCAGTCAGCTCTTCGATGTGGAGCCAGCGAATGCTTCGCAGCAGCTAGCGGTACTCCGTAATCGAAACATCGTCGTGACTCGTAAGGAGGGCGCCAACGTCTATTATTCGGTCAGCGACAAAAGCATATTCAAACTGCTCGATGTCGCAAAAGAAATTTTCAGCCATCACCTGGTTGGGGTCAGAAGTATGCTTGAGGAGATTCATGCGCCCACTGCGGGCGCAGAGCCACGAATAGCTGGCCGGAAAAGACTGACTGCGTCCCGGCCATAGGACTGAACAAAAAAAGGAAGTAGGAACGGATGTATCCAGTGGAAAACAATAAGAGCCTTGCAAATCGCCTTGTGGTCGTGGCTACAGGGCCGGGAGTCAACAAGCATCAGGTGGAAGTTCTGTGCGAGCGCCTCCTCCGCTCGCAGCCTCAATCTGAGCCGCTCTTAAAGCGGCTACTCGCGCGGTCGCGTCAACCGGGTGGGCACGGCGCGTTCGCGGGCATCCAGGACGGGCGGTGTTCGGCGTGCAACGTAACAGTGGCCAGCGCGCGGATTCAAAGAGCAAAAGCCGGCGAGTTCATTAATTGTGCGAACTGCATGACATTCCTTTACTGCGATCCGCGGTAACCCCGCTCGAATGAAACGTTCTTATCAGGAACATTCGTGAAGATCGCGGAGCTGGTGTTCAGTAGTACGGACCATTCGGCACTGCGGCGAAGCGAGACCTAGGAGGTAGTGTGAGTAAGGCACAATTTGCTTCAGCATGTCTAAGGGATTGAATGAAAAACGAGGGTGGATTCGATTCGGTAGAGGACCGAACGCTAAATGAGATGAGTTTCAGTCGTATCCTTTGCCCCGTCCTTCTCGGCCCCGCTTCGAAAGAAAGCTTGCGGTATGCTGCTGCGTTCGCAAGGATCTCCCGGGCGCGCCTGTTCATTGGACATTGGACGGGAGAACGAACGGCTCGTGAAAATAACGAGCGAATAAGCAAAAACATTAGGCAGTTAGTTGAAGAGTCCATCAATGTCCTAAGGAGTCCGTCGGATAGTGGCAAGCTTGAGTGGGAATCTCTCGTTATCGAAGGACCTGCCCCGGGGCGCGCCATCGTCGCAACGGCCGTCAAGCAAGAGATTGATCTCATCGTGATGTCGCCCAAGCGTCGCCCTCTGGGTGCGATGCTTCTCGGCTCAACTGCAGAAGAAGTCTGCCTCACCGCAGGCTGCTCGGTCCTGATCGTCCACCAGACTGATGACGGAACAGCGAGTTGGACACCTGATATCAAAATGCGTCGGTTACTCGTAGCCTACGACTTTTCCGAGTGCGCGGAACTGGCCTTCAGGCTACGCCGCTCGTGCTGTCCGGTGTTGGTAGCACGGGTGCCGTCTCTTAAGGCCGAAAGCATTCTCGATTCACGTGGCCGTGCACCAGATTAGAAGCGATGGAAATTATCCGTTGGCGATTACGACTAAACTGACCGAAAGACTTGCATTAGAAAATGAACCTGAAACTCGCGTTCGGACTCACAGTAGCAAGATCACGAATCCACGGAAAGGGATGTTTCGCTATTATTCCGTTCCTTCGGAATCAACAGATCGCTGAGTATGTGGGCGAAAGAATTCCCTCGGGGGAAGCTGAGCGTAGACGATGTTCATCTCAGCAGCATTCTATTTGTGATGTTGACGAAGCATGGGCCATTGATGGCACTCGAGGTGGCAACGGCACCGAATTTGTGAATCATTCGTGTGAACCGAACTCAGACGTACTGGTTTTGTGTGGGCACGTTTTTTTGTATGCCCTGAAAGATATCGCTCCCGGCGAAGAGATTACAACAGACTACCTTTACGAATTAACATCGACCGGGGTCCACTGCAACTGCCGAACAGTTTCTTGTGAGACGACGATGACGGCGAACATGATATCGCATACCTCTACTGCTCAGGATGCGACGTCGAAGTGACCCGAACCAATGGAAGGTATTTGTGAGTGTGAAGCAACTTTCCCTGCTAATCGTCGATGACGACGATAGGATGCGGCAAATGATGGCGTCACTACTCAGTGACAGGTACCGGTCTGTAACTGCCGCAGCGTTTGCAGAATTAGGTAGTTCTATTTCGGAGTTGGCTTGCAACCAGATCGAGAGAATTACTAAACAAGACGCAATCTTTTAAATTACCAAAAGCAATTCAACGCGAATGGATTCTGAGAAAAGGTCACGGCGAGGTTCGCCGTTTCGGAAACGCAGCCGTTAATAATTTCGAAATAGTAATTTCACGATGTCACTCTTCGCGAAGATTTTAAGAACGCCAGCAGTTACTGAGGCGTTGGAACAGGATTCCCAGACCCAGATCGCTATAGTGGGACAGGAGATCGGCGAAAGAGCACGCAAACTTTTTGGGCGCTCGCTGCACATCCGAGAAGTGGACGCCGGTTCCTGCAATGGCTGTGAGTTAGAGATTAGCGCGCTTGGCAATCCCTATTACGATATGGAGAGGTTCGGCCTCCACATCGTTGCCTCGCCACGCCACGCTGACTGCCTGCTCGTGACTGGACCTGTAACTCGCAATATGGTGGAACCGCTTCGGCGGACGTACGAGGCTACGCCCGATCCTAAAATCGTTATAGCTACCGGCGACTGCGGAATCAACTGTGGCGTATTCAAAGACAGCTATGCCGTGTTTGGCAGTGTCGACAAGGTGGTCCCCGTAAACGTGTTTGTGCCAGGCTGCCCACCGGAACCGCTCGACATCCTGCGGGGGATCCTTTCTGCGCTTGACCGGTTGCCGCGAAAGTGAACCCATTTCTGATAATAAAGTCGTGCTGATTCTTTTTACCGTGATGGTCTCGGCTTACCTCTTTGGCGCGTTCGCAGCGCTGTTGGGCGGTCGCAGCACTATTGGGCGCTGGCTTGTTGCTGCGGGTGCCGTAGTTGGTTCGGTCACAGGGGTGGCTCTGGGAACTCTAGTGATCACTTCGGGAATCCAGTTGAGGTTCACTTCGGCGCGACTTCTTCCCCTCACCGGGGCTGCTCTCAGACTGGACGGGCTGGGCGCGTTCTTCCTTATTGTGGTCGGGCTGGTTGGGTGCGCCGCGGCGATTTACGCCTTTGGGTATACGGCACAGTATGCGGGACGTTATTCCCTCCGGCTCGTCGGTGTGATGTTCAACCTGCTGCTGCTAGTCCTCAGCCTACAAGTTATGGCCGACAATGCGCTGACCTTTCTTGTGTTGTGGGAAGCAATGTCACTCACGGCCTACTGGCTGGTGTTAACCGAGCACGATCGCCCGAGTACAGTGCGCGCTGGCGTATGGTACTTCGCAATGATGCACGTAGGATTCGCCGCCCTGGTAGCAATGTTCCTGATGCTTTCCGGTACGGACTTGACGACTTCTTTTACATCAATGCGGGAAGCGTCTGCGTCGCTTTCGTCAGGCATACGCAATTCTGTCTTCCTTCTCGCCCTCTTCGGCTTCGGTTCTAAAGCGGGAATCATACCACTGCACATCTGGCTACCGATGGCGCATCCGGTAGCGCCTAGCCATGTCTCGGCAGTTATGTCGGGAGTCGTGATCAAGATGGGCGTATATGGTCTGCTGCGAGTGTTGCTCGATCTGATGGGCGGTGGACCAGTTTGGTGGGGCGCGATGGTTCTAGCTGCAGGCTCAGTCTCAGCTCTGCTAGGTGTCCTTTACGCTCTGATGGAACACGATCTGAAACGGTTACTGGCCTATCACTCCGTCGAGAACATCGGCATTATCCTAATCGGTGTGGGTGCCGGAATGATCTTCCACAGCTATGGCTTAATGACACTGGCCGCGCTGGGATTCATTAGTGGGTTGTACCACACAATTAACCACGCAAGCTTCAAGGCCTTGCTCTTTCTCGGCGCGGGATCGGTGCTGCACGCAACTGGCACGCGCAACATGGAGAAGATGGGCGGGCTCATCAAACGGATGCCGTGGACGGCTCTCTTCTTCCTCATCGGTGCCGTCGCCATATCAGCACTGCCGCCGTTAAACGGATTCGCTTCAGAGTGGTTGGTCTTTCAGTCCTTGCTCAGCGGCTCGAACATACCGACACCCGAAGTCGCGGTTCTTATGCCTATCGCCGTCGGAATGCTGGCGCTCACAAGCGGACTGGCGGCAGCGTGTTTCGTCAAGGCATTCGGTATCAGCTTTCTCGCAATCCCGCGCTCGCGCGAGGCCGAGCGCGCACATGAGTCACCGCGGTCAATGCTTGCGGGGATGGCGCTGCTCGCGCTTGCCTGCGTCGCCCTTGGACTGGCCCCTTTCTTTGTGGTCCCGACGCTCGGACGTGTGTTGGCGGGAGTCGGTCGCCTGCCGGACACTCACGCGGCGTTTACGCTTAACCTCTCTCTTGTAACCCCAAATAATTTTGCCAGCATGTCACCCACGCTAGTCGCACTGGGGCTGCTCGTGCTCCTGGGATTGGTTCCCGTGGGGATTTTGGTTTTGAGTGCGAACCGGCGCTTGCGTGTGAGCGACTCGTGGGGTTGTGGCCGGGTCGGACAAACACCGCGGATGGAATACACCGCCACGGCGTTTGCCGAGCCGCTCAGAAGAGTCTTCGCCGAAATCTATCGTCCCACCAAGGAACTGACTATTGACTTTCACCAGGACTCAAAATACTTCGTCCAATCAATCGAATACCGAAGCGTAGTTACGCCCTGGTTCGAAAAGGCTTTGTATGGACCGTTGCTCTGGTCCATCCGGTTCCTGGCCTCCCTCACCCGACGTTTGCAATCCGGTTCGCTGCACGTTTATCTCTTTTACATTAGCGTCGCGCTCTTGGTCCTTCTTTTGATTGCCAGGTTGTCCTAACGATGAAAGGTTACCTTCTTGAAATCGGTCAAGCATTGATAGCTCTAGCGCTGGCGCCGGGTCTAGTGGGATTTATCCGTTGGTGGAAGGCGCGTCTGCAAGGACGGCGCGGAGCTCCACCATGGTTTGTCTACTACGATCTCCGAAAGTTATTCGGCAAAGAGGTAATCGTGTCGAAGAACGCCTCCTGGATATTTCGCTTCACGCCGTATCTTGTTTTTTCCACCACATTGGCGGTCACGTTACTGATCCCTCTGATTGCGGCACCGCTTCCGTTTGACGCGCTCGGTGATCTATTACTGGTTGTCTACTTACTTCTGCTGGGCACGTTCTTCCTGGCGCTGGCCGGACTCGATCCGGGGACCGCCTTTGGCGGCATGGGGGCGAGCCGCGAGATGACAATCGCTGCCATCGCCGAGCCGACGATCGCACTATCAATCTTTGGCCTGGCTCTGGGGGCCGGTTCAACCAATCTTGGTCGCATCGTGGCGCAGACGGTGGCGCAGCCAGGAGCGGCCATCAGCCCCGGACACCTGCTGGGATTCGCCGCGCTGTTTATTGTCATGCTGGCTGAGACGGGTCGACTCCCGGTAGACAATCCCGCCACACACCTCGAGTTGACGATGATTCACGAGGCCATGACCCTGGAATATTCAGGACGTTACCTCGCTCTCATCGAATGGGCTGCCGCCTTGCGTCTGCTTATCTTCTTTTCATTGCTCGCCAATATGTTTGCGCCATGGGGTGTGGCGATAACGCTTACACCCATGTCGGTCAGTGTTGCAATCGTCGCGCTCGTCGCGAAACTAGCTGGCCTTGGGCTTGTTGTAGCTTTGCTTGAAACACGGCTTGCCAAGCTGCGACTCTTTCGTGTGCCGGAATTGCTGGCCGTCTCTTTTGTGCTGGCGCTTCTGGCCGTAACGTCATCTTTCCTGTTGAGGTAATCGCGGTGGACAGCACTCTTTTCACTCAACTCTCTGCCCTTGGTTCAAGCCTCGCACTGCTCGCCGGAATTGCTTTGCTTTGGAGACGCAGTCTCGACTCTTACATACAGGCCTTTAAGTGGCAGTCATTCGTGATCGCCGCAATGTTTTTGATGGTGGGCTATTTCGGACATGACAGAGAACTTTACGCGATGGCTGTTTTCTTCTTGGTGTTGAAGGTAATCATCATTCCGCGATATCTCCGCCGCCTGGAAAAAAGAGTCGGGGCGGAACGCGAGTCCGAACCGTATATAAACATCCCCACGTCGCTAATTGTCTCAGGTGTACTCGTACTGCTTTCCTACGCCTTGACACGCCCACTGGTGGCAGTGAGCAAGCTTCCAACCCGCGGCGCGTTGCCCTTGGCGATGGGGCTAATCTTCGTGGGTCTACTGGTCGTCGTGACGCGACGCAAGGCGCTAACGCAAGTGGTGGGATTTCTGGTGCTTGAGAATGGCATCGCCCTTCTTGCCATGCTCGGAACTTACGGTATCCCCTTCATCATCGAACTCGGAGTTTTTCTGGACGTTATGATGGGCTTTCTGGCGATGCAGGTCTTCGTGTACCACATCCACGGAACCTTTGAATCGATGGACGTGGAGCAGCTGAATCAACTGAAACACTGAAGACGCTTGATTATTCGCCACATGACTTTTCTTCTACTACTAGTTCCCTCGCTACTTAGTGCTCTTTTCGCAATCGCAGTCCGCCCTTACCGATCGATAATCGGCTGGTCAAACGCGTTCGCCAGCATTGTAGCTTTTGGTGCCGCAGTGAACCTCGCCGGTCAAGTGATTAATGGAGCCGAAGCAATTGTATATGGACCAGGAGAATTCCTGCGGGTGGATGCACTTTCAGCGCTGCTGGTGGTGCTTGTCACTGGCGTAGCAACGCTCACGCTTTTCTTCAGCCCGGGACTGGGCCGTGAGACCCGGTACAACGAATCACAACTCCGTCGCTATCACATCTTTATCAATCTCTTCATTTCTTCCATGTTACTAGCTGTCACGGCCAACAATGTCGCTATCATGTGGGTCGCCCTTGAAGCCTCGACAATTTTTTCCGCTTTAATTATTCCGCTCAGACTCACGAGAGAGTCGATCGAAGCCTCATGGAAGTATATTCTGATCGGATCCGTCGGCATTGCCTTGGCCTTTGCTGGAACCGTGTTGAGTTACTTCGATTTTGTGACGCTGTCAGGACGTGTCGAGAATGCCTTGAACTGGCCTGTCCTTCGGGTCACTGCTCCTTTGCTGCACCCCGAAGTGATGCGTTTATCCTTCGTTTTCATCCTCGTTGGCTACGGTACGAAGGCCGGAATCGCACCCATGCATACCTGGAAGCCAGACGCCTATGGAGAATCGCCGTCGTCGCTTGGCGCTTTAATGTCGGCGGCACTTTTTGCCGTGGCGATGTATGCCGTGCTGCGCTGGAAGATTGTGGTGGACGCATGCGTCGGAGGTCACTTCAGCGACAACCTCTTGCTCGCGCTCGGTCTACTCTCAATCGCAATTGGCTCGCTTAGTGTCGTGCTGGTACGCAACTACAAAAGAATGCTGGCTTATTCGAGCGTCGAACACGCAGGCCTGATTTGCCTCGGTCTCGGACTGGGACCGCTGGGAGTTTTTGCAGCCTTATTGCATCTAGTCAACCACACCGCTGCTAAGTCGATGATGTTTTTCTTGGTTAGAGGTATTGAGGCAAAGTACAACTCGTCGCTCATAAAAGACGTGCGTGGGATGCTCCGGGTTATGCCATGGTCAGGCGGGTTGTTCGCCGTCGGAATATTGGCGCTCGTTGGACTTCCCCCTTTTGGCCTTTTCATTTCGGAGATTGCTCTTTTTCGCGCCGGCTTTAGTATGCATCACCCTTGGTTGATGGGAACAGCACTGGCCCTGCTTGGCGTTGCCTTCATTTCATTTATCGCTCAGCTAAACAAAATGCTATATGGCCCGGTACCTCAGGGCATCAGTGTCGGTGAGGTAGACAGCCCGAGCTGGATCATGCCGTTGTTAATCCCGCTCGTTGTTCTGGTCGCTCTGGGCCTAACCTTACCCATGCCGCTCGTATCTTTACTCAACAGCATCGTGGAGATTGTTTTTTAAGTGAGAGATCTATCTCAAGTGCAAAAGGCCGTCTCGACATACCTCGAGGGTCGCGTCTACGAAATTAATTTAACTCGCGGCAACGAACTCCATTGCCGTATTCAGCGCGGCGCTGCGCCCCGGCTCGCCAATCTGCTTCGCGCCGAGTTTTCCGCCGACCTCATCCTTATGGTCGCTAACGACCGAAGAGCGGATAAAGGCGTTTACGAAATCACCTACCTCTTTGCAAACGGGCGCGAGGATTGGTTTGTTCATGCCACTAAGGAACTGACTCCTGAAGAACCGACCATCATCTCGCAGGCGACGTTGTACTACCCGGCGTCGCGCTTTGAGCGCGAAATCAAGGATCTGTTCGGTATCGAGGCGATCGGCCATCCAGACCCGAGGCCTCTTGTGCGACACGCCTTCTGGCCAAAGGATTATTTCCCGCTGCGCAAAGGCGCCGTGCCGCCAGAGTTCGAAGACGATGGCACGCCTTTCCCATTCAAGCCAGTCGGTGGCGAAGGTGTCTACGAAATCCCGGTTGGCCCTGTCCATGCCGGCATCATCGAGCCGGGCCACTTCCGTTTCAGCGTGATCGGCGAGACGGTCATCGACCTTAAGATTCGACTCTACTTTACTCATAAAGGAACAGAGAAGTTGTTCGAAGGCCGCTTACCCGCTGAGGGAGTGGAGTTGGCCGAACGGATCTCGGGCGACACCACAATCGGCCATGCGCTCGCCTATTGCCAGGCGCTCGAATCGCTGACGCAGACAGAGGTTCCCACCCGCGCCCGTTATCTGCGGGTCATTCTGCTGGAGATGGAGCGCATCTACAATCACATCGCGGATTTCGGGGCTATTGCGAACGACACCGGGTTTGCGATCGCGCATACACACTGCTTTCGTTTGCGCGAACGCCTGTTGCGCTTAAATAAACTTCTTACGGGCAACCGTCTCCTGCGTAGTGGCGTAATTCCCGGCGGAGTTCGCTTTGATCTGCCGGAAGGCTTGGACCTTTCGGCTGAACTCTACACCATCATCCAAGACTTCAATGAGGTCGTAGATATCAGTTTGGAGAATACGATTCTGACTGACCGCTTGGAGGGCGCTGGATATCTTTCGAAGGAAACCGCGATCGATCATGGAGTACTCGGCTATGTGGCGCGTGCCTCAGGCCTAGATATTGATGCGCGACGCGACCACCCATTTGCTGCATATAACGAACTTGATTTCCAGGTTCCTGTATTTGAAAGCGGCGACGTCTATGCGCGAACAATGATGAGAGTGGAGGAGGCGGCCCAATCAGTCGCGCTCATTCGGCAAGCGAGCAAGCAAATGGCCCCTGGACCACTTGCTGCACCATTGGGAGAGGCTCCGCCATTTGAGCCGGCGTTCGGCATCGTTGAGGGCTGGCGCGGCACAATCATCCATTGGCTGATGGTCGACGACGAGCGAAAGTTATTTCGCGTTAAGATCAAAGATCCCTCATTCGTCAACTGGCCAGCGCTTTCGTTTGCATTGCTGAAGAACATCGTTCCCGATTTTCCGCTTTGTAATAAGTCGTTCAACTTGTCGTATTCGGGGAACGATCTGTAGAGGAGAGGGAATGAGTCGTAGAAGTGCCGGTGAGAAAAAACTGCGCGAATCAGGGGTCGACTACAAGCCTAGAATCCGTCAAGCAAAATCGCCAACGCCTACCAACTCGAAGCGAGTGCTCATCGCTGATGAAGATGCGACACTCCTTCGTAATTTGGCGGAAGCGATCGATCGTGATGGCTTCTCCGCAGTGCCTGCACGCAATGGCCGAGAGGCGCTTCAGATCTTGCACCGAGATAGCGATTTTCTGGCGGCAATTTTCCTTGGCAATTTTGATGCTGGCGGGGTTCGCGCAAGTCTTGGTGTCCGCCCAGGGACAGGGAGAAAACGAGCAAGGCTTGGTTGGTTCGTGGAACGTCGTAGTTTCACTTCGGGATTGTGACACAGGCACGGTCCTCGCCAGCTTTCCCGGGATTAACACCTTTAATCAGGGCGGCACGATGCAGCAAACGGCGTTCCCGAACCTGGGGCTACTGCACTGCCTGGTCACGGCAACTGGAGTCATCAAACAGGGCGAGTTTACTCCGCTGCCTTTCAATTCTTCACGCTTGATCTTGACGGCAATTTTACCGGAAAGGTTATTGTGAGAAGCGCTATCAGCCTCGGACAAGGTAGTGATGATTATACTTCGACTGACACCGCCGAAATTTTTAACGCGAACGGCGTTCTGCTGTTCAGGGGTTGCTCGACCTCAGCGGCAACGCGATTTCAATAATGGCTTGTGAGAGCGTGAATTTGGAAAACATTTTTCAAATTCACGCTTTCGCTATGACAAGCTGTCGCGAGGTTACTTGAACCGATCTTGCGAGGCGAATTTTGGGTGGCGATGTACCGCCTCGTACACGCGACAACTTTCGCTATGTCTTGACGAGCTGTGGAAAGGGATGGTGGCCAGGGACGGAATCGTATTACTGCTGGCTTAAATGCCTGGCTCGTCAAACTGCCAACTAGCGGCCCTCGCAAACTTCCGATGTGATGAAGTGCTGCAGATGACAGTAGATTGCTTTGATTTGACAGTAGTTCATCACCTTTCATTGATTGTACGTTCCAGGATCCAATCAGAAACAGTCTGTAAGACCTGGGGAGAGATCGTTTCTTCGATCTTGCCGTACTCAGATGGCAGACCCGTCTGACAGGTTTGAAAAAGATGATTGAGCTTTGGAAAAGCCTTAACGGTGTAGTCTTTGTTTGCGCCGGCTTTTAGCGCTGCCGCAATTAAGTCAAGATTTTCTTTCCAGGGCACCTGCAGATCGAGTTCGCCATTCAAAGCCAGCACGGGAATCCGAACTGTTTTTAGCGTTGGCTGCGGATCGAAGGCCGCAAAGAAACGAAACCACTCAGAGACATACATTGGTATCTGAGCTTCCATCATTGCTTTTATAGGAGCGAAATCTTTCTTTTGGTCGTCTGGTATTTCGGCACTCTGACGAGCAATTCCCGCACGAATCAGTTGTTCAGCCGTTTTCTTGTCAGGCTTAGTTTTCAAAATCTCAATAGTACTTTTCAGCACGGCAATCGTTTCGGCAGTAATGCTGGGAGATACTCCGCTCGCCTTATGAATCAACTCGGTCTGCTGGTACATAACATCCGCACCCGTTTGCCCAAGCCCGGCCAACAAAACCAGGAACGCCACATCGTTGGAACGTGCCGCCACGAGCGGCGCGATCATGCCGCCTTCGCTGTGCCCGATTAGGCCGATTTGTTTCGCATTTATTTCTTTCCGAATCTTCAAATACTGAATTCCAGCTAACACGTCCCCCGCGTAGCTTTCGCTAGTGGCGGTAAGCGGGCCTAAGTCTGAGCCGCCGACGCCACGATCGTCTACGCGCAACACGGCGACACCTTTCCTCGTTAATGAATCTGCCAGGACGAGGAACGGCCGATGTCCGGCAATGGTCTCATTACGGTCTTGGCCTCCGCTTCCAGTGATCAGAATCACCGCGGGATGGTTAGTGCCGGTGCGTGGCAACGTCAATGTTCCAGCTAGTTTGACGTTGTCGGTTACATTCTTGTAACTGACTTCCTCTTCGAGATAAGGATATGGCTTCTGTGGATCCTGCGGGCGACCAATTGTTGGGAGTTCGGTAACACGCCTTAACACGACGGGCATCGCGGCGGGCCCCTGATTGAATGAGCCGTTAATCTCGTCGCCTTTTTCGTTCAGCTTCCCTTCAAAAGTGAAGCCCAGTTTTGAAGCGTCGAATTTAACCGAATCACCTTGCTGAGTGACTGAATCAATCTGAAGATCGGTTGCGGCCTGGTCGATGCTGTCGAATTTGGCAGTGTAGCCGTCGGTGCTTCGGTGGACCTTGAAAGCCAGCCGCAGTTTCATACCGCTAAACTCAATTACGCCAAGCCAGTTGCCCTCTATATTCGTTTGGTTCTGACCGACGGAAATCGATGCGAGTGAGATAATGAGAGCCAGGAGACTTAGTATGTTCTGCAGTTTCTTCATGTTTCCTCCAGAGTAAGAATGTCCTATCGACCGCCGTTAAGTTTTGAAAGCATTTCTATCAGTTCGCGAATTTGGTCGAGATTGAGAAGTATTAGAATCGGCAGAATGATGAGCGGCAGAATGCCCAGGATCATGCCGGCCTTCGCCCATAGACGATGTTCCTTCAAAACAGGCTCGGGTTTTGCTCTTAGCGCCAACCTGGCAAATACGATTGCCAGAATTGCCTTTTCCAGGCCCAGCAAATTCGTGAAACAGGTTATTCCCAGGATTAACGAAGCAGTTGCGAAAGCGTATTTTTGTCCGAGAATCAAAGATTTCCTGGCTTCAAGGTCGTTCATCGTTTTATTTCTCCAACATAAGTTCGGAATTGATGCGGAATGGGTTTTCTTTTATTAGGACAAATAGTCCAGTCATCAAGATCAGCGGCACGAGGTTAAAGAGCAGGGCGGGTTCCTGTGCGGCAGACATTTCGAAAAGTTTGTATCCGGCCAGAAGCAGAGCCATTGCGGCAAACGGTTTCCAGCTGGCACCCGCTTCGGGTTGCACGCCGATCTGGTGTTGAATCACCGGCCAAAGATCGACGTTCTGATTTCGGCGCACCTGTGACGCAAGCATTTGATCGAGGTCTCGCAGTTGTTCAGCTTGCTTGCGGCAGTTTTCGCAAGCGGCCATATGCAAAGCGACTTGCTCGGCCGGAATTGGTAGTTCTTCACCCGCACTCTCGGCCATGTTTGCAAGTTGCACCTGTTCGCAATCGAGCATGCTCATTTCTTTAACCTCTTTCCAGTCGAAGGTTTGGTTAACTCCCCCTGCAACCTTTTGCGCGCATAAAACAACCGACTCATCACGGTTCCTTTGGGAATTTGCAATTGCGCCGCCAGTTCCTCGTACGAAAGACCGTCCAGATATTTCAGAGTCAATATTTCGCGATCTTCTTTCGGTAATGAAAGCAAGGCTCTTTCAAGGTCAAGGGTTTCAACATTTGGCCTATGCGTTGTGGACGCAAGGATTTTAGTTTCGCCGATGCCTTCCGTTTCGCGTCTCTTTGCCGCCGTTTTGTAGCACCGGTTACGCAGTAACACGTAGAACCACGGATAAAAGCGCCGCGAGCCATCGAATGTTCCTAGCGAACGAAATGCATCAATGAAGGCGTCTTGAACCGCATCCAGGGCATCTTCCCGACCACCAAGGATGGCGACCGCGTGACCGACGGCTTGTGTCTGGTAGCGTTCGACCAGATAACGAAACGCATCGTTTTCGCCGTTCTTACAGTTCCTGATAGCCGTCGCATCGTCCATTGTCTCCTCTCACACTAACGTATCCGACTAAACAGGAGAATATTCAAATGAAGAGAGAAATAATGCGCAGATTCGTAAATTGAGAAGTGTATTGATGACTGAAATGAGAAGCTGGAATGTCTATTCATAAGAAAATCAGAGGGAGTATTTGAAGTCCGTTGGCGGGAAGGAGGAAGACAAAAGAGCCTGCGGGTCCACGGCACGATGAACTAGCGCGCAAAATCGAACGAAAGAAAATGTCGATTCGGGATGAGAATCGCCACCTTGATGTTAAGCGCGAAGTTAATCTGCGAATGTCGGCGTTAATTGGTCGGTACTGGAGTGCAGTACGGTATTAAGAAGCGTTCGGCAGATCGCGAAAAGAGCATACTTGAGGGCATACGTTTCTGAGTTGCTAAGACCTTCGTTCGTCAG
>DATETN010000049.1:0-9983 GCA_035283645.1 Pyrinomonadaceae bacterium
TGACTGGGTGCCCACTGAGTTGAGTGATGGGCCAGGCGGACCCGACGCTACCGCGCACCGGTACTGACTGCGTGACCACTGTGTTGAGTGATGGCGCAACGGGACCGACGGTCAATGAGTTGATTAACGCGCTAGAAAGCACTTGCCCTCCGTATCTACATTGTTGACACGCGAAAGGAGCAAGGACATAATACAGCTACGAAAGTGACCATTGGGACCATTGGGAGGCTAACGGTGAAAGTGGTGGTAAAGAAGTGGGGTAATAGCGCGGCGGTGCGGATTCCGGCCTCGGTGATGCAGGCCATGCACCTTGATCTGGATGAGCTCGTTGACGTGCGTGAAGAAGCGGGGCGGATCGTCATTGAGCCGGTTCGAAAAAGAACGTACGATCTGCGCAAGTTATTGAAGGGAATTACAGCTAAGAATCAACATCGGGCTATTGACTTTGGCCCGTCTGTAGGGAGAGAGGTTTGGTGATGGCGCGACGATATGTGCCCGAGGCTGGGGATATCGTTTGGCTAAACTTCACGCCGCAGGCTGGACATGAGCAGGCGGGACACCGTCCGGCCCTGGTACTGAGTCCGGCAGCCTACAATGAGAAAACAAGTCTCATGATCTGTTGTCCTGTAACGACTAAGGTCAAGAACTATCCTTTCGAGGTTCTTATTGCTGGCACGCCTCAGAGCGTGGTCCTGGCTGATCAGGTGAAGAGCCTCGACTGGCGCGTCCGAAAAGCTACTCGGAAGGGAGTGGTATCAGCAGAAGAACTCGCAGACGTTCGTGCGAAAATCCTGGCACTGATTGGGTAACGATTGAGAGTATAAAAGCCGATCCACGAAACATCACGAAGCAGCACGAAACAGACTCTGCATAAGCACGGGATTGACTTCATCGGGATCGAACGGGTCTTTGCAGGAAAAACGATTACTATCCTTGATGATCGCGTCGATTATGGAGAGGAGCGCTACGTAACGTTTGGACTGCTCGAGGGATACGTCGTGGCAATGGCTCATACGGAGACGGACGATGTAATCCAAATCATTTCCGTGAGAAAGGCTACGAAACATGAAGAAAGCAGTTACTTCAAAGAGATCGCGAACAGGGGCAAGGCTATCAGACGAAAATCAATGCACTACTAAGAGCATATATGGATGCGCATAAAGCATAGCTCTTTTCCAAGATTCGTAAGAAACGGTTGTTGGAAATTTGTCGTCGCGCAGCAGTCGGCCCAGTCGCCAGTTTCTTGAGCTCATCGAACACAAACTTTGAAGTAGTTATCATGTTCACCCAGTTTCCTGATGACGGCAGCAAATGTTCGGTTGATTTTCCTTCGACCTTGCCCTAACACACCGCCTGGATGATCTCTGCAGATACCATCGTGCTTCAGCCGATGGAGTTTCAGATTTGACCTAACACCGTCTTAGAGGATCACGGCAGATACCATCGCGCTTCAGAGACTGTGTCAAAAACCTGTTACATGGACCAACAACAAAATCCTACACACGGCAGTGTGTAGTGCTTTTCAGATCCTACCTACTAGACGGACGCCACCCCTTCTTTTATCTCAAGGTTGCCGACTCAGAAGCTCCATCGAAATTGCTGAGCTTCTGAGTGTCACCCGTGTTCTGAGTTGGTATTGTTGAAAGACAAGAAGGGGGGGGCGCCTCTTTGTAGGTGGGATCTAAAAAGCACTACACACTGCCGTGTGTAGGATCTATTGTTTTGACACAGTCTCTTCAGCCGATGGAGTTTCAGTTTGGACCTAACACCAACTCAGGGAGAGCCCCAGATTTTCACGCTACCTCCACAACAATAAAGAACACTATCGCAGTTCAGTCGATGCTTTATCGAAGACGATGAGTGGTTTTATAGTGCGTTAGGTTAGGTTAAAGCTGGAAGCTCCATCGGCTGAAGCGCGATGGTATCTTTAGGAGTCTAGGTTAACTCAGTTGTCGTTGGAAATCTTAGTTTCCTTGTTGTCGTTCTCCGGAGAGTTGACAACCAAGCTGTCTTGAAACGTATCGAAGGATTTGCCATAATGCATGTGGCAAAGTGCCACTTAGCAGTTTGGGAGGTAAAATATGGCAGTCGCTAAAGCCAAGAAAGTAAGCACAGCAAATAAGGACCGGATGCATTTTCGTCTCGCGCCGGATATTAAAGCGCGAGTCGTCCGGGCCGCCTCGATCACCGGTCAGGGTCTAACCGATTTCGCCATCTCGGCGCTCAGCGAGCGAGCCGACGAAATCCTGGAACGGCATGACACTGTGTTGCTCGATACGGACGCCTATGGCTTCTTTCTCGAATCGCTCGATCATCGCCGGAAGCCCTCGCCAGCTTCTCGCGCCGCCGCCGCTCGCTATCGGCGCGGCCAGCGGAAGGGTTTGAGACATCGCCTTGCTGATTGAGCCCATCTCCAAGAATCAAGATCGTAAGCGGTTTGACTGCGGAGATGAAGAAGTTACGCGGTTTCTTCAGCGGCAAGCACTACAGGACCAGGAAAAGGATCTCAGCCGCACGATGGTGCTCCTTGACGAGCAAGTAGATCCGGCCCGAATCATCGGATACCACACGCTGCTAATGGCCCAGGTAAAACAGGAAGAGATTCCTGAAGACCGGCCGCGCATCAAACGGCCCATCCCGGTGATTCTTCTCGGGCAATTAGGCATCGACAAAGAGTTCCAGGCCTGCGGGTATGGCGAATTGATGCTGATGGATGCTCAGGCGCGGGTGGACGAAATCTCAAGCAAGACGGGAGTTCGCGCTCTAATGCTCGACGCCAGAAATGAAAAGCTCGCACGTTGGTATGAAAGGTACGACTTCATTCGCTTTCCCGGCCAGTTCCGCATGTTCAAGAGCCTTGATGCTATCCGGGCACTTAAACTGATCTGATTCGTGGCAATCGCTCATGGAGACGGACGATGTAATCCAAATCATTTCCGTGAAAAAGGCTACGAACATGAAGAAAGCAGTTACTTCAAAGAGATCGCGGACTGATTGGGGCTGCTTAGATGCTTTGAAAGATAAAGATATTGACTTCTCTGATGTACCTGAAGTGCCTCCGAAGATGTTCGCGCGGGCCATAGTGCGGCAGGGCTTGAAGCCTGTGCCGCGTAAGGGACAATTGACGTTACGGGTGGACAGCGACGTGCTCCACTGGTTTAGAAATCAGGGGCAAGGCTATCAGACGAAAATCAATGCACTACTAAGAGCATATATGAATGCGCATAAAGCAAGCTCTTTTCCAAGATTCGGAAGAAACGTTTGTTGGAAATTTGTCGTCGAGCAGCAGTCGGCCCAGTCGCCAGTTTCTTGAGCTCATCGAACACAACTTTGAAGTAGTTATCATGTTCACCCAGTTTCCTGATGAGGGCAGCAAATGTTCGGTTGAGTTTCCTTCAACCTCGCCCTATGTACCCCGCCAGATTAGTTACTGAAGTCGTTTTTCCCTGAGCAGGTCAAAGATCGCTGCTAAGTGACGGTGAATGACAAGTTTACGGCCGGTCGATGTGTTTCTGCCGTTTTCACATCAGTTACTGAACTGGAGCGCTTTTTTCACATTAGTTGCTGAATTTTGGCTTGATCCGAGGTTGTCGTCCGATCAGTTACTGAACAGGGCTCGTCGAAAAGGGAGCCAAGACTTCACCTAAAATGCTTGACTCTGAGCGGATTATTACGGGCAATAGAGAACGCGAAATTGGCCGATTTGTGCTGAACCTCCACTTCAGCAACTAACGTGAAAAAATTCAGTAACTGATCGGACGAGGTACAACTCGATAATGGGGTCCTCTATGGGCTGCGTCTACCTTCATTATTGGCGCATCTTAAACGCGGCCTTTTTTCTTTTTTTCCTAGGTTTGCCTCCATTCGAGCGTTATATGGATATACGGTTAGTTCAGAGCATAGGAGCGGCATCATGCAGAAGCGTCGGGCCGTCATGCCGGCAGCCACGCACGAGGACTTATTCATACAGCGCTACCGATGGCTGATGGATTGGGCCCTGCGTCTGACCGAGCAAGATCGGCAACAAGCTGAAGATCTGGTCCATGATGCGTTTGTGCAATTTATCATCAGCCGCCCCAGCCTCGAACGCATTGAACAAAATATCGACGGCTATCTCTACACGATGCTGAAGAATATGCACGTGTCCGAGCTGCGACGCGCAACGCGTACTCGTGAGACCGTCACTCCCTTATCTGAGTTTTCCCTGACAGATTACGATTCCGTTGAAAGCGGTCTCCGAGTTCTTCAGGAGTTGACGAACGCCCAGATGCAATTGCAGATTCGCGGTCAACTTCGCCGCCTCTGTCATTACGCCTGCATTCGCAAAAGCTCGTCAAAAGCTGGAAGCGTGCTGCTCCTTCGGTTTTTTCACGGCTATTACCCAGAAGAGATCAGTCGCGTTTTGCGCACTTCTCGGCCGGCAGTGGAGGACAGACTGCGTACAGCGCGCACCGAAGCTCGCGTTTTCCTCGAAGACCCCGCCTCGCTCAGTTTCATGAGCGGACGGCTTTCGTCGCCCCCTCCCCAAACGATCATCGCTAACACAGCGGAGGATTTTATCCAGGAGCTTCGCCGCGATATCTACTTTTCTCGCGAAGGTACCTGCCTATCACGCAAGGAGATAGAACACCTCTATGCAAAGAGCGAATCGATTCCCATTGACCAACAGACTCTTGGCCACTTTGTGAGTTGCACCGATTGTCTGGACACTGTGAATCGTGTGCTTGATTTGCCGCTTTTGGCCGATCGCTTCCCCATTAACACAATGAGCAAAGATACTCGCAAACAAGACAAAGATGGTGACGATGGACCATTAAGCGGCGCCGGTAGCTCGGGCGGGAGCGATGACCTGTTGACAAAGGTGCGTCGCAAAGCGAAAGACGTTCTCAGCCAACGTCCGGTAGAACTGCGTATCTCGGTCAACGGATTCATTCTCGGGTCGCAAAGCATCACCTCGCACGTAAACCGTCAAACTATCAGTGTCAAAGGTGAAGAACGAATCGGCTTCGTCGAGATATTTAGCGAAAAGGAAGTGCGTTTGCTGTTCTCGTGTGTCGAGCCGCCACCGAATGGTCCCACCAAGCACAAAGAAAGGGTCGCTTTGAGCGATGGGCGCTCGCTGGAATTGCTGTTGGACTTCAGCAGCTCCGCTCCCGATCTCCACGTATCGTACACCGATCCAATCTTGTTTTTGGAGCCAGCCGTAAAAACCTTCGACTTAGAAGATGCCCTATTGCCCAGTGATAACTTCGATTCGCAAGGGGGTCTAACTAAGTCGGGGCTATGCAAGAGCTCGCTGAAAAAAGTGAGCGCCCTGCTTACGGATTGGCGGCTCTATCTAAGGCCAGGGACGGTAACTGCCCTGCTAGCGCTCGTTCTGATTTCTGGCGTCCTATTCCTGTACTGGAGCAATCCGGCTCCGCGGATGACGGCTGAAGACCTGCTTCAGAAATCGGCCGCGGCAGAGGAAGCGGCTAGGTCAAGCCGCGAACACGTGGTCCACCGAATCGTTCAGTTGGAAGAGAAATCCTCAACAGGTCAGTTGCTGGCGCGAAGGCGTATTGAGATCTGGCAGAGCGCGGACAAAGGGATTACTGCTCGTCGTCTTTATGATGAGGGTGGTGGTCTCATTGCTGGAGATTGGAGAAGACAGGACGGCGCTCAGACAATTTATCACCATGGGATGAAACCAAGGCTTCAAATGACGCTAGAGAGGCGAAAGACTGAGACAGGCTCGCTTGACCTTGAACGGGTATGGCAGTTCGAGCCGTCTGCGAAAGATTTCAGGGCTTTGATCGCCACCGCTGATAAAGTTGCGGTCGCAGACAGGGGCCTGGTTTACATTCTCAACTACGAGAGTCCAAATGAGCTGACGGGCATAGTTAGAGCGTCTCTGACACTAAACAAACCCGATCTTCGCGCAACCGAGCTAACCATTGTCATTCGCAGTGCCGAGAATGGCATTCCGCAGTTGCGAGAGTTCCAATTAACGGAAAGAGCGATCGAGCGCCGCGTCCCAGGTGCAGTTGCGCTGGGAGTCTTCGAGCCTGATCCAGAGCTGCTCTCTTCAGAACCGGTGACGAAAAACGCGAAGCCCGAGACGACCGCCCCGGCAGTTGATCCTCCGCGTCCAACTCCCGCCATCGCGACGCCGGAACTCGAACTACAAGCCGCTTATCTTCTCGATCAGATTAAAGCCAATTTGGGCGAGCAGATCAGTTTAAATCGGACTCGAGGGGGCCTGCTGCGCGTAGAGGGCATCGTGGAGACGCCAGAGCGGAAGGCGGAGATCATGCGCGCGCTAGCCCATTTGTCGGGCAACCCGGCTGTCGTGCTCGATGTGAGAACGGTCCGTGAAGCTTCACAGCGTCAATCTCAAGAATCTCAAGCCGCGTCGTCATCGGTGACACTCGACCGAGTTCAGATCGCGAAGGGGACAATCCCGCTTGATTCCGATTTGCGCCGTTACTTTGCGGCACATGTGGCCGCCGACATGCTTGACGAAGAAGTACGTCAATTCGGCAACCGCATGATTGGTCATGCGCGTAAAGCCCAGATGCATGGGAGGGTACTCAAAAGTCTCTTCGAAAGATTCACTCCTGAAGAGCTACGCTTGCTCGACAGCGACGCGCGAACTAAACGCATGACAATGATCCGACAGCACGCTGAGGCATTCCGCCAAGAAACCGCCAGGCTGCGGCAGGCACTTGAAGCTGTCTTCTTTGCCGCAAAGCCTCCGGAGCAGACTGACGATGAAGCAGCGATTCGTGATGAACCAGATTTTCGCCATGCCATCGAAAGGCTCTTCGAACTTGGAGCGGGGCACGAAAACGCGATGTATGCTTCCTTCTCGATCTCCTCAGAAGGCGCCACAACCTCCGTGGCGAAGACGCCCCAGCTCTGGCAATCATTGAGAAGGGCGGAGAAGTTAGCCGCAAGAATCGCGAGCAGTAAGCAATAGTCAGTTGTCAGCCTCGGAACAGACTGACAACAGAGCGTCGCTGGTTCATAACAGCGAGCGAATTGCGACTCTTAATTCGCAGAATGCTGATGACATTGGTGCGGACAACGCTAACTCAATACTACCAACACCCATAAGGAGCGCGATGAATCACCATCTTCCCTTTCTAATGGCAGTTATCGTTTTCATGCTCAATACCTTTTGCCTACCGTCCTCTGCTTTCAGTCAGGGCGCGACGGCAACTTTGAGTGGCACGGTCGAAGACGAGGGAGGTGCTGTCGTACCGGGAGTGACTATCACGGTAATAAACTTAGCCACGAGTGCGCTGCGACAAGCGACTACTAACGGCGAGGGCTATTTCATCGTCCCACTACTCCCGCCCAGTCGGTACCAGGTGACGGCTGAAAGTCAGGGTTTTCCCACGGTGCGAATTCCGGAAGTCATATTGAATGTCAACGATCAGAAGGGCTTGGTGATTCAATTAAAGGTTGGATCGGTCGGCGCAACTGTCGATGTAAGAGAGGAAGCGCCACTGATCAACGAATCACCGGCTGTGGGCACAATCGTTGATCGGCAGTTCATAGCCAACATTCCAATCAATGGAAGGAGCTTTCAATCGTTGATGACGCTCGCACCGGGCGTCGTGCTAACAAAGTCAACTTTTGGTGAACAGGGCCAATTTAGTGTCAATGGCCAACGCGCTGCTACCAACTACTTCATGATCGATGGTGTCAGTGCAAATTTTGGTGTTAGCGGCAGCGCTGGGAGCAATCAGGCGCCTTCAGGAGCATTACCAGCTCTATCAGCCGCAGGGAGCTCGAACAACCTTGTTTCCGTGGATGCACTCCAGGAATTCAAGGTTCTAACGTCATCATACGCTCCTGAGTTTGGTCGCACCCCCGGGGCTCAGGTCTCGATAGTCACGCGCTCCGGAACGAATGACTTTCATGGTTCAGTATTCGAATACTTTCGCCACAACGCGCTAGACGCAACGGATTGGTTTGTCAACGCCAACCGCCTCACAAAGCCTCCGCTTCGGCAAAATGACTTCGGCGGTGTCTTAGGGGGTCCCATTTTGCTGCCGCGGTTTGGCGAAGGAGGCACGCAACCGTGGTACAGCGGCAGAAACCGCACTTTCTTCTTCTTCTCCTTTGAGGCTTTGCGCTTACGGCTGCCGCAAGTGAAAATTACCGACGTTCCTTCACTCGCGGCCAGAAGCTCTGCCGTACCACTAATGCGTCCATTTTTGAATGCGTTTCCTGTGCCAAATGGCCCGACAAGCGCCGCCACCAGTTTTTCTCAGTTTGCTGGCAGTTATTCGGAACCGTCATCTTTGACCGCAACTAGTATACGACTAGACCACGCCTTCAACGCGCGATTGACCCTGTTTGGAAGATACAATTACGCACCTTCCGAGAGCATCTCGCGCGCGGGAACTGGAACGCGGAGCGTGAATTCGTTAAATAGTACTAACGCGATGACTCAGACCGTTACGCTCGGATCAAGCCAGATGCTTAGCCCCAACGTGAGTAATGAACTCCGCGCAAACTACAGTAAAAATAATGCTGGCAATGTAAATTCTATAGATAACTTTGGCGGAGCTGTTGTGCCTGACGACTCAATTCTTTATCCCGCCTTCGCCTCTCCATCAACGAGCGGGTTTACTTTGAATTTGACGGGCGGAACGAATAGCTCATGGATCACAGGCCCAAACGGAGACAATCGTCAAAATCAGCTTAATCTTGTAAATAATTTCCTGGCCACGATGGGATCACACCAAATCAAAATAGGCGCGGACTATCGACGGCTGTCGCCGGAAATCAAACCGCTTACATATTCTCTTATCGCAACGTTCAGCAGTGTCAACATGGCAATCGCCGGCAGGGCAACCACCGTTAATATCTTTACTTTCGGCAGCCCGCGTCTGTTACAAGTCTCAAATTTCTCTGCGTACGCGCAAGATACCTGGCAGGCAACGCGCAGCCTTGTACTTACATACGGAGTTCGTTGGGAAGTAAATCCTAGCCCTAAAGACACCAGCGGCACGCCTGCCTTTACCGTGACTGGGTTGGACAATCCCGCAACATTCGCGTTGGCGACGCCTGGGACGACTTTGTACAAGACCACATACAACAATTTTGCGCCGCGGGTTGGACTTTCGTACCAACTGCTCAAAAAGCAGGGGCGGGAGATAGTTGTACGAGGAGGTTTTGGTGTCTTCTTCGATACTGGCAATACGCAGTCGACCGCAGGATATAGCTCCGCTTTTTTCCCGTATAACCTTTCACGCTCTCTGCCACCCAACTCGCAGTTCCCGGTTACCAATCCGGCCTTGCTGGCGCCACCAACGCTGAGTCTCAATCCTCCGTTTGGCAACCTGCTTGCTCCCGTTCCGGATCTCAAGCTCCCTTACACGCTGCAATGGAACCTGGCTTTAGAACAGTCACTTGGTTCTAACCAAACTCTCAGCGCTTCGTACATCGGTGCTGCCGGCCGGCGTCTGCTACGAATCTTGAGATACACGCCGCCAATCATCAGCCCGAACTTTACCGGTGTCTTTGTTGTAAGGAATCTCGATGCGTCAGACTATCACGCTATGCAGCTTCAGTTGCGGCGACGTCTTGCCAGGGGTTTGCAAGCTTTAGCCTCATACAGCTGGTCACACTCCATTGACACATCTTCTGTTGATTCATCACAAAACCCGCCTGACGTCCGGCTGGCCGCCCGGCTCGATAGAGGGTCTTCCGATTTTGACGTGCGACAAGCGTTTACGGCGGCTGCGACTTACGATGTGCCGCCACTTGGCGCCGGCTCTATTGGCAGGGCAATCTTCCGCGATTTTGCTCTCGACGCGAACTTTATTGCACGTTCGGCAACGCCCATAAATGTGATTTCATTCAGAAACATAGGGTTTGGAAATTTTCCCCTACGCCCAGACCTGGTTACTAATGCTCCTCTCTATTTGGAGGACTCAAGCGCTCCCGGTGGGAGGCGCTTTAATCCCGCCGCCTTTGACGCGACT
>DATETN010000050.1:0-8354 GCA_035283645.1 Pyrinomonadaceae bacterium
TGCAGTGGATGTAGAGAAGAGAAGATTTACTGAGGAAGATGGTAGGCGCGTGGGGATTTGAACCCCAGACCCCTACCGTGTCAACGCCACTCGTCACCTCGGATAGTGCGTAATCGTCCTTAAAGAAAGGCGGGAGGGCAGGTGCGATAACTGACGACCACCGAGCAGCTAATGACAAAGGCGATAAAAGCAACTTGCGAACATGGCATCATCCGGCCGGTGAATCCGTTAAGAGAGCTGTCTGATTCCGATCGGTCCTCTGTACAATGGCTTCTACGACCAATGAGGTTATTTGGTCTGGTGATTTGCTATTGACCCCGATCAACAGCCACCCTTCCTCGCGCGCCAGCTGATTCATTACATTTCGTACATTTCGTTGGTAAGTGACGAAGGTTTCGCGGCTGGGTTGGCCAAGTCCGTCGAAGAATCCCGTTTCTCCTTTGCCAAACTCGAGCTTCCGCCCCGCCGCAACTTCTGGCGCGACGTCGAGGTAAACCACCAAATGGGGCCGAGTAAGGTGAGAGAAACAAGACTCCAACTGATTGATGTCCATAGCGTGTTTCAGACTGAATCGTGAGAAGAATTTGAAATACCAATTGTCCACAATGACGATCACACCTGCCGCTAAAAGGGGCCGAATTTTCCGAAAATCAAGGGCTGAAAACCAGGAAGCCATATTGTAAAGGGCGTGATAATCTCCTAAATCTGCGATTGGCACATCACCGTATTCCCAGATTAGTCGCTTTAGCAGCTTCATGCGCTCCGTCAATTCATCACTACGACACTCCGGATTCTTTCGTTCGACAAGCTCCACCGCGAGGCCGGCCGCTGCTAACTTCGTGGTGACCGCGCGCGCTATCGTCGTCTTACCGGCACCGTCAAGTCCCTCGAAACAGACCAGGAATCCTTCCGCCACGTGTGATTACCTCGCACCCCAGATTTTCGGCCACATGTCACCCAGATCATTCACTTGCAAAGGGTCACGATCAAGGGGCGGACGTGCCGTGCGTTCGAGAAATCTCTCGATCTCAGGCTGTAAGGATAATCCCAGATTCTGGCTCAGGCGCCTCAGGACAAAATATCCGGCAACCTCCAGCCGACACTTTGCAAGAATCTGGACCAGACGCTCAAAGGTTGATTCCGATGTTGAAGGAACCAGGCGCGCGAGATCGGCAAACTGGTAAGCACCTTTTCCGTAATGGTGAACACCTTCCCAGTAGATCTTGTAGATCAAATGGAACAACGTCCATTCGAGTGGCGGCACCTGAACCACAAGTCCGTTCGACCTGACAGAAGACGCCTGCTCAACCAACTTCTCAACATCGATTTCCAAACTGAGACCGTGGTGGATGTCAATCGAGACGTAGCAAGCCGTTTCGTTGTCATCCGTTAAGTGCCAGATAAACTGGGACTCCATATCACGGCGGATAGCAGCATCCTGTTCCGAGGTGAGGTGGGCGGGTACCTGACGGCGAACCAGGAAACCCAGTTCGTAGTGCTCTGCTTCCACCATCGCGCGCAGCACGGGATCGGCAACATGGAATTTCTTTTCAGAGGGACTCCACTGGGCGGCCAAGAAGTCGCAGTCATGAGCGACCTGTTGAGCTTGTCGCAAATACCGGCGCGGAACCGCGACGTCGAAGTCCTTCCCCATGCGCTGTCTCGGATCGGGATAGGCCGAAAAACGCACAGCGCTACCCTTCAACATCGCGTAAGGAATGTGGCATTCCTGGAATCCTTTGATCAGGCGGGCGCAAAGCCGGAGTTGAATGTCGCCCAGCACGTGTAAACTAACTAGTCGGTCGCGAATGCGCTGGGCGTAGTGATCCTGGACCAATCTCTCACCACCCCAGGCGAGTAACCGCTCGCTGATGGCAGGCAGTACCTGCCATGAGGACAGGGCAAACTCGCACGCGTGTGCAAACTCGAGTGGATCGGGTGCTTCAGGTGTCGATCCGACGCTGCTGAGCAACCAGGCAAACCGGCCTGGATCTTGCGAGGGCCCATTCATAGAGGACACTTAGGCTACGAATCTCTCTGCACCGGTAGCTCAGCCGCCTTTGAGGCCTGAATGCTCGTTAAGCGGGTGGCGACAGCGCTGGTCAATTGCTTGAGCAGTGGCGATTTATCATCGGCGAGACGCCGGCCCACAGCGCTGGCCAGTTTTCTCGCGATCACGCTCGCCACCAATTCTTGCGTTCGAGCGCTGGCGAATCGCCGGGCTGCGCCGCTGGCAACGAGTTGGAAAGCTGGCTTGCCTGCCTGCGGAGTGCCCAGTTTCCCCGTCAAAATGCTTGCCACTCGACTTGCAATCGCGCTGGCCGAGACCGCGCGGGCGCCACGGGCGGAGGCGGCACGAGCGGAGGCAGCACGGAGAGAGAGGGCACGAGCAGAGGCGCTCCGCGCGGCCCGGGCAGACGCGGCGCGGAGGCTAGCTGCTCTTCGGCTGGCGGCGGATCGGTACCCGGAAGCGTGACGCCTTGCCAACCGGCTGGCGACTTGGCTTGCGATTCGATCGATATTGCTTCGATATGACATTTCGTTTTCCTTTCTACTGGTTATCTGATGGTCGACAAATCGACGTCAGGTGAGATTGATACCAAGGTGTTTCAGCTTGCTCTGAGCGACGGTCTCGGAAACAACTGACGGAACTGGATGAACGGAGTTGGACAATCCCGGCCGCTCGCTCCAAACGTATTCCAAAGACAGCGCATGCAACGATAGGGATAGGTCCATCACCTCGCTGGAGTTCGCGCAGCGGGCCATATGGTTGAATTGATGACCATCACCCATCAATACAATGCGGTTGCCGTTTACTCGGTATTCGGTAAGGTTATCGTTAATCCGCCGAATGGGCTTTCCCAATCGGCACAGTGCGGGCACGTCAATTTCCTGCACCCGCCCAACATTGCCCACGAACACTCCGTCTCGGAATAACGGGAAATGTTCTTCTGTGATTACTCCCCTCGCACCCGTCGCCGTAATTACGACGTCCGCACGCGGGATTGCTTCTGAAAGTCGTAGGACCTCGTAGCCGTCCATCGCGGCCTTCAGCGCTCGAAATGCTGACCTCTGTACTACACAAACGCGGGCATTGAGACCGCGGATGAAATGAGCCACTCCGCGGCCCACGTTTCCATAACCGACGACAACCACGTTTTTTCCCGCCAGTTGTAAACCGGTCGCCTGGATCAGGGCGGTGACTACTGACTGTCCAGTCCCGTGTGTTGATTCCAATTCGAGTTTTATCTCCGATGAACCCACGGCGATCACCGGGAACAACACTTTATGATGACGGTCCCAGTAGTCCTCAACCAACGCACACGCACTACGCGAATGGACGCTCGCACATAACAATGGTGGCGGGTCTACTTCCTCGTGCCACAGTGAAAATAAGTCGGCGTTATCAACTACCATCTGTGGAGCGAAGGTCAGGATCTCCGAAAGGCGCTCGGAACGTTGTTTTTCCGTCTCGGCTCGAGCCACATGTATATCGTGGGAGGTCAACTTTCTCACGACTTCAGTTTCGACGGTTGCGAGCTTTGAAGGAACAAAACGAACCTCAGCCCCGGCGGCCTGAACTGTAAGCGCCAAACATGCGGCTTCTTTTGTGAGGTGAAAAACAACTGCGACGCGGGCCCCGTCTAGAGGCTTTGTCTCCGCGAATCGGTCTCGAATCTCCAGAAGCACCGGCATTAACTCGAACGCCCTGGAGACTTCGTCGACATCATTAGTTGGGATAATCTTAAACGCCTGCATTTCACACCTGGGACTTCCAAAGTCGGCACATAGAAACCAAGTGATCCGGAGTCTGCTTTTTGCCTTGCTTCGACAAGACCGCCTCAGCCGGGCAGCCGCTCAGCCACGGTTTTTCAGCCTTGTACATTGCCGCTGTGAATAGATCGAATTCATTGTTGCCCTTGTTCAGTTCCAGTCCGTTTTCCCCAAGGCGCGCATAGTTTCCCGGAAGGTCGAACATCACTGAACAAACATAGGCGCGACCGTCCGGGAAAATTGAAAGTCGATCGAGCGCGCAGCCAACACACCCACGATATCCTTCGTTAACGTAGCGGTTCAGCTTCGTGGTCGTGGCATAAGACGGCGGATACCAAATGGAGGTGCGGTAGTTGTCCTTGATGGTCTCAAGGTACTCATAGAAATCGATCCACTCGTCTGGGGCCAATGACCACTGCGGATTCTCGATGCCTCTTCCCTCCTCCGAGAAGAGATGGAAGTTCAACATCTGCACGCCTAATTCGTCGGCCAGCTCCAACATCGGAGCCGCCTCATGAATATTGATCTTTGAAATCGTGGTGATCAGTCGGACCGGGTAACCGGCAGCCACCGTTTGCCTGATGCAGCGCACGGTTTTCTGGTAAGTGTTGGCTCCCCGAATCTGATCGTGGATGGCAGCCGTGGCTCCATCAAGACTGAAAGAGATGTAATGCAGCTTGTCGGGAGCGATCCGCTCGATGGTCCGTTCAAGAAGTCCGTTCGAGTTGATCATAATCTGCTGGTAGCCGGCTCCGATCGCATAATCAACCATCCGGGGCAAATCAGGATGCAGAGTTGGTTCGCCTCCGAGGAAGGTAATGTATTCCCCACCGAGTCTTCGACAGTACTCGATGATGTCAGTGGCTTTGCCATAATCCAACATCAACCCTCTTTCAAGACGATCACCCATGTAACAATGCCCACACCGCAATTGGCATCGTTCGGTGATGTAGAGATAGATGTTGTGGAAACGACGATAATGAACACGCGTCCGGTCTTTCTTCGAGTGACGCTCGATGTTTATGAGGGACACGTTCTGTGAGAAATGACTTGGTGAGATTTGATTGGTTGACATAAAAGCACGTCCTCTCGTCCTCAAAATCGGTTGTCAGGCTTACACTGTGAGCTGGCTTGACGCTTGAGTCTTGGTGTGATGCTCATCGAACTCGCTAAGCAGCGAGGTGCGAGTTTGCGATGAAGTGAAGGACACTTCGAATCCTGTCCGCGCGATGCGCGCCAACTCATCGTCCGAGAACCCAAATCGATCTCGCAAGAGTTGGTATTCGCCGGTAGTGTCTGTTCCAAAGAATGTGGGATCGTCCGAGGAGAGTGTTATCGGGATGCCGAAGTCGAACAATTGGCGAACCGGATGCTGTTCGAGGGTCGGTACCACACCTGTGCAAACGTTGCTCGTCGGACACACTTCAAGAGGAATTGAATTGTCGCGTAGGTGGCACATCAGGTCATGGTCCAACACCGCATTCGTGCCATGCCCGATCCGTTCCGCTCCCAACACTTCTAGGGCGGCCCAAATGCTCTCGGGTCCGGCAGCTTCGCCGGCGTGGGCAACTCTGCGCAGACCATGAGCGTCTGCCACCTGAAATACTTCAGCATATGGTGCAGCCGACGCGAGATGCTCTGGACCACCGAGGCCAACCCCCACAATACCCGCTGCGTCGGCTATCTCGATAACTTCGGCCAGGCAACGGAGACCATGCTCGGGCCCGTATTGGCGGCAGAGATCGAAAATCAACGCCACCTTTGGTTCAGCCACCGAGTCCAAGCCTTCTCGAACGGCCATGGCAATTTCGGAAATTGTCAAACCATGGCGGAAAAAGTCAGGCGGGCTGAAGTGACATTCCGCATAGAGGACATTTTGAGCCCTGAGTTGCTTCGCTACGCCTTGCGCAATTCGGGTGAAATCAGCAGCCTCGCGAACGAAGCCACACATCCACCTCCAAGTGTCTAGAAAATGCGGAAAGTCGCGATAGGTCAATCGTGCGGCCAAGTGGGACAGGTTGGCAATTTCGTTTGGACCCTCATACTTGTGAATCAACTCAAGTAACACAGGGGCAGGGATAGCTCCCTCTAGATGCAGGTGTAACTCGGTCTTAGGGAGAGTAGCAAGATTCAGGCTCATCAAGGTTGGCTCCCTGTACGCTCGCAGTAAACTACCGATACCAATCAAAGAAGCATTGCGAGTCCTTTCCTCTTCGGTGTCTGCAGGCTGCGCTAAGTCGAGTAAGAGGTGTTGTAAGGTGACGGACATCTCAACTACCTGAGGTAATTCAGCCCTCTGGTGTAGCCGTGTAACACAAAGGATTGGAATTACTCTAAACTACCGAGTCTATGGCTTTGCGACTGCCACAATGGTTCTACGCAATGACGTTTAGCGATGAAATCGCCTGACCCCGCGGTCCAAATTGAACTCAGTGCGTCGAGACCGACTAAGGCTTTCAGTGTGTCAGGGCGAGGTGGCTGAATGGTGCGAGTGTGCGGGATAGCAGAGGCTCGTGAGATTCAGCCTTTTCCTGAGAATAGAATACGCGCGCACAATAATCCTCTCAGTAGCGTGTGTCAATAGGGAGTTGGATTGAGTGTAAACCCCAAGTTGAAATGTCACCCGATCGCGCAAAGTAGAGATGTCACCTACTTGCGCAAGCGGCACAACGGGCAAACTGCTACACCCGCTGCCGTTCTCGGCTGACCTGGATTGAGCGACTAGAGTGAGTGACTTTAATGGTCGGCTGGTGGGGAAGGGGGAGCAGGCCTCGGGCTAGTCGATGATATCAGGAAACGTGTGTGAGGGGCTTAAACCCGAACCCTACCGTAATTTGGTAGTGCTCTAGAAGCGAGCGCCGTTCTTGAACCTAACTCATTGAAAAATGGTAGGCGCGTGGGGATTTGAACCCCAGACCCCTACCGTGTCAACGCCGTCACCAGTCAACTCGTAAAGTGCGTAATCTTTCCAATACCGATAAACATTAACTGGAGCGGCTAGAGAAGTCACGCTCACGCTGCATAGGTTGATTAGGTTTCAGGCGTAGTCTGCCAAAAGTCTGCCAACATTTTCCGACTAGACCACTGGGACATAAGACGTTTCTCAACCTGCTCTGATCAAAGATGACGCTATCTTGTTCTTATTTCATAGATAGCGTTACGGCTCATAGTGTGAGCCGAGTGCTAAAATGAGGACAGATTTCACACACATGGACAGTTGTGCATAGGTAAAGCGCTGGGAGAGCAAAAGTGAAGTTACTATCCATTGAAACCACACCAAATCCAAACAGCATGAAATTGAATTTGGATGAGAGGCTCGCCAAAGGCGTCGCGATTACATATACACACGAAAATAGAGGAGATTGCCCGGCCTACATCGAAAAGATCCTGGCCATCCCAGGGGTCAGCAGTGTCTTCCGTGTCGAAGACTTTATGGCTATCCAGCGAAAACCAACTGCTGGATGGGAGGATATCTTGTCTCAGGCCCGCGCCGTACTCGAATACGCCAGTTTGAACAACACGAAGCCAGAAGCAAAGGAAACGTCCGATAACAAATGGCGCGAGGTTATGGTATCGGTGCAGTATTTTCGAGATCTCCCAATGTTAGTCAAAGTGTCCTCTGGTAGTGAAACAACTCGCTTGCCGCTACCCGAGAGATTCGGTAAGGCGATTGAGCGAGCAATGGGTGCATCGGAAAACATGCTGATGGAGCGAAAGTGGAAAGACGAAGGTCTGCGCTACGGGGAGCTGCGCGACGTCGGCGAGGCGGTGGTGCGCGAGATTTCAGCCGTCTATGATGAAAATAAGTTAAAAGAATTGGTTGAGAGCGCCTATCACCCTAACTTGCGCGAACAGGTTGAAGCGAGTCGCGAAGAACTGGGCGAACTAGTACGCGCCTTTGAATCGCCCAAGTGGGAAGAACGGTTCGCTGCGCTAAAGGAATTGGGCAGAAATGCACCAGCTCAGATAGATTCTCACTCTCTGTCACTAATTATCAGAGCTACCAAAGATCCAAAGATGTCGATTCGCCGTTTAGCGGTGGTCTTCCTTGGGTTGATAAAAACTCCTGAAGTTTTAGCTCCACTTTGTGAGGCCCTGAAAGACGAAGCAGTTGGGGTGCGTCGATCGGCAGGCGATGCACTAACGGATTTAGGAGACAGCCAGGCGATTGGCCCGATGGTTGAGACATTAAAAGATTCGAACAAACTTGTTCGTTGGCGTGCCAGTCGGTTTCTTTATGAGTTAGGGGACGAAAGCGCTCTGCCCGCACTCAGAGAGGCCCAGGATGATCGCGAGTTTGAAGTGGCGATGCAAATCCGGCAGGCCATTGAGCGGATAGAGAGCGGCAAGGTTGGCCAGGGACCCATTTGGCGACAAATGACCCAGGGGGATTAACTAGTGGGCTGTAACATGCTGTGGCTCATGCGGGATGTTTGTGCAGAGCGAGAAGTTTGTTGAAGCACACAGCGGACGCATCGGCGACATCAGCATCCGCGAATAGGCATCAAACTAGTAGGATCACAGGTCTCATGTCTGAATGGAAACATCCCGGCGGTAAGTTGCGAGAACTTGGCGCCGCC
>DATETN010000051.1:0-13244 GCA_035283645.1 Pyrinomonadaceae bacterium
CTTGATTCGTCTGGACTTCGTGGATCCGTGGCTCAATTTGCGGGGACGACGCGTACGGGCAATTGAGTCACAGAAGGCACGACACCACCAATCAAACTGCGTAGAAAACTCTTTCCGGCCGATGTTTGGACATCCACAATGTCATTGGCCAGCAGCGCGACATCGTCGGCCCGCTTCTTTTCGATGGCCGAAAGGTCAACCAGCAACTCCTTCCGTGTTGCTGAGCCAGGCTCCTGTCTGACGATGCGAATCTTGTCTTTGCGCGTGTCCTGCTTTACTCCGCCGGCCATTGCAATCGCACGCGTCAACGTAATTGGCTCACGTAATGGAATCGTGAGTGGTGTATAGACATTCCCGACGACATAAATCTGGTCTGCTTCCGGCAGCGTGACAATATCACCCGGCGAGAGGTACGGGTTTGCTTTTGGATCCCCTGACAGAGTGTCACTCAGCTTGTACGTTGAGAACGCAGCCTCGGCTTCAGCCGTCTCACTTTTCTGACACGGTAACATTGGCGGTGCGTGCACGATGTTGATGGTCTGACCCGCCTTTGGTGAAGGCCCTTTGGCATAGGTGAGTAGCTCAAGCAGGCGAATGCGGCGTTGTAACTCGAAGCGGGCCTGATCGTTGACGGCTCCAATCACTGCGACCTGCTGCGAGTGATACTCCTTCACGAACACGTCGACTTGTGGGTTGCGATAGAACTTTGTGTAACGCTGGGCGATATCTTTTGCGAGCTCGCCTTCGGTGTGACAAGCGGCCTGTATTTCTGTTTCGATCAATGGCATTCGAATCATCCCGCTGCCTTCAACGCGCACGTCCTCGCGCGAAAGGTTTGGGCGGTTGAGGATGCGGATGTCGAGTACGTCCCCGGGACCGATGCGATAGAGTTCTGGGGGCGGTGGATCTGCAGTTTGTCCCGCTACTGAGAGAACGATGACAGGCAAAATGATGAAGACGCCGAAGAATTTGAGCTTCATAGCTTTACACCCCGGAAAGACGGTCAGTGGTCAGTGGTCGGTGGCAAAAACTTATTGGTCAGTGGTCGGTGGTCGGTGGTCATTGGTCGGTGGTCGGTGGTCATTGGTCAGTGGTCGGTGGTCATGGTCAGTGGTCGGTGGTCATTGGTCAGTGGTCGGTGGTCATTGGTCAGTGGTCATTGGTCGGTGGTCATTGGTCAGTGGTCATTGGTCAGGGCTCATTTGGATGGTTTCGTGTCGGGTGGAACGCGACCCTGGTCGAAACTCATTTCAGATCCACCCAAATAGAGAGCTTGATGGTCCAAAGGAATCCCACACACGGCGGTGTGTAGGTGTTTTCAGATCCAGCCTAGAAAAGAGCGCTCTTGATGGGCCAAGGAAATCCTACACACGACAGTGTGTAGTGCTTTTTAGATCCAGCCTAGAAAAGAGCGCTCTTGATGGGCCAAGGAGATCCTACACACGGCAGTGTGTAGTGCTTTTTAGATCCAGCCTAGAAAAGAGCGCTCTTGGTGGGCCAAGGAAATCCTACACACGGCAGTGTGTAGTGCTTTTTAGATCCAGCCTAGAAAGACGCGCCACCCCCCTTCTTTTTTTTCAACAATACAACTCAGAAGACGGTGACGCTCAGTACGCTCACATTTTCGAAAGAGCTTCTGAGTCGGTGACGTTGAGATAAAAGGGGGCCGGGGCGTTCCTCCAGTAGGCTGGATCTGAAAACATCTACACACTGCCGTGTGTAGGATTTTGTTGTTGGTTCGTGTACAGGTTTTTGACACAGTCTCGGCAGTGTGTAGGATTTCCCTTCCCCACTTCCTCCCTGAAGTTATCCCAATGAGTAATGACTACCGACCAATAACCACCAACCACTGACCACTGACCAATGAGCAATGACCGCTGACCAATCGGCAATCGTTAATCCAAATCACTTCCCTAATCCAACACGCCGAGACAACAACGCTTCTCGCATGTGGTTTGGATGAGCCAGATTTAGAACGGTATTACTGATCAGCACCATCAGCTCCTCATGTTCGCGGTAAAAGGTTCCCGTTAACGGGTGGTCATGTGTTTTGACCACTACGCCTTCTCTGACCCACTGCCAGAACTGCGTCTGAGTGGTCCAAAACTCTTTCCGATCCCGGCAGATAACGAGAGCCGTCTTTTTTCTCTTTTTCTTTTTGGTTTTTCTCATAGTATTGCCGATTTCCAATTTCCGATTGCCGATTGCCTTCGCCTCAGTGAAATTGGAACTCGCCAATTGGCAAGCGGCAATCGTCAATTGGCAATAACCACACTTCTTCCCTTGCATGACCACCACAACTGTCACACACAAGACCCGTAAGGGAAGCCTCTCTTGCGAGGCAGCATCAGATTGTCAAATACTCAACTCAAGTTAATAACCTCGAGATCAACTCTCCCCGCCGCTTCACTCCAAACTTCAAGAAGACATGACGCAGATGAAACTTCACAGTGTGCTCACTCACATCGAGTCTTTGACCGATCTCGGCATTGGTTAATCCTTCAGCACAACACAATGCCACCTGCGCCTCGCGCCGGCTAAGGTTCGGGTTCCGCACAATCTTTACAATTGCCCGCGCGAACGAATCGTGTGGCCCGCGCAGCTCCGCGCCTGCCGAGCTCAAACCGTGCTTCCGTCTGCGACTAATAACCTGTTCCGGCTGATAAACCCTGTATGACTTCCGACTCTCGCGTGCCCCATTACCGTTGGTCCGCGCCTCGCGATCGATGCTGAGTTTTGCAACCAGGCCTTCGAGTCCTCGTCGCACCGTGCTCAGGCTTTGAATTTGGGCGAGTGCCATCAGACGGCGAGTAGTGAAAGGCTGTGGTTCTCGACCATTAGCCGACAGCATAGCTAAATAGAGACGGTGCTCCGTGCCGGTGTGGCTAAGGGCCAGAAGCGCCAGGGCTGGGCCATCAAAGTGTTCCGCAAAGTGTTCAGAGTTCTCGCCTAAAGGGTAGGTTTGTGGATCTACCGTTACGCGGAATTGGTTCTTGGGGGTAACCATCTCTGTTAACGGAGCGGTACTGCGGCAGGACGAGGCGGCTGGGCGCCAAAACTGAAGGGCCGCAAGCTAACACACTGATTGGTAGAAGAGCACTTCCAGCTGACGAATCTGGGGCGAATTACTGAGCAAATGACCTGAGCCTTCGGCTGCGGTAAACATTCCAGCCAAACGCCGGAAACGAGCTGATGAAGTGCGGTAGAGCCTAATGTCTGGCACGGGCTGTGTCAAGAATTTTCTCGGAAATGAATCAGCCACAGATTAACGCGGATGAAAAGGATCTGAGGAAGAAGAGCTGAGACAATCAAGTCACCGATGCCTAGTGTCCTAAATTGATTTCTCTGTACGACCTCTGTTTCTCCGTGAACTCTGTGGTTGAATATTCGTGTCCTAAATTGACGTTTTCTCTGTGCTGACTTTGCGTCCTCTGTGGCTCGGTGGTTGATTTTGTTCCACGAATATTCAACCACAGAGTTCACGGAGAAACAGAGGTCGCACAGAGAAATCAATTTAGGACACTAGGCATCGGTGGCTTGATTGTCTTAGCTCTTCTTCCTCAGATCCTTTTCATCTGCGTTAATCTGTGGCTGATTCATTTCCAAATCGGCAATCCCTATCCCTTACCGCTTCCGCAATGATTGTGATACCTTCCGCGAACATCAAACAATGAACAACAAGCCCGAAACTTCGAATCTAAACCCTTTGCTCGCCACTTCCCTTCAAGAGCATTTGAAGACTATCCAGCAACTAGTTGACGAGACTCTGCCTGACATTCAGATCAGCGCAGAACTACTTTGGCAAGTGCTCTCCAGTGAACGAAAAGTGCTTCTTTGCGGCAACGGAGGCAGCGCCGCCGACGCGCAACATATTGCGGCTGAACTGGTGGGTCGCTATGAGTCTCATCGCCGGGCACTTCCGGCAATCGCGCTCACCACAGATACTTCAGCTCTGACAGCCCTGAGCAATGACTATGGATACGCGGAGGTATTTGCGCGTCAGGTCGAAGCCCTGGCAAGTGCAGGTGATCTGCTAGTGGCGATCAGTACGAGCGGAAAATCGGAGAATGTGTTGCGAGCAGTTGCGGCAGCGAGAACAATTGGCTGTCGCACACTAGCCCTGGCGGGTGGTGATGGCGATCCGCTTGCCTCCACGTGCGAGCACGCGGTGGTTGTTCCTTCACATCGTACGGCTCGAGTTCAAGAGGCCCACATCACCATCGGGCATCTGTGGTGCGAAGTGATTGATCAGAAACTAAAGGAAGTTGAGTAGACCAATCCACAGCGTCAACAACAGAGGTCAGAGATCAGAGGTCAGCGATCAGAGGGGGCGGGATTTTTCATTTTCCATTTCTCATTTCTCATTTTTCATTTGCCGTGATCTGCCGTGGTGAATCCGGAGGTAGCAGGAGTAAGCCTTAAAAGCTCGGCGTCTCGAGCACGTAGCAAAAACGTGTATTCAGGAAACAGCGGCAAAATGAAAAATGAGAAATGAGAAATGGAAAATGGAAAATCCCGCCCCCTCGATCCCTGACCTCTGGCCTATGACTTTTGCATTTCACAGCAACTTCTTTCTTAACTCCATCAACAACTCCCGGGCAGATTCAGGAGAAAGACTGCCCGGATCAATCTGACGAAGCTCCTCAATAACTCTTTGGTTTGCCAGATCAAATAAAGACACCTGGGCGGCCATTCGTCTGCGGCCAGCTCGATTTGCAGCTACCTCAAGTGCCGCAGGCGAGCTGGATTCCATGCCAATACTGACGTTAACCCCGTCACCAGAACCTGCGGATGCTGCCGATGCGGCACGGGGCTCACTCGATGCCTTCACAGTGTCTTCTTCAGCAAAGACATCCAACTCATACCGCTCTAGACGAGCCAGAACCTCGCGAGCATTCGCCAATACGCGTGGTGGTAACCCGGCCAGCCTGGCTACCTCGATTCCATACGACTTGGAAGCGCGCCCTCGCTCGAGCCGATGTAAAAACACTACTTCGCCTTCACGTTCGGTGGCGGTGATCTGATAGTTCTGCGCCCCCGGCAGGCGCTCTGCAAGCTCTGTCAATTCGTGATAGTGCGTGGCGAACAGCGTTTTCGCGGCGTGCTCTGCGGAATCATGGAGGTATTCCGCAACCGCCCAAGCGATCGACAGACCGTCAAACGTTGCCGTGCCACGCCCAATTTCATCCAGTAGCACCAGAGATCGCGGCGTGGCGCTGTGCAAAATGGCGGCCGTTTCCGTCATCTCCACCATAAACGTCGAGCGGCCGCGCGTCAGGTCATCTGAGGCGCCGACTCTGGTCCAAATCCGATCGATGAGTGGCAGCCGGGCCTTCTCAGCGGGCACAAAACTTCCCATCTGGGCGAGAAGAGCTATGATTGCCGTCTGCCTCAGAACCGTGCTTTTGCCACCCATGTTTGGACCAGTGATTACCAGCAGCCGATCCGTCGAGTTATTCATATAGAGGCTGTTGGGCACAAACGGCTCTTCATTGAACTGTTCAATGACCGGATGGCGACCCTGCACGATTTCGATCTCATCCCCGTCGTGCATCTCAGGTCTGATGAAGCGCCGGCGAGCAGCAGCTTCCGCAAGTGCGACCAAAGCGTCGAGACTCGCCAACGCTTTTGCCGTTCCTTGAATCTGTTTGGTGTAGGCTGCAATCTCCCGACAGACGCCGGCGAACAACTCACTTTCGAGTTGCACAATCCGCTCATCTGCCCCCAGGACCTTCTTCTCCCAATCCCTCAATTCAGCCGTGGTGAAGCGTTCGGCATTTGCCAGGGTTTGGCGCCGCTCGTACTCTGCAGGAACTTTCGAGGCGTGACCTTTAGACACTTCGATGTAGTAACCGAAGACACCGTTATAGCGAATGCGCAGATTGCCGATTCCACTGCGCAAGCGCTCCGTGCTCTCTAACGCCGCTATTGTCTGTTTGGCGTTCCGGCTCAGTGAACGCAGCTCGTCGAGTGTTACCGAGAAGCCGTCACGAATTGTGTTGCCATCAATGACCTTCACGGGTGGGTCTTCGCTAATCGCCCGTTCGATCAGTGAACGCACGTCCGGCAGATCGGAAGCGCTTTCTGCCAGGATCTGCAGCAGGGAAGAAGGCAGATCAGTCAGCAAATCCCGGATGGCAGGCACCTGTGTTAATGATTTAAGAATTGCATTGAGATCACGCGGCGTTGCTGAGCCGAGATTCAGCCGGCCAGTGAGGCGCTCGAGATCAGAAACTTCCTTAAGCAGGGTTCGCAGCTTGTCCCTCTTGAAATGTGATGAATGCAGATCAGCAACCGCAGCATGCCGCGCCTCAATTTCCCCTCGTTTGATTGATGGTCTTAGTAGCCAATAACGCAGCAGCCGCGCACCCATTCCTGTCACCGTCTCATCGATGACTTTCAAGAGAGTTCTTTCGCTGGCGCCGGCCAGAGACTCGACCAGTTCCAGATTCTTGACCGTTACGCTATCAAGAACGAGATGGTCCTGCGGTTCAAAGTAGACGAGGTCGGTTATATGTGCCGCTTCGGCTCGCTGGGTTTCTTGCGCATAGTTGAGGCAGGCGCCAGCAGCACGAATGGCGTCGGACTTTTGCGTCAGACCGTAACCGTCGAGCGAACTTACTCCAAAGTGCTTAATCAAGAGTGCTGCACAGTCGTCGCGCTGCCAATGCCAGTCCTCGATCGGGGTCAGCGTGCCGGCAAAAGACGAGTAATCGTAAGTAGAAGAAACATCTTCCGCGAGCGGTAACGGGGCGGTATGGCGCCGCGCAGAAAACCCGTTGCGAACCACCGGCGCGAGCGAATTAGGGAATAGAAGTTCGCGGGGCGAGTATGATTGCAGGTCGGCCTCGATGCGGGCCCAGGCATCCGCTCCTGTAGCTTGTGTGACCCGAAATTCTCCGGTTGAGATGTCCAGGAATGCAGCGCCAACGCTCTCTCCCGTGGCGCATACAGCGGCAAGAAAAACGGGCTCGCGAGAATCCAGTAGTTGCGGATCGATTGGGGTGCCCGGTGTAACGACGCGAACCACTTCTCGCCGGACTAGTTTTTTCGTTTTGCTGGATTCTTCTGTTTGTTCGCAGATGGCTACACGATACCCACGACGTACCAGACGAGCTATGTAACCGGCGGCGGAATGATGGGGCACCCCGCACATGGGAATTGGGTCGCCCCGTTCCTTATGGCGGGCAGTTAGAGTTATCTGCAGTTCACGAGCTCCAATAACTGCATCCTCGAAAAAGAGTTCGTAGAAGTCTCCGAGTCGGAAGAAAAGAAGGGTCCCCGGATGCTTCTGCTTTAGCTCCTGATATTGACGCTGCATGGGCGTCGGGTTAGCTGTTGACATGTATTGGCGTGACGGTAACTACTGAATGAGAACGTGGAATAGTAAAGGGTGGGTTGCAAATAGTAAACACGACCGGACGTCTTCACTACTCAATCAGGATGTAGAAATTCAAGCTGCAATCATCCTCAGAGCTGAGCTCGTGTCCTGTTTCTAAAGTTCGTTAAAGAAGTTAACTTGGTTCACCGCGTTAGACTTGTCTGAAAATAGCTGGGTGGAGCGGTTCATCGCTGAGGGCAAGGGCCTCTGGCCTCAGGTTTACCCCGCAGGGGTCACATGTTTATAGCACTCGACACTCCTTTTCAACTTGCGCCGTTCGGAGGGGCGGAATGAGACTAGACGAGTACCGCCAAGTTGAGTGCGCCCCTCCGAACGGCGCAGGAATTCATCGCGTCACAGTCTATAAACATGCCACCCTAACCGGGGTGAAGCCCTTCTTCAGATCCTCTTCATCCGCGTTAATCTGTGGCCGATTCCCCCTCCCATTCACTTTTCCACTGGTTTCGTCAACGGCGTATCGCTCACCCTGAACCAGTCCCCTTGCCCATCATTTAGCCGGAGCATCCGCATCATCTCGTTCCATCTGAATGGACGCGCGCCGCGACGACCAAAGACTGATACCTGGTTCCCACTTTCGTCTACAGCCCGGTCGCGATCCAGTCCCTTGGACACGGCAAGGGCTTCTCCCTTTGTCTTGAATGTTGCAATCAACACCGGCTGCGGACGCGGACTGAAGCCGGCATATTCAGCCATAGTCTCGGGAGAAGTCAGTTGAAGAATGCGCAGACCATTCTTTCCGTCAGCTACATACGCAAACAGACTGGCGTTGGTCATTGCAATCTTTACCTGATAGACATCGTTAAGCTTACCTTCGGCGTTGAACATTTGATCCAGTCGCGGCGCTTCTGGTTTTTCAATATCGATGATCGCAATGCCCTCCGACCCGTTAGCGACATACGCGTAGGTACGCGCGACATAAACATCATGCGCGTGACGCAACGGCACGTGCGCCCCAGCTACCAGCCGGGCTGATTGAGGATTCGACACATCGACCACCTTTAACCCCTCCTCATCGACCACAAACGCGTAGCGAAACTGAATCGCCACCGCCTGGGGCATACGGAGAGGGATCTCACGGACGAACTTCGGACTTAACGGCTCGCTCAGATCTATGATTGCGAGCCCGCGTTCTGTGGTGAGGTAGGCAAAGTTCCCCGCGATGGCTATGTTGTTTGCTCCGGAAAGAATGCCGTCCGGATTAAAAGCACCGTTCGGAAACTGGGCCGGATCAAGTGCACGCTCCAAGTAGTTATTCAGCGGATCCCCATCCAGCAGTGTCGCAGCATTTACAAGTATTAGTCCTTCATATTTGTCTGCAACATAAAGGTACGCATAAACCGGATGAATGGGCTGCTCCTCGTTCAACAATTGCCGCCGTTCATCGCCTACCAGAAGTGCCGCGCTCACGGGGTCGATCATCGTCCCATCTGTCTTCAGGCGCCAACGAGCGGGATCGACAGCGAGTGTCGACGGTGCAGCCACGGCAGTCGCGTACCTGGTTTTAACCCAAAACCTCTGCCCAAAACGCGACACCGGCGCCGTAACAATCCTCTCTGAGAATCCTTTCTGATCGATCTGTGCCACGTCGTATATGCGCAGTCCACCCTCGCCTGCGGCCACGTAGGCATATTCGCCGCGGAGTTGCACTTGCAGCACTTTCGGATTGCCGACGTGCTCATAAAATGTCTTCAGTTTTGATCCCTGGTCAACAAACTTGCGGTAATTATCCGGGTAGGCGATGCGATGTAACGTACTGCCAAAAACAGCCTGGGGATCTTCGCGCTCCGTGGCGACTACCACTTCCAGCGAATGATCCGCCGCAACATAAACAAACCGCCCCATGAAGTTGACAAAATTCGTGCCCTGCAAGAGCACTTGGGCCAACCAGGCGTTGTTGTCATTCTCTTTTGAAACGTGGCAGTCACTGCAATTCTTTGTTTCCTTGCTACGAACGGTGTGCGGAACGTGCGTGTTGAAGGTCTGGCCGGCAAAGCCTTCAGCCGAGACTGTCTGTTGTTGTGAATAGATCCACTCACGATTCTGATTCTGAGAACTGACCAGCACCGCTGATGAAGATCGCACCGGCGCAATGCGATTTCCGGTCACCGTACCGTCTCGGCCCAACATGAAAATGTCGTCACGAAGCACCTGGTAATTGTACTGAGTGAAGTTTCTTGAATCACCACCTTCATTGTGACGGTTGGGCATCTTACGATTCGCCTGCATCGACAAGTGACAACCAAAACAGCTGGTAACCCACGAGGAGTGGCATGCGAAACAGGTCATGTTGCTGTCGCGATGCGAGAGTAGATTCTCGTCAGCCGGAACATCACCCCACGTTGAATTGTCTTTGCGGATTGTTTTCGAGTAGCGGGACTGTTCGTTGTAATCGGGTGTCCCGGGCGTCACTGTATCTAGCGTCTGCGGAACGCGCCACCAACGCCCCGGAACTACCATTGAGTTTTGAACGATGTCGCCAGCCTTCAGCTGCACGTTCTGACCAGTTTCATCCTTTCTCACACGATCGCGCGTGACTCGTTGAAACAGCGGCATACGTGAGCCGTCAGGGTCACGAACGCGCAGCCTTGTCAGGTCCTGTCCCACGGGCGGTTGGTTCTGCGCACGACGGCGCTCCGCAGCCTGGCCGGTGGCCGGAACAGCAGCCGGTCCCGAGGTAAAAAGATTTGCTCTTCGTCGAATGTTTCCATGACAGTCTTCACAAGCGATCTCAATTGCGGCTCGCGGCTCGTTGTAGAGATTCCCATCGCCGTGGGAATCCTGGCGAAAGTGGCAGTCCACGCAGTGCATTCCCTTTTCGAGATGAATGTCGTTCAGGTGGACAGCCTTCTTGAACTTTTCCGGATCGTTTGGATCGACAGGCCGATCCATGGCATCGAGAAGATTTCCCTTACGATCGCGTTTGAACACTTTGCGAAACATCCAACCATGGCCGTGAAAATCGCCAAACTGCGTGTGCTTTAACTGGGCGTTGAATTCCGGTGTAACCGTCTTCTCCAGAAACTTCTGGTCGGACCAGAGTCCACGGAGACTTGCGGCTTCGGGATTGCGATTGAGCTTTTGCTGTTCTTCCGACTGGGAGGGATTGTGCTGCTTCGCTGGATACATCCGCGTCCCATCACTCTCGTTATCCCACCAGGTCATACCCATGTATGTCGCCACCATGTTCGTGCCGGGGTGCATATGACACACCATGCACTGCGAGGTAGGAATCTGGCTGGTGAACTGATGCTTGATCGGGTGTCCCGACGTGTTCTTTGGGATCGTGGGATCGCCGGTCTGTGAATGTCCTTGATTACCGGCACCGGAGTAAAAGGCTGAGTGTGCAGGGTCACGATCGTTTGCGTAAATTACGTGGCAGGCCGTGCAGCCGGAAGAACGATAGTCGCCGGGGTGATCGTTTGTTCCCAGGAAGTTGAGCGTTGGATCCAGCAGCCGTGTCTTCTGCAAACCGAGGAACACGGGATCAGTCCGTTGGTTAGTACCAAAGCCGCGCGGACTCAGTCCCTTGTCCGGCTTACCCGGCTCCTCTTCTTTGTCGGAAAGCCCTACTTCCAACCGCCGACGCCCACCGCGCTCAAACACCCGCAAAACATTCCCTGGTTGAGAAATCTCCCAGCGTGGAATTGGATCGAGAAGAGTCAACAAGCCTTTGACTCGGCGCTCTTCATCAGAAGGTGCGGGGTGTTGGATTAGTGTCTGTGGAGCACCCGATTCGCTATAGCTTTCGCCGAAGCGCGCATCCTTAACGGGAAAGCTGCCGTTGTTGTAGAGTGCCGCGCCCCAAAGCATTGCGCCATGCATCATCATGCTACGAGCCACGTTGCGCGTCTCGACGTCATGACAGCCGCTGCCGCCGCAAGTGCGGGCTGCAACACGATTGTCTCCAGGATTGATAAATCGCACGAACTCCCAACTCTCGCGCGTAAGGAGTGTTGCGGATCTCTCAGGGTTAGCTGCGGAGTATTTGCCGTTCCTGGTCCAAGCTGTGGGAAACCGGGGACGGACGTGGGCCTCTGTTTTGACTCGCTCGATCTCTTTTGGATCTTCTGAGGTCTTACGGGGCTGCGGGTTGCCGCCATGACATGCGGTACAGGAGAGACCGACGGCGTCTTTGCCATCTTTGAGTTGGGTGAGCGTTTCAGTGGTGCCGTACTTATGCATCGGCTCTATCGAACCGTGACATGAGGTACAACCTTCAGTGAGGATGGGTTGCTGCGCTAATGACAGAGACTTCCCATTCCCGGCGGAGTTGACGGGAGGCGTGTTACAGATTACAGCAATGATTAGAGCTGGCGGCAGCAGGAATAAACGGTTGTGTCGCATTACGGTTTGTGTTTAGAGTATTCCTCTAACGGAGCAGATACAGGGAAAATAGAAACGAAAAAAGAACTCTAGAGCACAAACCCCAGCTCTTCAGTTCAGCTTTTTTCTTTGCGTCCTCTGCGTTCTCTGTGGTTCGGTGGTGAGAGAACTCCACCAACTTGGTTTCACCACAGAGACCACAGAGGCACTGAGATTCAGAGTCAGTTGTCAAAGCCAAGAATGCGTCTTCGGATGCCGTCTTTGAGCAACACAACATTGAAGTTGATGAGCAGGCCGATTCTCCATCCACCTAGCTTCAAATAACTTAGCAGTTGAGCTTCATGAACCGGCGCGAGTGCATTGACAGTCTTGCATTCGACGACTACGAGATTATCTACGACAATATCTGGTCTGTAGCCAGCTTCTAAATGAACTCCTTTGTACTCAAGCGGGAACTTCCGGTCTTGTACAAAACTGAGACCCCTTAGGAATAGTTCCCGGCAGAGACATTGGCGATACGAAGATTCCAGTAAACCCGGACCCAGTACTCGGTGAACTTCGATAGCTGAACCGATGATCTCGCGAGTAAGCTCGTTTAGGTGAGGATCCATAGCTTCTCCTTATTGATTCGGTGTTTGCGTTTTTGACGCTTCTCTTATTGTGTATTCTAACTATTAGTCCCCCGGATTCTAGAGTTTAATCCGTGCCACTTTCACCACAAAGACACAGAGGACCCTGAGGACGCACAGAGGAGAAATAGAGAAGGACCAAACGGTTCATTGATCATTTCCATCTGGCATCCTTTTTTCATTCTCTCTTTCTTGCGTCTCTGCGGTTGTCTGTTCGTCTAAAGAACCCAACCTCATTCACCTTCCTTTATATTTCTCTGTGCGTGCTCTGCGTCCTCTGTGTCTTTGTCGTGAAGGAAGTCAACCCAATCATCTTGAGTTTAATCCGTGCCACTTTCACCACAAAGACACAGAGGACACTGAGGACGCACAGAGAAGAAATAGAGAAGGACCAAACGGTTCTTTGATCATTTCCATCTGGCATCCTTTTTTCATTCTCTCATTTCTCGCGTCTCTGCGGTTGTCTGTCCGTCTAAAGAACCTCTGTCCGTCTAAAGAACCCAACCTCATTCACCTTCCTTTATTTCTTTCTCTGTGCGTGCTCTGCGTCCTCTGTGTCTCTGTGGTGAAGGAAGTCAACCCAATCATCTTGAGTTTAATCCGTGCCACTTTCACCACAAAGACACAGAGGACACTGAGGACGCACAGAGGAGAAATAGAGAAGGATCGAACGGTTCATTGATCATTTCCATCTGGCATTCTTATTTCATTCTCTCTTTTCTTGCGTCTCTGCGGTTGTCTGTCCGTCTAAAGAACCCAACCTCATTCACCTTCCTTTATATTTCTCTGTGCGTGCTCTGCGTCCTCTGTGTCTCTGTGGTGAAGGAAGTCAACCCAATCATCTTGAGTTTAATCCGTGCCACTTTCACCACAAAGACACAGAGGACACT
>DATETN010000052.1:0-14680 GCA_035283645.1 Pyrinomonadaceae bacterium
GATTTTGCTGTTGTTGTAAGCGAACCGTCTAACGCGGACTGAGGATCCGGCATTTCCAAGCTACGTGCTTACCGGCCCGTAGGGATTCGAAGCAAACCTTGCCGGCTTGTCTGGAAATCTTCTTGTATTCTGTCTTTTGCAGAGACAAGGATTCAATAAGGGATCACTGGGCAGCGGCAACTAGTTTGTAAACGCTTACTCGAATAAATTTTCCACGGAGGCGATTGCTCCCGTAGCCGTGGAAACGTAAACCCACAAATCTGAGTACCATAAACCGATCAGGCGTTAACGCAGGTGCGGACGCTCAGTCGAGGACCGAACAGTAAGGAGCTAACATGTCACATCTTTTCAAAGGCACTCTGATGAGTGCCGTGCTTCTGGCAGTGGTGGCACTCGCAACGTCAGAAGTCAAAGCTGATCCCGTGACCTTTTCCACATCTGGCACTTTTACGTGTGTAGGTTGCGCCGGCAGCGGTACTAACTCTGTGACCTTTCTGGGTGGCATGGGCAATGCTCTCATGATCACGTTCACTGGTTTAGGATCGACCGACCTCAACACTCCGACAGGTAGCAGCTTTGGCAATTTCCAAACTTTTGTGGCTGGCGGCGGTGCTACTGCCTCAGGAACCTTTACTCTGACGATTACCCAAACTGTTCCGATCGCCGGAAGCGATAGCTTTTCAGCAACTTTTAGTGGCACATTCACTGCAAGTAACTCCGGCACTGGAGTAGTCAACTTCACCACAACCGCAATAACTATCGGCGGGATTACGTATTCCATTACGAACAATCCACTGAACCTCGTGCCTCCAGCCTCAAACAATGGAATAACCACGGTCCAGGGCCTGATAACAAGCGCCGCTCCCATTCCCGAGCCAACTACTATGTTGCTGTTGGGAACTGGTCTGATAGGAGTTGCCGGAGCTGTAAAGAGACGCTTCAAATCCTCCGCTGAGTAGACCTGATGGGCCCCCTCACACGCGAGGGTGCCCATAGTTTTATCCCGTCACAAGAAAGTCGCTTTCCCAAGTAGCCTCAACCTTCGAGTTCCTCTGGTTGATTCGAAGCCAAATTGACGGCAACAACAGACACAACCACTGACCCGGGCTCTAAAAGTGTCAGTTGGTTCTGAGACTCGTGTGCGGCGGGCGGTTTAAACCTGCTATCAGAGCCGACATTCGCGAGGGAGGTTGCGTAGAGCCGCCTCCCTTTATCTTTTGACGACTCCCACTCTTGACTCTGACTCTCGCCTCTAAAGGTCTTAAAGGTAGCAGCCTGATTTAATTTCTTGTGAGAGCTCTATCTCTCCGCGAACTCTGTGGTCATGTATTCTCGAACAAATCAACTACTCTAGGCCACAGAGGATGCAGAGTTCGCACAAAGAAAACGACAAATTAGGAGATCCTTTGGGCTAACCCTCAACGGCAGGGTTATAATTTCCCTCGCGCCCCCCGGAAGAAATCCAAAACAGAAAGTCTCATATGGCTAAGGTAACTGCACTCAACATCAACGGAAAAACATTGGCCGTTAATGTGGATTCCAGCGTTAGTCTGCTGACAGTACTGCGCGACTATCTGGATCTAACAGGCAGCAAGTACGGCTGCGGCGAAGGACAATGCGGCGCCTGTACGGTGTTGCTGAATGGAGACCCGGTAAGAGCTTGCATCACTCAAGTCGGTCGAGCAGCAGAAAAGCAAATCACCACGATTGAAGGTCTGGAAAAGGATGGAAAGCTTCATCGGCTGCAAGAAGCATTTATTGAGGCAGACGCGATGCAATGTGCTTACTGTACTTCGGGAATGATCATGGCCGCCAGCGCACTTCTCCACAGAACTCCAAAGCCGACCCGCGATGAGATCGTTAAGAGCATGAACGGCAACATCTGTCGTTGCGGAATCTATCAGCGAATCGTCGATGCGATTCAGATTGCCTCGACCCGCACCGCCGACCGCAAGGAGAGAACGACATGATTGATTATCTAGAAGTAGGCGACTCTCTGGAACCTGAGCGCTACGAACTGTTCGCAGCGCCAGACTACAACTTCGATTTCGATCGTCGTCAGTTCATCAAGACTTTTGGGCTTGGCATCCTGTTCGTCGTTCCCGTTACTCGAACTCTGGCTCAACAACCTAATCAGGAGGAATCCGGACGCGGAAGATCCACTGCCAACGTGGCCAACGATATCGGGGCGTGGATTCATATCAATCAAGATGGAAGCATCACGGTTCTCACCGGAAAGGTTGAATTTGGCCAGAACGCGCGGACCTCGCTAACCCAAGCCGTCGCGGAAGAGCTGCATGTTCCCGTATCGATAGTTCGCGTCGTGATGGGCGATACGGATCTCGTTCCTTTCGACATGGGAACGTTCGGCAGTCGCACGACGCCAACCATGGCGCCCCAGCTTCGCAAGGCCGCGGCAGCTGCGCGCGAGATGTTGATCGCAATGGCAGCCGAGCAATTAAAACTTCAGCCGACCGATATACGAATCGTGGATGCGCGCTTTGTAAATCACGACAAGTCAAAAACTCTAACGCTAGCCGAGGTTGCCAGAGGCCGGAAACTCGTCAAAGTCATTCCTGATGACATTGCCATTACGCAACCCGCAAACTGGACCATCACCGGCACTTCGGTGACGAAAGTTGACGCTGCGGACTACGTAACCGGTAAACATCGATACACTTCTGATATCAAACGCGAAGGTATGCTTTATGGAAAGGTGGTTCGCCCGGCTACCTTCAATGCCACGCTGCAATCAGTAGACACGGACGCCGCCGCAACGATCCCCGGGGTGAAGGTGGTCGTTGACGGAGACTTCATCGGAGTCGCTGCACCCGATCAGCAAACAGCAAACAAGGCAGCAGCACTTATATCCGCAAACTGGCAGTCGCACCGCCAACCCTCTAATACAGAGTTGTTCGATCTTCTGCGCAGGCCCGCAACAGAACGGCGCGGCGGCGGTGGGGGCCGTGGCGCCCGACCACAAGGATCAATTGCCGAGGGCTTAGCCGCCGCCGATAAGAAACTCTCAGAGACTTACACAGTAGCGTACATCGCCCACGCGCCGCTCGAACCACGGGCCGCAGTGGCGGAGTGGAAGGAGGACAAGTTAACCGTATGGACCGGTACACAACGGCCCTTTGGTGTTCGCAACGAATTAGCCGAAGCCTTTCACATTTCTGATGAGAAGGTCCGCGTGATTGTTCCCGATACTGGTTCAGGTTATGGAGGTAAGCATACCGGGGAGTGTGCGGTGGAAGCAGCGCGCCTTGCTAAAGCTGCGGGCAAGCCCGTGAAGCTCGTCTGGTCCCGGGCAGAAGAGTTCACCTGGGCTTATGTCCGCCCAGCCGGCGTGATTGACATCAAGAGCGGCGTTAAGACGGACGGCACGGTCACGGCGTGGGAGTTTCACAACCACAACTCAGGTAGTGCCGGCATTCAGATCAAATACGATATTCCAAACACCGACATTCGTTTTCATCCCTCCGATTCACCGTTGCGTCAGGGTTCGTATCGAGCCCTCGCTGCCACGGCTAATCATTTCGCGCGCGAGAGTCACATGGATGAATTGGCACACGTCGTGAATCTGGATCCGCTGGAGTTTCGTCTAAAGAATATTAGGGACGAAAGGATGCGCGGCGTGCTACAAGCTGCGGCTAAAGCTTTTGGCTGGGGCAAGACGAAACCTAAAAAAAGTCGCGGCTTCGGCTTAGCCTGCGGTTTTGAAAAAGGTGGCTACGTCGCCACTTGTGCTGAGGTGGAGATTGAGAGAGGGTCGGGCAAGAACAATGCTGATGTCGGTATTGTACGCGTCGTAGAGGCCTTCGAGTGCGGCGCGGTTGTTAATCCGCTTCACCTTAAGAACCAGATCGAGGGCTCAATCGTGCAGGCAATCGGCGGGGCATTGTTCGAGGAGACCAAGTTTGGGAATGGGAAGATTCTTAATACTCGATTCGCGGACTATCGGGTGCCCCGCTTCAGCGACACGCCCTTGATAGAAGTGGTTCTGGTCGACCGCAAGGATCTTCCCTCCGCCGGCGCGGGTGAAACTCCGATAGTGGGACTAGCACCCGCAGTTGCTAATGCAATCTTCAACGCCACTGGGGTGCGTCTCAGATCGCTTCCCCTCGTCCCAAAAGGAATCCAGTTGAGCGCCTAACATGTATGCCTGAAAAGGAATCGCCATATCTGTTAACTCTCAATCCTTGCGACACTCCAAAACCAAAACGTCATATTCAGAAGAGGCCTTCTTGTTGATCTTCAAGACATACGTGTACCTGCCAGGCTTGAGTTCTTCCTCGCCCACGTAATCAATCGGCTGCAGAAGGGCAGGCTTTCCGTCCACCAACGCTTCAATGCGTGCATATCGGTACGCTCTCCTGACCACGCGGTACTCGGTTGCCTTACCAGCTTCGATAGTTCCGTATGACTCTGTCTGCGAGGCGAAATCAACACGAACATCTTCAAGCGTAACCCGACTCTGGTTAGCAATTCTGATTTCGACCTCATTGCTGGCTTGTAATGTAAACAGGGCCACAATCAGAGTTAAATAAATCATTGAATACCCTCCGTTACTCTTCTTACCAAGCTTCAACTAGCAACCGGAACTAGTTTGTGCTTGAACATTATCTGGCCAATATCGCGCGGGCGTTCCAGGATGGTCCTTTAAATCCATCGGTAATGGTGGTTGGCCCAAAAATCCATCACCCACCTGGCTCGTAACTCTCCTAAATCAATGACTTCGAGTTCGAGGGTGGCGACCAACTACTCGAGCTGGCCCTACCCGTTGGCCAAAACATTGCAGGATTGAAGGAGCGAGCCAAACGAGAGAACATTCCGGCGATCTACGTCAATGACAACTTTGGAATTTGGCGTTCTGATCTAAACAGGATTGTTTCGCATTGTACAAAAGAACGTCCGCGGCAAGCCTTTTTGCCAGCTGGTTCTTCCTGATCAGGATGATTACTTCGTTGTAAAACCAAAGCATTCGGGCTTTTTCTGCACCACCTTGGATCTCCTACTGGAACATCTTGGCGCGCGAAACCTGATTCTTACCGGTATAGCAGGAAACAACTGTGTGTTGTTTACGGCGAACGACGCGTACATGCGGGATACTAACCAAAGGGCTTATCGATCGACGGACTTTGCGCTGTGAAAAACTTTGGCCCATCGGCCGTGATGTAGAGACAATCCTCCAGCCTGATCCCACACTCCCCGTAAATCACCACGGTCGGTTCATCGCTGAAACACATTCCAGGCTGAATAGGAGTCTTGTTACCGCGGACGAAATTGGTCCATTCATGACCATCCAATCCAATACCGTGTCCGGTGCGGTGCGGTAGGCCAGGCACTTTGTAGTCTGGTCCAAACCCGGCATCGACAATCACTTTACGCGCTGCTGCATCTACAGCCTCACACGGGACTCCCACCTGCGCTGCAGCAAATCCAGCGTCTTGCGCACGACGCTCCAAATCCCAAATGTCTCTCTGTCTCTGCGTCGGTTTGCCAAATATGAATGTGCGGGTGATGTCGGACTGATAACCATCAACGCTGCACCCGCCGTCCATCAGAACCACATCGCCTTCTTTCAACTTCTGCGGCGTGCTGCTGCCGTGTGGAAATGCGGTGTACTTGCCAAAACTGACAAATATTCCCCCTTGTACCCCGAGCGCTCGAAATGCCGCTGAACAATTCGCAGCAAACTCACCCTGAGGCATCCCCTCACGCATTGTGTCGTGCGTTGCTTTGTAAGCCACGAGCGTGATGTCGTTAGCACGCTGCATCAACGCTAACTCGGTAGGGGATTTGTACATGCGGCAGCCCGCTGTAATAGGATCCGCACTGACAAACTGAAACGACGGCGTCTCTTTTCGGATACCATCAAAGATAAAGAAGCGGACTCGCTCTTCCACGCCAATTCTTCCGGACCGAAGACCGCGGTCTCGAAAGACTTCGGCGACCCGGCGGTATGGACTCTCATCCTCTTCCCACGTGCGCACATCATCACCAATCTTAATCAGTTCGCGAGCGCGTTCCTCTTCGAATTTGGGGCAGATCCAGGCCAAGGGACCACGCTGAGGAATGATGACACCAAACATTCGTTCGCTGAGCCCCCAGCGCATACCGGTAAAGTAAAACATGCTCGACCCCGGCTCGAGCACAATAGCATCGACCCGAGTCTGCTTCATTAAGGCTCGTGCTTTATCAATGCGCCCGCGCCGATCCTCGAGCGTGATCGGCTGTATGCCCTCGGTCATTCGCTGGAGGTTGCGAATTGCTGTCGGTATTTCACTCTGCTGTGGTGGTTCAGATTCAACATAGTTTCCGTAAGCGTGCTTAGGCGCGAACAACGTGGCGCCAGCAAGTCCGGCAGACAACCGCAAGAAGTCTCTGCGATCTGTACACATGGTTGGTATTAAACTAGTTCAAGATTGGCTTCACAGCCATGCTACATACGTCCAACGTCCTGTGTCCAATGTCCGTCAGTCCAAACAAGCGCCTGGTTAGACGGATCTGAAAAATTATCCGCACATGCTCGTGTGAAGGATTCTCGTGATTGTGATAACTTGAGACTCTGAGACCCAGCTGAGGAGATTTGAATGGACGACAATCATTCACCACAAATTAGTTATGAGATTCGTGTGAAGCCCGGTCTGGATGACAGCGATCCAGAGGCACCCAACTGGGAAGTGCTGGAGTTGGAAGACGGGGTAGTTAAGAACAATGCTGATATCTACGACAACCTGACACTCGCTGAGGCCCATCAGATCTGTGGCATGTGGACCAGGAAAAAAGAGGAAGCTGAAGCAGAAGGCACCGCACACTAACTGCCTCCCTGCCTGTCAATCACTGATCAGCTTTGGCTTGTTGCCCGCTGCAGCTATAGCGGTAGGTGCGGAGATTAGAATTGGCATCTCATACCGTACGTGAGTTCTAAAATACTTTTGGGGCTGCGTAGTGTCCTAACCTGCTTTCTCTGTGTATAGCTCCGTGTTCTCGGTGCTTGTGGTGACGGCAACTGCTAAACAGACCACCACCGAGCAAGCCACAAGGTACGACACAGTTAGCACCGAGCAAGGTCAAAATCACGTCACTACTCGCGGTTGATCCGCCTCATTGTAATCGACACTCCTCGACGCGAAATCCTGCTTATATTGAAATCGTCTGGTCGGGCCACAGATGCCCAATTTCGGGCGGTCGCAGTAAAACACTAAAAGTCCGGAATTGCCAACTCAAGCGGCGGATTTGTTAATAGAAATGCCGCAAATTGTCTTGATGAAACCGTTGAGACACTGACTTAGCTGCCCTAAGGACCTCACAAGGCGTATGGACTACTTGTCGACTATCAAACTTGCCGCTAACATCTCTCTCAAACATGGTTGAAATATTCAAGCTGCTCCTGGTAATGCTGCTGGTCCTGATGAACGGGTTCTTTGTAGCCTCAGAATTCGCTTTGGTTGGGGTCCGCAGATCACGAATCGCGACCCTCGCCGCTTCAGGACACAGCCGGGCGAAGATACTTCTTACTCTTGTAGACAACTTGAATGCCTACATCTCGGCAACCCAACTGGGAATCACATTGGCATCGCTCGCGCTGGGCTGGATTGGCGAACCGGCCATTGCCCGTCTGCTGGAGGCACCGCTTCGCGGACGTGTCTCGGACACAGTAATGCACACCATCGCGTTCGTGATTGCATTCTCTATTATTACCTTTCTCCACATCGTTCTCGGTGAGTTAGCACCCAAGACTCTGGCGCTTGAAAGAGCCGAGAGGACTGCCCTCGCAATCGCGTTGCCAATGCAGATCTTTTACAAGACGTTTCGCTGGCCGATACGCGTCCTCGATTGGTCTGGCACCCGCACGGTGCGACTATTTGGACTCCATCCTTCCTCTGAACACGCCTCCATCTATACAGAGGACGAGCTGAAACACCTTATCGACATCTCTCGAAAGAGTGGTCATCTCGAAGAGGAAGAACAGCGACTGATTAGTCGGGTGTTCGACTTCAGTGAAGCCGAGGTTCGAGAGGCAATGGTGCCACGCATTTCGGTAGCCGCTATTCCAATCGCATCCAGCTTTGACGAAGTCAAAATGGCGTTTCGTGAGTACGGCTACTCTCGCCTACCGGTCTTTCGCGGGAGCGTAGACAACATCCAGGGTGTAGTATTTCGAAGGGATCTCGAGCCCTTTCTCGAAAACCCGAGCGAGGACTTCGTTCTCGCGAAACTTCTTCACGCACCGCAGTTCATTCCAGCAACTGCTCGCCTGGGCGCTACCCTGCGCCAGATGCAAGCCTCAAGAACCCATCTGGCAATCGTCATTGATGAACACGGCGGAATGGAGGGAATTGTTACGCTGGAGGATCTGCTTGAAGAAATTGTCGGCGAGATTGACGACGAGTACGACGAGGAGGTCCGCGCCCAGATTCAACCTGACGTTGATGGAACGTATCTGCTAAGTGGCATGCTCGCGGTCCGTGATGCCAATAGACGGCTTGGCTTAAAGCTACCCGAGGATGGTGGCTATACAACCATCGCAGGTTTTCTCCTTGCGCGCGCCGGCCGACTGCTTCAGAAAGATGAAACGGTGGAGTACGAGGGTATGCGTTTCCAGGTTCAACGGGTTGAGCAGCGACGAATTCGACGAATCCGATTTATGCCCGCAGTGGCCGAGGCAACGACCTTACACCCCAAAACCTAGGAACACTGAATCACGCCGCACGAGAGGGAAACCGAGCAACTCGGTGAGCATCAATGTGATGGCGCTTGATCATCCGGTCTAATGTTTTCCTATCCACACCTAAGATTCGGGCCGCAGCCTGTTTGTTTCCACGCGTGTGTGCCAGAACACGAGCCACATGTCTGCCCTCGACTTCTGACAATGACGTCAGCGGCTCGTCGGAATGAGAACCCTCCGAGGTTTTGTCGGAAATCGCCAACTGTTCGCGGTATTTACGGATACGGTCCGGAAGGTCCTGCGCTCGTATCGTACTGTCACAAATAGCGGCAGCTCGAACGACTGCATTCTCCAATTCGCGAATGTTCCCTGGCCATGCATAACGCTCCAGAAGTTCCAGCGCTTCCGGAGCGAACGATACTGATGGGTTAAAGGAATAGACCTGTTCAGCAAAGCTTTTTGCCAGAGGCAGGATGTCTTCGCGACGCTCGCGCAACGGCGGCAAGACAATTGAGACGGCGTTCAATCGGTAAAATAGATCCTGACGAAAACGTCCCGCAGCAACCTCTGATTCCACGTTACGGTTGCTGGCAGCAATGACGCGCACGTCGACTTGCTGCACTTTGTTTGAACCAACTCGACGAATCTCACTCTCCTGCAGCGCACGTAACAGCTTCACCTGAAATGCAGGTGTAGTTTCTGTAATCTCATCCAGAAACACTGTGCCGCCGTCCGCCTCTTCCCATAACCCGCGGCGATCTCGATCGGCGCCGGTAAACGAGCCCCGCACGTGACCAAACAATTCTGATTCGATCAACTCTGCTGGAATGGCTCCGCAGTTCACCGCAACAAATGGTCGATCAGAGCGTTGGCTGCGTCGATGCAGCGCCGATGCCACCACCTCCTTCCCGGTGCCTGATTCGCCGGTAAGCAGAATTGGTAGATTTGTTGCCGCGACGCGTCCTACCTGCTTCATGACTTCGATGAAGGCCTCGCTTCTACCTATTAAGTGCACCGGAGACTCGTACAATGGTGTCGTTTTGGGGCTATTCATAACGCGGTGACGTGGCTGATTGATCACCCGCTCGCGAACCGCCCGAGAAAGGGAACGCAACTCATCAACTCCAAACGGTTTCAACAAGTAGTCGTAAGCTCCAAACGCGGTCGCATCCAACGCACCAGCGGCGGAGCCGTGGCCAGTCATCAGTACAACCTTCGTTTGAGGCAACTCCTCTTTGAAACGGCGCAGGACGCTAAACCCATCAGCCCCACCAAGCATGACGTCGCAAAAGACCACAGACCACTCTCGATCTCGCAACATCTCGAACGCTTCCTCTGCAGACTCGGCTTCTCTTACTTCCCATCCTTCCTCAAGAAGCACTTGTGCAACGAATGTTCGCACGAGAGCTTCATCGTCTATTACCAAAGCCTGAATCGACATGATTTGGATCCTTCCTGTAGGCGGCTTGCGAGGTTTGAGAGCCGAAGAAACCTTTTGTTCAAACGTGAGCGCACACTGGTGAAAATGTTCATTGCAGAAAAACGGCTAGCCGCGTCGGGCACGGCCAATAGCGAGCGACGGCGCGTATGCCGGAATGTAAAGCTTCCAGCAAGCGGACGCTATGCGCGAAATGATCTGCCATTTCACGTCCCTCCGTTGCTGTCATTTTTTGGCTGTTGTGAGTGAAATTCCCTCAACTGACTATCGTGGGAAGGGACGGCATGATCAGATTAACAGCCCTTGAAAGGGGGCGGCCCCCGGTGAGCCCATTGGCGGTCAACCAGCAAAGGTGCGCCATTCGTCAACTTTGCCAAGAGGTTCATAGACAATCCCCATGCCACTCAGATGAGGTTCCGCGGTCTCGTGTTTTTTGTGGTGTCGGCATTTGCCATACAGACCCTATCAAACTAGATTATTGATTTGACTACTGGCTAAACAATTACGCGCTAACTAAGATGCTCTCTTAAAAACATGTCTACTGTCATTGGCCCCTGCTCAACTGTGGAAACGAGCGCTATCCGAACATATTTCCCTGCGCTCGAACGCAAGCACAAAGGTTATCCAGTCGCATACTTTGACGGCCCCGGCGGCACGCAAGTACCAAGAATGGTCGTAGAGTCGATAAACGAGTACCTCTATTATCACAACGCGAACACCCACTGGGCATACCCCACCAGCGAAGAAACTGATCTAGCTATCGAAGCAGGTCGTGTTGCGTGTGCAGATCTATTGAACGCAAGTGCCAACGAGATTGTCTTCGGCGCAAATATGACTAGCTTGACGTTTCATCTGAGTCGCGCACTCGCGCCCACGTTTCAGCCCGAAGATGAAATAGTAGTTACCGAACTGGACCACCATGCGAATGTCGCGCCCTGGCACAGACTCAGTACTGAAAGAGGGATCGTCATCCGCAAGGTTCGGATGGATCCCAACACCGGTCAACTCGACTGGAATTCTTTCCACGAAAGCCTAGGTTCCAAAACTCGGTTGGTTGCTATGGGCGCTGCATCGAATGCATTGGGAACAGTTAACGACGTGGAACGGGCGATAAAGGCCGCTCATGAGCTCGGAGCGCTGGCCTTTGTTGACGCAGTACACTATGCACCTCATGCACTAGTGGACGTGCGTTCCTGGGACTGCGATTTTTTGGCTATCTCGCCTTATAAGTTCTATGGTCCGCATCTTGGAGTTCTGTTTGCAAAGTACAATCTTCTCTCTGTGCTGGATTTCCCGAAGCTGATTCCTGCGCCCGACTACCCGCCTGAAAACGCGGAAACCGGTACGCAAAACCAGGAGGGCATTGTAGGAACGGCTGCGGCAATTGACTTCCTCGCGTCGTTAAGTGGAGGCGACACGCGACGCGAGCGGTTGGCGCTCAGTTATCGCGAGCTACACGCGCGGAGTAGCGAACTTACTCGAATGTTGTGGAATGGCTTAGGCGACATCGCGCGTGTAAGACTCTATGGCCCAGCCCCATCAGAGCCTCGCACGGCGACCGTGGCATTCACAATTGAGGGAGTTGCCTCAACTGAAGCAGCACGTCGATTGGCTGAGAAAGGCCTTTTTCTATCGCACGGAGACTTTTACGCGGCAACCGTGGTGGAGCGCCTCGGCCTTGGTTCAGAGGGTTTGCTGCGTGCTGGGTGCAGTTGCTATACAAATCAGGAAGAGATTGAGCGACTGATCAGTGAGGTGACAAATTTGTAAACGTTCAAGTTCGGATCACTTCCGGATTTGAACTCTTTTTTCGTGTCGTTTCGTGTGTATTCGTGGGTCGTGTTTTTTGCGAGCTCAACGACCCCTCACCGCGTTTATAAAATCCGCCAGCAAACCATACGCAGTACTCTGCAGGTTCGGCCTATGCGAAGTGATAGTTAAACCTGGCATTGTATCCAATTCAAAATGAACCGCGAGCGATGTTCCCCTAACATTTCCGAGCGGATCATTCTGCGCAATACGTTCAGGGGAAACCGAAGCAGAAACTGGTCCGTCGACTGATCGGTGTGCTCTGGCTACCAGCTTATAAGGTTGACCCTCTGATCGAGCTGCTTGAAGTTCACCAGGCAAGAGACCACGAATTCCAACTCGCTTGACCTCGTTCGGCTTTAAGGGTACGTCCATTAGGACTCTCGTGAGTGCGCAAACCTTCATCGTCGCATCCCATCCGTCCACATCGTGTGCAGGATCGGTTTCTGTGATACCAAGGTCTTGCGCAATTCTTATGCCCTCAGCGAATGATCTTCCTGCTTCCATCGTCTCCATGATGACGCTGCAGGTAGAGTTAAGAATGGCGCTGAACCCTCGCAGTCTGGAAGCCGGAAGTGTTTCACGAAAGAGCGAAAAAACTGGCGCGCTATCAGCAACCGTAGATTCAAAATAGAACCGTCTGCCCACCGAGGCTGCCAATTGGGACAGCTCATCGAATCCAAAGACTACCGCGCCCTTGTTTGCGGTTATCGCATGGGCCCGCGCCAGTAGTACGCCCCGCAGGTAATCGATAGCCGGCTGTCCGGTCTCATGATTGAGCGAGATGGTTTCGAATACGGCTGACGGCTTGGATTCTTCGAGCCAGTGTGAAAGATTGTGCGCGCGTAACGCATCGTGATGGTGGGTGAGCCGCGACAGCTCTTCTATTTCGAAGCCGCTCGGCTGGTAGAGCCACCCCAGACGCCGACTGGCGACTCCGGTTACGCGGTATTCAATGCCAAACTGAGCCAGGAGTTCAGCCGATTTCACGCTGAGCAGTCGCGCTAGCGCCTTACCCACGTTACCAAATCCGATAAAGCAAAGGTTGTATTGTTTCGTGCTTACCATTGCGCAGAGACAGAGTTTATACTGCCAAGCCGATCATTTGAATCACTGATTACACCCGAAAGCAAAACCAAGGTTACTCGACTGATGAGACAGTACCACGACCTGCTTAAATCAATTCTGGCGAATGGGAAACGACACGCGGACCGGACGGGCGTCGGCACAATCTCCCACTTTGGTTATCAGACCAGATTCGACCTGCGCGATGGTTTTCCGATCGTCACGACAAAAAGGGTTCCTTTTCGTTGGGTGGCGGAAGAGCTTCTTTGGTTTCTCTCAGGAGATACGAACGAAGCAAATCTACGCGCCAAGGGTGTCGACATTTGGGCCGAATGGGCCGACGAAGAACACACCAGCAAGTTTGGCCGCGAACCTGGCGATCTGGGTCCGGTTTACGGTTACCTGTGGCGCTCGTTCGGCGGCGATTACCCCCAAATGAACGGCGTGGATCAGATAGAGGCGCTAATCAGAAATATTCAGACTAACCCGAACTCTAGGCGGCTCATCGTTTCAGGCTGGGATCCAAAGTACGCAGATAAAGTTGACTTGCCTCCCTGTCACACGCTCTTTCAATTCAAGGTGGAAACGCCAAGAACGCTCCATTGTCAGCTATACCAACGCTCGGCAGATGCATTTCTTGGCGTGCCATTTAACATCAGCTCATACGCACTGTTGATACATATGGTCGCCCACGTTTGCGAGTTGGAAGTCGGAGAGTTCGTCTACAGTTTGGGCGACTATCATATCTACCAGAACCATCAGCAACAGGTGGAAGAGCTGCTCAAGCGCGATCCGCTGCCGTTGCCGACGTTGGAAATCCACGATGAAGGTCGGAAGCTCCGTGGGTTGCAAGGCCTGCTCGAGTTTCGGTACGAGCATTTTGGATTGATTGGCTATAAATCCCATGGAAAGATTGCCGCCCCGGTAGCGGTTTGAGGCCTGCGAAAAAGTGATTACTGGCATTGTAGCAGTGGACAGGAATGGTGCGATTGGCAAGGGCGGCAAACTGCCCTGGCATTACCCTTCCGATCTGCGGTTTTTCAAACAGACAACCATTCACCACGCCTGTGTAATGGGGCGCCGTACCTGGCTCTCGTTGAAGAAACCTCTGCCTGACAGATTGAATATCGTATTGAGCCGTCAATCAGCGATAGCCCCTCAAGATTCAGTAGTCTCCCTGCGAGATGCCAGTTCAGTTCTAGCGATAGCGAAGTATCTGAACTGTGACCTGTTTATCATCGGGGGCGCGAAAGTCTACGAAACATTCTTGCCGAACATTGAGAAGTGGATAGTGACTAAAGTACCCCTGGCAATCGCAGATGCTGACGCCTTTGTACCGTCGAACTACCTGGAAGGATTTCAACAGACGAGTTCACAACTGCTCGATGAAGGATTGGTCGTCGACGTGTATCAGCGTACTGGCTCGACCAAGCGATGAGCCTACAAGAGGATCCTACACACGGCAGTGTGTAGTGCTTTCTGGATCCAGCCTATAAAAGAGGATCCTACACACGGCAGAGACTGTGTCAAAACAATAGATCCTACACACGGCAGTGTGTAGGATCTATTGTTTTGACACAGTCTCTGCCGTGTGTAGGATCCCTTTCTAACTGAGTTGATTATGGTCCAAGTTGAGCAACATAGCGCGACGTTAGTTTGTATTGTTTATACTAAGATCCAACACGTCATGCCGG
>DATETN010000053.1:0-5527 GCA_035283645.1 Pyrinomonadaceae bacterium
TCATGGATACTGTGCGCATTGGCGGTTCATCCTTCTCTTCGGATGAAAAGGAGATCCTCTTTCACAACAACAAGTCAGGCATTTTCAATGTCTACTCTGTCCCGGTGGCGGGTGGGGAAGCGCGACAACTCACCAATTCAGCGAAGGAGAGTACGTTCGCAGTGTCGTACTTTCCACACGACATGCGCTTTATCTATACATTCGACCGAGGCGGAAACGAGAACAACCACCTGTACGTAAAGGAAGGGGACGGCAGCGAACTTGATCTGACACCAGGAGAAAAGACGAAGGCAAATTTTCTCGGTTGGGCCCACGACCGCAAGTCGTTCTTCTATTCGACAAACGAGCGCGACGCAAAGTATTTCGACGTCTTCGAAATGACGCTCTCAGACATGAAGCCGACGCTGGTATTTAAGGACGAAAACGGTTACGACTTCAGCGACATCTCGAATGACAAGCGCTTCATCGCCTTCGGTAAACCGGGCAATTCGACCACCGATTCCGACATCTATATCTATGACATACAGTTGAAGGAGATGCGGCATATCACTCCGCACAAGGGCGACATCGCATTTTCTCCTTTGACGTTCGACCCGCAGTCGAAGGCTCTTTACTATCTGACAGATGAAGATAGCGAGTTTCAATATATAAAACGCTTTGACCTGGCCTCCAGCAAGACGGAACTAGTCGAACGCGAACCGTGGGACATCTGGTACACCTACTTTTCTCGCAACGGCAAGTATCGCGTCACTGCCATCAACCAGGACGCGCGGACGGTCATTCGTATCTATGAGACAGCGACGGGTAAACTCGTACCACTGCCTAAGATTCCCGACGGTGATATAACTGGAGTTAATATCTCGCCTAGCGAACGGCTTATGGCGTTTTATTTAAATGGCGACCGTGCTCCTGCGAATTTGTACGTCTATGACTTTGCCACGCGAAAGACCACTCGTCTCACGAAAAGCCTGAACCCGGTGATCGACTCAGCGGACCTGGTGGATGCCGAGATCATCCGATACAGGTCTTTCGACGGAATGGAAATTCCAGCGGTTCTTTACAAGCCACATCAGGCAAGCGTTGCGGACAAGGTTCCAGCGCTCGTACTTGTACACGGCGGGCCGGGCGGCCAGGCGCGCAAGGGCTACAAAGCGCAAGTGCAATTTCTGGTCAACCACGGTTACGCCGTACTGGATGTGAACAATCGCGGTTCGTCCGGCTATGGCAAGACTTTCTACACTGCTGACGATCGCAAGCATGGTCGCGAGCCGCTTTGGGACGTCGTAGCAGCCAAGAAGTACTTGCAGTCGCTCTCGTGGGTCGAGTCATCGAAGATTGGCGTTATGGGCGGAAGCTATGGCGGATACATGGTTTTGGCTGCGCTCGCCTTCAAACCCGAGGAGTTCAACGTTGGCGTGGACATCTTTGGAGTTTCAAACTGGGAACGAACGCTAAAATCCATCCCGCCCTATTGGGAATCGTTCCGTAAGGCGCTTTACAAAGAAATGGGCGACCCGGCAACCGACCTGGAGAATTTAAAAGCTATCTCGCCGCTCTTCCATGCGGACAAGATTCGTCGACCGCTGATCGTTCTCCAGGGCGCTAACGACCCACGCGTCATCAAGCCCGAGTCGGATGAGATTGTAGAGGCCGTCAAGAAGAGTGGTGTGCCGGTTGAGTATGTCGTCTTTGACAACGAAGGCCATGGGTTTACCAAGAAGGCCAACGAGATTCGAGCCAACAAAGCGATCCTTGAGTTCCTGGACAAATACCTCAAGGGAGGCGCCGAGATAACCACAAGGTCTGAGGTTTTCAAACCGTAGCGGGGTGAAACCTGAGCTATTGCGTTTGTGGTAAGCGTTCAAGCTTCCGTTTTTCCAAAAGACTCTGCAAGGGTGACATGTGTGTACCTCGTGGCGCAAAAGTCTACTCCGGTTGATATTAAATTTACCCAGTGGCAGTCTGTCAGAGAAACTCATCGCAGAGAACGCAACGCGACATCGCCGAGACCAAAGTGGCACAATCCACGAAATCACACGAACCCACCGAAAAACATTTCGTGTGGGTTCGTGAAAAAGGTTCGTGTGATTTCGTGGATCCGTTTTCTTGCTCTAAAAACAAGATGCCGAATACCCGGAATAAGTCTTATCGAGGGTCACGTCAGCCATTGCAGGACTTCTTCCTCTCCAGTCGAACGCGTGCCGCCAACGACGTGGATGAAATAGTCCTCCAGTGAAACCGGTCCTGCCTCACGCCCGTCCCCATCGACGCGGATTCCTTTGCGCAGTTCGTCGAGGGAGCCTGACGCTAATAGTTTTCCCTGAGCGATGATCGCAATATCGCTACAGAGCCTTTCCACGATCTCCAAAACGTGAGAAGTAAGAAAAACAGTCAATCCACGCTCAGTGAGTCTCGAAAGAAGATCTTTGAGCGTACGCGATGCAATGGCATCGATGCCTTCAAACGGTTCGTCGAGAAAAAGGAGCTCCGGTCGGTGGATCAGTGCACATGCTAAAGAGAGCTTCTTTTTCATCCCGTGTGAGTATTCGACAATCAGCTTCTTTGGTTCATTCTGCAGGTCCATCAACTGCAGTAACTCGGGAACACGTTCCGCTATCTCCTCTTTGCGCAACCCGTACATGCGGCCCGTAAACGCGAGCATTTCGGCGCCGGTTAGTCTTTCAAACAAATTTAGATCTTCGGGCACAACCCCGATTCGCCGTTTTACCTCCAGAGGCTCGTCTTCCATGTCACGGTCAAGAACGTAGATCTTTCCGCTGGTTGGTGCGAGCAGCCCGGTCAACATCTTAATGGTGGTTGATTTGCCGGCTCCGTTAGGTCCGAGAAATCCGAAGAAACTGCTGCGTGGCACCTTGAGGTTAATATCGTCAACCGCCGTGAAGTCGCCAAAGCGACGAACCAGGGAAAAAGTCTCGACAGCCAAATGCACCGGCTCCGACGTAGATTCCATGCCTGTCATGCCTAGTTTTGTACGCGTTGAATAAGGAAAGCGTCAAGGCGCATAACCGTACCGTCTGGTGTGAAAACTCAGAATCCAAACGCCGCACAAAGAAATCCCGCCAACTGCAGTTGGTGGATGCTTCAGTTCCTTTCTAAAGTGAACTCGAGGCGTTGCGCAGACAAATCCCACCAACGGCAGAAGCTGATACTCAATAGAGGCGGCCAGCGCCCGGGTTATGATTCGGACGCTTTTCCAACCCTTAGAAGGAGGCCGCCCCATGAAGTTCTACTGTGGAATCGACTTGAGTGCAAGAGACAGTCACATTTGTGTGATTGATGAGCGAGTGAAAATTGTGGTGCAACTAAAGTTGCGCAATGAACTGAAGCGGATAGTGAAAGTGCTCGCACCTTTTAAAGAGAATCTGGAGATCGTGGTAGAGAGTACGTTCAACTGGTATTGGCTGGTGGATGGATTGCAGGCAGCGGGGTTTAAGGTGGTGTTGGCCCACACGCTGGGGTTGCATTTAATCACCGGGGCCAAAGTAAAAACCGATCGGCGGGATGCTTTCGCGCTGGCTAAGCTGCTGTTAGCTGGAGTGATCCCAAAGGCTTACATCTACCCAGTGGCGACGCGAGCTGTGCGGGACTTGTTACGGCGCCGAGCCCAATTGGTGCAAAGACGCGCCGGTGAGTATGGCAGTCTGCGGCGGCTGCTGTTGCGCGAAGGGATCTTGTCGAGCCGACAACAGGAAATCAAGACGGCTGAGGAAGCGGAACTGGAGCAGTGGTTCGAGCATCCGTTAGTACGGCTGCACGCCAGCCAGGAACTACAGCGAATCACCCTTTACACGAAACAGGTTACGGAGTTGGAAGAGAAGATTTTGGCCGAGGCCAAGCAGGAAAAAAGCTATCAGCCGCTACAAAAATTGCCTGGGGTGGGACCAATCATCGCGCTGACGATAATGTACGAAGTAGGTGAGCACACGCGGTTTGAGAACGCCAAAGTCTTCAGCTCGTACTGTCGGGTGGTGATGGGAGTGGCTCAGTCGGGGCAGGTAACGCGGCGTGGGCGGGCCAGCAAACAGGGGAATCACTATTTGAAGTGGGCCTTCTCGCAAGCAGCGGTACATGCAGTACGCAACTATCCGCAGGTGCGGCGGTATTACGAAAGACAACTGAAACGGCATCAGGGACGAGCCCGCAAACTGGTGGTCTACAACATTATTGCGCACAAGCTGGCCCAGGCGGCGTTTCATATCTTGAAAGATGAGAGCGAGTATCGCGCCGAGTTGCTGTTCGGGCGCTAACTCGGCGTGTTGGTGGCGGCGCGTAACCTGATTTTTTCACTGGTTCCCGCAAGGAGGCCGCGAAGCTGATTAGGACGCGCCGCCACCAGGAGCTCTACGAACGTGACGCTGCCCGCGCCGGTATCTCGAAATCGAACTGGTGCGACGGGAAAGAACTTGGGGCAAACAGCGCCAGGCGCAGGTTTGCGCCACTCATTCCTGGGGAGCCCGCGAAAACTTGAGTGAGGCCGGATGCGGTACCGATGAGCTTCTGGTGCCTGTTCTGTTGACAATCCGCTGGGATGATTGCCACCAACTGAGGGAACAAAAGGCGCTTTCATGGTGGCGTTCTTGAACAGAACAACGTGAAGCTGACTGCTTTGCGGTGAGCCCGATTGGCTGTCTGGTGCAGCTCACTGACCGTCGGTGAATGGCAAGCGTTTCGCTATAACATCGGCGCGGCTTGATGCAAAACGGAAAAACAAAAGCCGCGTGAGGTGAGGAGAAGCTGCTCCGCTTAATGGAAGTTGCGAGTCAGCCGGTAACGTTCGTGAGAGCAAGAGCAAAAAGGCAAACGACTTGTGAAAAACGCAACAAGCATTTGGCCCACCTGGGCCATCAGGCGGAGTTTTTTCTCTTGACAAGCCGCCTCTATTGGCTGTGAAAGAATTAGAAACCGGTACTTGAAGTACTTTCCGAAGCACAACCTGCGAATTTGCCAACCCACTTGCTGGTCACAACGAAAGGAGAGCAACATGAATGCTGTGAGATTGGTTCGTGCATTGGTGGCGTGGACTCTGGTACTCGGTATCGTTTCTTGTTACGGCCCGTCGGATTACCGCCCGGCGGATTACGGCCCGGCGCAGAAGATCGAACTCAGTAAGTCTGGCGACTGCCCTCAGGTAAAAGATTGGCAGCACGTCTTCGTCGAAGGCTATTTCGGAATTGATCCAGTAGGTATCAATGGCGGATATGAAGGTCAATATCCGAACCAGCAGTTTGCTTTCTCTTCAGACCCGAACGGCAAATTCTGGGCCGCCTACGAGCAAGAGGGGGCGAGCCCCGAGCCGCACGCCAGGACTAAGCTTCTAGCCGCTGTGACTATGGCAAACTACGGATCTAACGGCCCAGAAATAGCCAACAGGACTCGTGATTCTTCCCACGGTAAACCCGACCACAAATGGCACATCTATCAGCGACGAGAGATCAGCTTTGATGACCGCGTCCGGATTACCGGATTTTGGATTCCCGGCACCTACACGTGCACGGTCACGGTGAAG
>DATETN010000054.1:0-28424 GCA_035283645.1 Pyrinomonadaceae bacterium
GGCAAAGGCCAGCGCGATCGCCTCGTGCCGCTCACGGAAACCGCCGCGCACTGGCTCACTCGTTACGTTACTGTCGCGCGTCCGGATCTCGCTTCCGGCAAGCTCTGGGGCAAAGGCAAACGACGAATCAAACGCAAAAGATCTCAATCACCTGTCCCGACGTGGATCGCCTCGACGCCGGCCTTGTGGCTCGCGGTAACCGGCCGTCGTCTCTCTTATCAAATGATCGCCGACCGCATCCGCGACTGTGCTTTGCAAGCTGAACTCAAGGCCTCGGTGCACTCCTTTCGCCATTGCTGCGCCACTCATCTCTTGCGCGGCGGCGCCAGTGTTCGTCACGTCCAACAACTCCTGGGCCATCGTGATCTGAACACCACTGAGATCTACACGCATCTCGAACTTCAGGACCTTAAACAAGCCATTGAAAGTGCCGCCGCTTCAGCTCACGTTATCGAGTAACTACCCGCACAAACTGGTTTGCGTTGCCTGCGTGATGCGTCAGGCTCTGTCTCGTTTGTCGACAAATTGTCTACAAACGGAACCGCAACTCCCGGCTGGCTGGTCCAAGTCTTTGCAATCACTCAAGTTGACTAACGAGACAAGTTTGTCGACAAACGAGCCGAACTTGTCGACAACGTAGACAAAACGCGAAATCCTTTAGGGGTGACGTGTCTGAAAAAATCAGGTGCGCAGCGCCTCGTCACCCCTCCACGTTCTCTGCCAGTAACAGAATGCAGCTATAATGGCCCTTCATCGAGCAGCTCTTGCCGTTACTTTTTGTCGTCGCTTTTGCGTTGCTCTAATCGCGGTCTTTTCTCTTTAGCTGCTGCTCTTAAACTGCTGCTGTTCTTTGACAAATTGCCTTCGCGCGGATGCGGGCGCGGGGAGTAACTACCCGTTCTTAACCCAAAAAGAACGGGACATTGAAACCGGACTCGATTTCTTCGGGGCACGATACTATGCGAGCACCCAGGGACGCTTCACGAGTGCTGATCCGATACCGATGACGACACAGCGGCCTGCGGACCCGCAGCAGTTGAACCTTTATACTTACGTTCGCAACAATCCTCTGCGTTACAACGATCCATACGGCCTCGATCTTTACGCCACGGGTGAGGAGGCTGAAAGATTCAAAAAGGATCTGGAAAAAGCAACGAAGCTGAAGCTAAAGCTAGACACCAAGACCGGCAAAATAACAATTGACGGGAAGTTGCCAAAGAACATGTCCGATGCAGCTAAGCAGATTTCCAAGATCATCGGAGATAGCCAGAACACGGTGAGGGTCGATGCTATAAGAGACAGCTCGCCACACGATTACGTGGGCGGAAGATTCAACGACAATGGCTCTCAGACCATCAACTATGCCGACTTTGACCAACTGAGTAAGGGTGGGAAAGGTGGCCTTGATTCCCCGGCTTCAACTGTCCATGAAACAACGGAGGCTTACGCCGGGCTGACCGAAAAGGGTCCAGGAAAAACAGTACTGGACTTCCACAAGACGGGAATAAGTTACGAGAACATGGTTCGTGCGGATAGGGGTCTCGGTGCTCGTAAGTCCGAGGTTAGTAATACCTTTGGCAATGAAACTTCTGTCAGTGTTGACTATACAACGCACGTCGAACACTACACTCTTGTTCAGACAGGACAGGGCAAATTTGCCATCAAAGATGTGAAAGTCGAGAAGAAGAAGCAATGATCAAGTTACTGGGGGGAATCGTTTTGTGTTTGGTGGCATCAGGAGGCTCGGACTGCGATGAGCGACAGTTAAGCGCTCTCACGCAGAGAGCAGAACTCGTCGTAGTTGCGAAGGTCGTTGAGGTTGAGCCGCCTTTGGGCCTGTGGAGTGGTTACCATGCTATCGGGCAGCACGTGAAGTATGGGATCGAAGAAGTGATAAAAGGCGAAATTGCGGAGCGAGAGGTATACGTTGTTCATGGCATTTGGAAGAACACTTCCACAGTTGATACCGAGCAAGCCCGGCTCTCGCCAAGACTCTTTGTGAAGGGGAATCGGTTTGTATTGTTCCTGGTAACAAAGCAAGGTGAGGGCTATCTGACTCGGACACATCCGGCGAAAGCATATCTTTCACTCAATGAAAAGTGCCTGCCGACAGCGAATGCAGATACGGTCAAGCTAGTCGGGCAGTATGCTACAAACAAGTAACTCTGGCGGTGGGTTCATTGTCTGGTTTGCTGGTATTGGGAGACATAGGCAGAGACCCAGTTGACGATGTGCTCCTGCTGCCGGCGCGGGAGCTTTGAAACACGCTCGAAGACCTCACGCACCTCGCCCGCCCGCAAAGAACGGGATAATGAAACGGGACTGGACTACTTCGTGGCTCGCTATTATTCCAACACGCAGGGGCGGTTCACGAGTGTTGACCCTGAAGGCGCGGGCGCCAGCCTGGATGACCCGCAAAGCTGGAACGGCTATGCATATTCCTTCAACAATCCTCTTAGGTTTATCGATCCGGACGGTCTTCGTTGGGCTCAAGTAACTGTAGAGGGTGGGATTCAATATCAATGGTTTGACGACGATGAGAGAGACGATAATGGACAAACTGCGTATGACCGAGCACTTGCCAGTGGCTGGTCAGCAGTAACATTTGACGAGTCGAAACCATATTCCTTTACGAATGGTCTGCTCGCTCCAGGTGAAACTTTGACTACCGTGACCCTCAGCCCCCAGGGCCCTGACGCCTCGTCGATTTCGACGCACAGGGTTACGTGGGGAGAATGGGTGAGGTCCTTGTACCTTAGGTCCTTCATTGACAGTTGGTCTGGAACGCGATTCGCAACTGCTCAAATGAACGACTTCGTGAGCAGCATAGTGGGAGTGCAAACCAATGCCTCAGGAGACGGCCCAGAAGTTCCTGGACCGGCACTCGGCATAAAACTAACGCCGTCTGAGCTCAGAAAGCTGGGCGGTCTTGCAGATCGAGCAGGAGAAAAAGTGGCTGACGTCATTCGCTCCAGAGGTGGTAATGCGGGTAATGTCAGACAAGCTGGACAGTGGTCTCAAAAGACACTGCTGAAACGAAGCCCAAATGCCGAGGAATTTCGCTTGACAGTTCAAAACGCTTTCGCTTAGTATGCGCGTCGTTTCGCAACGGCTACCGCTTAATTTCAGGTTTCGTGGGTAGCTCTGCAGGCTTTACAGCAATGAGTTTTTGGTTTAGCCCCCGTAAGTGATGTGCATGGCGAATTGCGCGCTCGCGCTGTTCACCATGCATTTTTTGATTGTGGTCACCGTAAGCGCCCCTTCAAAAGCGCGTCCGGCTCACAAGCATTAACCTGGTCGGCGCAAAGTAAAACAGACGCTGGTTCAATAAAAGCAGTATTCCAAAGTCTGCGCCTCTTTGCGCACCGTTTTACCGAATCGTTAGGAGGATTCGTTGTTATGTCTAGAATAACCGGTAAGGTCAAGTGGTTTAACAACTCGAAGGGTTATGGCTTCATCGAGCAGCCTGGCTCTTCGGACATCTTTGTTCACTACAGCGCCATTCAGGGCGACGGCTTCAAGACCCTCGAAGAAGGTCAGGAAGTCGAGTTCGAAGTGACGCAGGGTCCAAAAGGACCACAGGCGGAAAAAGTGATCAAGATGTAGTCTCCCCGGCTTGCTGAAGCAAAGCCACTGACTGCTTCCGGTCATGGGTCCGGTAAGCGCTAAAAAAGGCGACCACACGGTCGCCTTTTTTGTTGGCCTTTTGTTCGCCTTTCTCAGTCGCGATCAGCCTTTGCCTTAAAGCTCACATGACCACGATCCACATCCACTGAAAACTGCACTCGGTCGCAGTTAAGTTTCTCCTTCAGCGTGTCAGCCTTGGAAGCCATCAACCGATGAAACCGCGGAAATGAAAAGTCGTCAACCGGTTCACCGCAGATCTTTTTGGCGTCCATTAACGCGCTGTAAATCTTCTTCACAGTCTCCACGTCCCTATGCGCGTCTTGGCAAACAAATGTCGTTCTAATGAAGCTGTCATTTGCCTCCTTCTTTGCAATCGCGCGCGCCGCCGCTGCCGGGTCTCGTCCCTCCTCACGTCCTTGCATAGTGCGGCGCCACAGGTCTCGAAAAGCGTTGTAACGAGTAGCGAGCGTAGTGTACCGATATCGTTGGGCGAAGCTCAGCGTTCGATCATCTGCCACTCGCTTCAGCGTTGTCTCAACACGACCTTTGGTGTCGTAAGGCGGTCGTTTGGAAGCGCCGTTGAAGAAGATGTCAAATTCGACTTTGAGTTTGCGAATGTCATCCTCAAGGCGTGTCAGCTGGTCATCGATCGACGCCTGATGCTCTCCCGTTGTGTGCTTATGCTGTCTCTTGATTCGAGCTTGGGCCCTTGCAAGCCGATTGTTACGATTTCTCAAGGTTTGGATTCTCCGGGAAGGAACTGCTGATTCGGTGGGTGCGCCGTTGGTCGGACGCAATGCCAGTCTAGCGGTTTTTGGAGTACGGCGGCAAGGGTGCTCTGCCCGCGGCGCCGCTTTTCTTTCTCGAGCGACACTAAGCACAACCATCTTCACTTGCCTCGCCTGATCCCCGCGCCCAAATTTACTTGGCACCTAAGTAGCGGCTACTATCTCGCCTACGGAATATGGCTGAAAAACCCGCTATCCTGTTTCGGCAGTTGCCTTCAGTGGATCAACTGCTGCGTACCGCCCCACCTGAGCTGACTACGCGTGTAGGTATTGAACGTCTGACCGCCTACGCCAGAAGCGTTATCGCAGATCTTCGCCTTGAGCTGCGGTCGGGTACGACGGCTGGCAACGGTGCTCAATATTCTCGGGAAACTCTACTATCTGAAGCATCGCAGAGACTGGAACATCTTTGTGAGATGGACCAGAGCTCTGGTTTGCGGCCGGTGATTAACGCTACTGGCGTGATTCTTCACACCAATCTCGGCAGGGCTCCTTTGTCAATTACCGCTCAAAGAGCAGTCGCTGACGCGTCAGGTTACTGTACGATTGAATACGATCCCGTAACCGGGTCACGCGGCAAACGCGGCCATAGAGTTGAGGACCTCTTGAAGCAACTAACGGGCGCTGAGGACGCTCTGGTTGTGAACAACTGCGCCTCAGCTGCTCTCCTGGTTCTTACGGCACTGGCACGCGACGGGGAGACAATTGTTTCGCGCGGTGAGTTGGTGGAGATTGGCGGCGATTTTCGCGTTCCTGATGTGCTGGCGAACTCCGGAACGCGAATGGTTGAGGTGGGCACCACGAACCGCACACGACTTGACGATTATCGAAAAGCCATAACCAAAGACACGCGGGTGGTGATGCGGATTCATCCTTCCAACTACAGGATCATCGGATTCACCGCTTCCCCATCTTTATCTGAGCTCGCTACGCTTGCTCACGAAATGGACCTTCCCCTCTATGAAGACGCCGGATCCGGTGTACTGAATGATTTAACCCGCTACGGATTGCGCGACGAACCTGTGATTCGCGAGTCTATTCAATCAGGAGCCGATGTAGTTTCTTTCAGTGGAGACAAGCTCCTCGGCTCGGCCCAGGCAGGACTTCTGGTGGGTGGCAGCGAAGTGATTGGTAAGTTACGTCGTCATTCGTTGTATCGGGCGCTCCGCGCCGATAAGCTACGCCTAGCCGCTTTAGAAGCAACGCTTGATGCTCATTCGCGCGGAACAGCGGTAGAAGACGTTCCCGCGTTGAAAATGCTCGCGCTGACTAAGGAGGAGATTGAATCACGCGCGATCAGGATCCGCAACGAACTCAGATCGATTCCCGAACTGAACGTGGATCTGATTTCTGGAGAATCAGCTGTCGGTGGAGGCTCGGGCCCAAGCACTCATCCCCCGACAATCCTCGTTGGCCTGACTCATCCGCGTCTACCAGCCGACGAGATCGATCGACGACTGCGGGGGCACTCCCCTCCGGTAATTGGGCGGATTGCCGAGGACCGTTTGCTTTTAGACCTGCGCACGGTGCCAAGCGTGGATGAAGCGGAACTGCTATTGGCAGTCAAAGGCGCCTTTTCGTTACCCGCCTGATTTTTGGCTAGAAGCCTTAGATGGGGCTGTGTATAATCGCTTCAGCTTTGTCACCAGACATAGCTAACTCAGACCTTCCTTCGAATTCTCGCCATCCCCTTGAAAGACACGTTAAGTTTCAAACAAAGATCGGTTACTAGTGTTCTGGCTGTGTTCGCAGCCCTGCTCTGTTTTGGTCTCTGGCACTCGGCGCAGCAGGCGTGGTTTCGGCAGGCGTTCATCTACAACCGAGCAGAGAACAATACAGCTCCGCTTCAGACGATACCGTTGTGGCTGGCACTCATCTTGGTTTGCAGTTGTGGTCTTGCAGCTGCGTTTGCCGTTGAAAAGTCTGGAATTAAACGAACGCTGCCGATTTTAACGACGACAATGTTGGCGTTGGCCATTACCAGCATAATTCTCTCATGGTTGGTATCGATAGATATTCAGTACACAGCAGTGCTCTTTGCAGTAGCGGGATCGATCACAACTGTTCAGGTGCGAAAGCTCGCGGAGCGGGAGAAGCGGTTTACACATCACCTGACCGAATCGGCTAAGAAACTCAGCACTCTCGAAGAGCAGGATGCACACGCGCGTTTATTAAGCGGTTTGAAGCTGTTGGAAGCAGTGATTGAGCCATCGGAAGCCGTAGTCTTCCGTCGCGACACGGACAACAAGCTAGTTTCTGCCGCGCGGCTGCGTGCATCACCGAGTGGTCCGTTAGATGTCAGCCGAAACTCTGTTTGGCGTGAAGGAATCTCACTCTGCGAACGCGCAATCAGACACAATTCTTTAATAGTTCAAGCGACGAATGAGAGTCCGGGAGGGGCGACTATAGCGTTGCCCTTGCGTCACGAGAGACATACTGTCGGCGCCCTTCTAATTCGAACAGCTGTTGGTTTTGAAGAGAACGATCGGGCTTTACTTCAGGCCGTAAGCACACAGTTGGCGCGCAATCTCCAGAGGGAGCAAGCCGTCAAGTCCGCGCGACCGAATGGTTCAACGAACTTTCTGTCTGTGGTCGAGGCCGATAAAAAGCTCGAATCCCTCTACGTGCTGAACGGCCTCTTGAGTGAGCAGCGGTTTGGGATTGAGACTCTGGAAGAAATCTCGAACGGGTTAGGCATCGCTTACCTCGATGGCACCATCGCTTATGTCAACGATAATTTGCTCAACTGTGCAGGTCTTACGCGTGAGGCTCTTAATCGCTTCAATCTCTTCACTCTCCTGGATCGATTTCGCACTGACGTCTTCGATGAGCCGTCAATCGCTGTGCGTCGAGTTTTGCAGACGGGCGATGCGTACGAAAGGGAACTGAAGTTTCCAGAAAGGAATGTGACCTACGGCCTTAGAATTGCGCTTGTTCGCTCGCGCTTTCAGACTGAAAAAGACCTGCCTCTCTGTCTGGCGATTCATGTTACCGACGTGACTACTGCAAAAGAGCACGAACAGCTAAAGAGTGACATGATCTCCTTGATGTCTCATGAACTCCGGACACCACTCACGAGCATCAACGGCTTCGCTGAACTGTTAACAGCCGATGGCGAGTTGCCGGCTCAGGCAAAGGAGTTTGTGACGATCATCTCCAACGAATCCCAACGTCTTTCGCGGATGATCAATACCTTCCTCGCGGTAACTCAACTTCAACGCAAAGACAAGCAGGAGGTCCTTAAGATCCCGCTGCGTCTGGACGAGGTGGCTCGTGACATCGTCGCGTCGCTCCAACCGGTAGCTAAGAAGAGGCGCATACGACTCGTGGAACAACCAGCGCTGCGTCTACCTCCCGTCGCAGCTGACAAAAGCCTGATCACGCAAGCCGTCAAGAACCTCGTTAGCAACGCAATTAAGTACAGCCCGGAGCGAACCACTGTAACAGTCTCTACCTGCCTTGAGGCTGAAGCCGTGCGAGTTTCAGTGGAGGATCGTGGCTACGGCATTCCGAGTGAAGCGCGAGAGCGTGTTTGGGAGAAGTTCTATCGTGTGGCTCGCGAGGGACAGGACAAGGACGACGAGTCTACCGGGCTCGGGCTCTCATTCGTGAGAGAGGTCGTTGAACAACATGGCGGGAAGGTGGAATTGGAAAGCGAAGAAGGGCGGGGATCAAAATTCAGCTTTACGCTGCCGCGACTCTAATTAATCGATTCAATTGATCTTGTTGATCGTTCGCCGGCAAGAAGGTGCACCACAGCTGCACCTTTTTTTGTTGGAGTGCAGGGTCGATTCGTAATCTATGGTGATCTCTTCCCCCGATTTGATGTCTCTCAAGGCGATGAAGAGAATGTGGCCGTAATGTATCTTCATGAACGCATTGGGCTGACAGCAGTGATTAATGTAATGGGTCCCATTCCCACCCTTGCTCCCATCCAGGCTGCATCGATTATCGATTCCACAGATACGTAAACGCCGTCGCCTGCGAGCCCGCCGCTTTGCTTCAGCATTAGTAATTCGTTCGCCAGTATACTCCGCAATCTTGTGCCTTTTGAGAAAGGGCTGAGTGGCGAAACAACCCCTTCCTTCGATAGGGGATTGGCGGACTGCTAGCCCGGTAGCCAGCTTCATACGCATAGCGACAGGCGATCAGGTGAGATCAATGGCTGGTAATCAATCAGAGAGTTGTGAACCCGACGTCATTTGACTTTAAAACTACGGGCAATTAGATCGGTCTGGTTGCGAATACGTGCCAGCCGGTCGCGTAGTCCGGAAAAACGCAGCGCATAGACCGTCCGATTGTCGACCTGCAAATAGTAGATTCGGCCCAGCATTGGCTTGCCAGTGCGCACAAACTCATATGAAGCAGTAACACCACTGAGACGTCCTGAAAACGGTTCGATCTTGCCCTCCACAAATCCAGGGATAAATCTAAGCTTCTGATCGACGTCACGGCGAGCTAATTCGGATGCGGTAACTCCCGCCTCAACTACTTCCTTGCGGATCTGTAAATAGCCCTCGAGTCGATCACCGTAAACAAACTCGGTGTGTTCATGTGCTGCGTCGGGTTCAGTAATAACGCGCCACGTTTGAGATGGTAGATCAAGAGTGTAATCCACCTTGTCGCTGTTATATGGAACCTGGGCTACTAATGAGCCACCGCCGACCAAAAGCAACGCCACCACCGCAAGTACTCTATACATCATTAACTCCGTAGAAATAGGGCGACAAACCTTCGGTGTGTCGCTTACCCGTTTTGAGATTACCTCCGAGCTTTGCTCTTCACGTTGTTTTGGTTGGAAACAGAGTCGCTAAGATGTCAATAAGCCCAGTATTTGTTGTCTCGCTTCAGGAACTGACCGAAGCAATAGTCTCTTTCTGTAAGCGAACAAGAGTAGCGATCCCGTTCGCCGCCAATGCCAGTAGTTGATCCAGTTGCGCCTGACTGAATGGTTCGCGTTCTGCCGTCCCCTGGACTTCAATAAACCGACCATCGCCGGTGCACACCACATTCATGTCCACCTCGGCCTGAGAGTCCTCGTCGTATTTGAGATCCAGCAGGGCGACATTCCGAACAATGCCGACACTAATTGCCGCGACCTCACTAGTCAAGATGCTCCGACCAATCTTGTTAGCTCTTACCAGCCGATGATTTGCCAGCGCGAGAGCCACATAAGCGCCCGTCACGGCGGCAGTGCGCGTACCTCCATCAGCTTGCAGAACATCGCAATCGAGAGTGATGGTCCGTTCTCCAAGCGCTGTCATGTCAGCAACAGCCCGCAAGCTACGGCCGATTAGTCTCTGAATCTCGTGCGTGCGGCCTGATGGACCACCGCGTCCAATCTCCCTTGGCGTACGTTGCAGTGTTGCCCGGGGTAGCATGGCGTACTCCGCAGTAATCCAACCCTGACCTTTATTGCGAAGGAAGGGGGGGACGCGCTCGTCCACCGATGCTGAGCAGACGACCCGCGTATGGCCCATCTCGATTAGCACTGACCCCTCGGCATAAGGGAGATAGCCCGGTCTGATTTTGACAGGCCGGAGGTCGTCAGGCGCCCGTCCGTCAGTGCGTTCTAAGCTCATCATGCCCCCAAACTTCGACCGCCTCGAGCACACTAGGTGTTACGCCTAAAAACCGCTTAGCAACCCTGCTAAAACGCTCCGCAGCATCAGTGACGTAAAAGTGGTCTAAATCATCGCAGAGTTCTCGTTCGCTGGCCATTCGTTCGTTTCTGCTATGTCTCAACTCACGCGATTGTAGCAGCGACTGTACCTCTCGTGCGGCTGCTTCGCCAGAGTCTATCAGCAAGACCTCCGGCCCGATTGCCTCTTGAATCACACGCTTAAGAATCGGATAGTGCGTGCAACCTAATACAAGCGTTCTGATGTGACTAGCCTTAAGTTCGCTCAGATATTTAGAGGCAACAGCCCTGGCAACATCGGTGTCGGCCCATCCCTCTTCTGCCAGAGAGACGAAAAGTGGGCAAGCGCGTTCCGTGACTTGAATTTGTTTATCCAACTCTTCGATTGCGGTCGCGTAAGCCCTACTTTGCACGGTAGCCTCTGTGGCAATTACTCCGATGCTGCCACCTTGTGCAACCTGAATCGCAGCCTTGGCGCCCGGTTCAATCACCCCAATTACATCGACACCAACGGATTGTCGGATAGCCGGAAGCGCCAGCGCCGAAGCCGTGTTGCAGGCGACAACCAACAACTTGATTCCATGACTTTCGAGGAAGCGCGCGTTTTCAATCGCGTAACGCTCCACGGTGGCAAGAGATTTCGTCCCATAAGGTACACGGGCCGTATCGCCAAGATAAACAAAACGTTCGTCCGGTAACTGTTCGTGGAGGGCACGATAGACCGTTAAGCCGCCAACGCCACTATCAAAGATGCCGATGGGCAGCTCTGATAGTTCGGGATGTGAGTCAGATGCCGAATTCAAATTGTGAAGATCTCGGAAACCGCGAGTCGAAATCCGGGTATGAGTTCCTCGCCACTTAACTCATCCTTAACTGTCAGAAGCTTCCGCTCGCCGTCCACCAATCTGATCTCAACTGTTCGGCTTCGCGGATCAACGAGCCAAACGGACAAGGCCCCGAGTTGCAGCCATTGCGCTGTCTTCCGTTCAACTTGGTGCTTTGATTCGCTGGGTGAGATATAGCGATGCTGACCGCACGGGAGTTTGATCAACTCCTCGGCGGTCATCGCGTGGGCGGCGGTGCTCATAAGATTTGGTGGAGGCGCCGAGAATTGAACTCGGATCCAAGAGCCAACGTCGAAAGACTCTACATGCTTATTCGCTTCTCTTTTCTGATCGGCGTAAGCCGATCAAATTTTCGCTCTGCACCGAGTCAGTGAAGCGACAAGACCTCGGCAAGAGCTAGTCCGACTTGATCTTGCCAGTGCTCACGGACCGAAAGCACCGGCCAGCTCATCTGAGTGACATCTCAATCCGCGCGCATGAGCAACTTGCGGCGAGACGCTCGGTGCTTAATTAGGCAGCGAGAGCCAATTCATTGTTATTGGCAATTGTTTTTTCCCTACGCTTTTTAACGAGCTGCATAGAGTAGCCCGGCATGACATCCGGCGATCGTCCAGGTCTCCTGTCGAAGCCTGTCGCCCCCAGAGCGGCAATTATAGACGTTCTGATGTCTGAATCGGAAAGGCGGATGCTTGTCGGTCGATGGCAAATACCTTACTACTGCTGGCATCGATCGTCCGGCATACATACAATCTCCTGACCTGAAAGGAGGAGAGCCCATGATTCGTGGAAGATTGCTAACGCCGGTCCTGATTGTCTTTTGGTTGTGTGGTGCAGTGTCCGCGGGGCCTCGGCCAGCAAGCCACTGCACCAGCTCGATGGCAACAAGATCAGGGAGCGGTTCGAAAAGCGGTTGCTCCCGTTCTTTGCGGAGAAACTCGCTTATCCGTCGCCTTAGCATTAGTATGAGCGAGTCAGTTATGATTAATTCCGGGCTCACCACTTACCCAGTAGGTTCGTGTGAGTTCGTGGATCGTTTTTCGAGTTGAGTGAGAAAGACCGTTATGTGTCGGAACATCAGAACGCTACACAACTTCAAGCCACCTGCAACAGAAGAAGAAATTAGAGCCTCGTCAGTGCAATTCGTGCGAAAACTCAGCGGTTTCACCCGCCCATCGAAGACGAACGAACTCGCATTTAATCGTGCGGTGGACCAGGTAGCTGAGGCCGCTCGGGAACTACTGCAATCACTCGTAACGAACGCTCCTCCCCGGGACCGGGAAACCGAAAGAGCCAAGGCACGAGCTAGAACCGCGAATCGGTTTCATGCAGAAGCGCCAGCGTCAAATTAGTTTTTATCAGGCGGTGTCTCGAACTGGTTTCTCGGTGCGAGGTCCGTGTTCTCGGTGGCTTTTGTGGAGTCGGCATTTGCTAAACAGATCCGCCACGGAGCCACAGACTAGCAGAGTTAGCACCGAGAAAAGGTCACACTACCTTTTATCAAGCTGGCTGGAAAGAATGTTTGAACAGAATCGTTGCAGGATCTTCGCCAGTTTCAGGGCCCCATTGTTTTCAGTTACGGGATGTCCATCCTCTACATCGCAAATAGCGGATAGAACGGCCTGTGCAAAAGCCCAAGAGATCGTCCGCTCGTAAGTGAGATCAAGACAATCGCTCAAAACCTTCAGCCTCCGTCTGATGGTCTTTTCCGCAGTAAAGAAGTCCGGAAGCTCAGTTGGATTTCTCAACATTGCACCTACTTCGTATTCCAATTCGCCAACTACACCTTTTGGATCAATTGCAACCCAGCCTCGGCTCTTATCGGAGAGTACGTTGTAGTGTTGAAGGTCGCCGTGAAGCAGCATCACTGTGCTCTGTGTTGCAGCCAAGCTCTGGTAGATATCGCGAGCCATGCAAGCAAGGTCGTGAGGAATCTGCTTATTATGACCTTGCAGATACCGATCAAAGCCACGCGACCAATCCTCTACAGTCGCACACCCGACAGGGGCCCTATGTCCCGCCATCTGCCGCACAAGACCCGCGAGCGTCTCGGTGGCTTCGTCATCCCTGCCCTGCCTCACGAGATCGACTAGTGCGCCCCCAGGCTCAAGTCGCTCCATGAGTAAGGCACCCGGAGCGGCGTTGAGCACTCGTACTGTGCCATGTCCCTGAAACGAGCGTAGGACCTCTCCGGAGTTCCATTCATCGCCTTTCTCTTTTACGATCTTTAGAACGACACTAGCGTTTCGAATTCGGCCGAAGGCGATTACAGCCGTGCTTGTTTCGCTCGTTTCCAGAACGGTCATCTGCCAACGCGCTGCCTGGGCTTTCAGTCGATCAAATGATGACATCACAGACGTTCCTCTCAGACCTTTTCAACCTAAGCAAGAAATTGAATCTCGAGGAAATGCCCAGTCGTGAGTAAGCTTGGCAAAGTTTGCCGGCGACGTGGGGAATCCGCTTTTCAAATCTCCGCTCTGGCTTTGGGTGAACCTTGGGCAGGCGGGCCAAGTCGATGCCTCAAGATCGGAGGTCTGTGTCTCTTATTTACGACCCGGAATTGACGCCGTTCGGCCCCAATCATCCTTCTGGCGATCCGGTGCTGCTCGTACCGCATCACGGAGTCGCTCGATGCCCTTACTATCGTAGACCGTACCGCGAAGAATGACTGCTGCAATTCGCCGCGTGTTATGAATGTCGGCAAGTGGATCTGCATCAAGCAGAACGAGATCTGCAATCTTACCGTTCTCAATTGTTCCGGTTTGATCTGAAATCCCAAGAAACTTTGCCGATCGTCGAGTTGCTCGCTCGAGCACTTCGGCAGGCGTCATTCCGAGCTCATTAACAAAAAGCACCATCTCGTCGTGAAGCGAATAGTAAGGGCCAGCCAGCGGAAATGCCGCCCGTCACAAACCTTATTCTTTACCGAAACAATAGAGAGCATTCCGCGTCCTGATGTAAATTCGCCCATCGGCGATTGCCGGAGTAGCGAAGCACTCATCATCGAGTTCATTTACAGCCAGAACTTGCCAATCGCCAGCAGCCTTTAGTACAGACACTTGCCCACCCTGACCAATTAGAAAGACCTTGTCGTCTGCCGCAACTGGAGACGAGAAATATTTGTCGATGGCTCCATGTAGTCGGCCCTGCTTAATTACATTGCCGGTGGCGGGATCAAAAGAGAGTAGGATTCCGCTGTCATTGATCATGTAGAGTACGCCTTTATAGAGCAGTGTCGATGGTACCTGCGGCACAGGTTTGGTATACCGCCATCGGATCGCACTAGCTGTCTGATCGCCCTTGCCGCCCATTTTGATCGCAAGCAGGCCGTTCTCTGAAGCCATCATTGAGCGGAACACTTCCCAGTCCTTCTCGTTCAGCTTATCGTCTCGGTCCATATCGAACGCTTCGAATGCCGCACTCAACATTTTATCCATCATTTCCGTTCCGGTGATTTCGGTCTTTGCGATTTGGCGGTCCGCATTCTTGTCGTACTTCGGAAGAGCTTCTGCAAACGTGATGGTCTTGACCTGCTTACCGGGTTGATTTTGTGGGAAGCCCCAGCCGTTGATGTAAAGGTAGTCGGGGTCATGGCTGGCAATAGATTTCATCTCGCACGCAAGCCCACGGACCCACCAAACTCTTTTACCGTTCTCCACCGAATACGCAGAGAGCTGAAATGATTCGGGAAGGACGATCTGTTTCGAACCCTTTGGCGGTTGATACACAATTGGAGTGGAGTAGCCGGAAATGACACCGGGCCGCTCCACTTTCCAGCGCAAACGCCCGGTGTTCCGATCGACGGCAAGCAGAAAGGAGCTCGGATGGTCCTGATCGACCGGAAGTATTACTTGGTCATCAACCAGGATGGGTGAAGCGCCAAAACCATAGAAGATATTGAATGGTCCGAGCGGCAGCCGCCATCTTTCTTTGCCGTTTGCATCGTAGGAAAGCAGCCCAAACTCCTGGAAGAACACGTATACATTCGTCCCATCCGAAACCGGAGTTGGTGACGCAGGCCCGTTAACGTTCTGAAGGCGGCCAACTTTGGATCGCGGTACTTCGCGCTGCCAGAGAATCTTCCCGGTTGCGCGGTCGAGACCGATCACCAGCAGTTTGTAATTCTCTTTCTCACCCGTATGTGCGGTCAGAAAGATCCGGTTTGGGGTCAGCACCGGTGAAGAATGGCCCGCGGGCAGGTCGGTCTTCCAAATCACATTTTTAGTCGGCCCGAAATCCACCGGCAGGTTTGAAGACTCTGAGACCCCGCTACCGTTCGGCCCGCGAAACTGCGTCCAATCCTCGGCAGCTACGCGTCCAGATATCACCATCACGGCAACTGCGATCAATGTAGCTAAGATGGTGTTGTTTGCTTTCGAAATTCCTCTACGCAAATGAAGGCTTTTGTTCAGCATGACAGTGGTCCTCACAACGGGCGGCAGCAGGGATTCAATTTAATATGGAAACAAAAAGGGAACTGGTTTAGTTTTCGTATTGTGTGACGTGCCTCAGTGCTCATTCATGATCGGCGAAGTTCTGCAGCCTCTCACCATCCAGTGAAAAGCGTTGGCGGTTTCGTTTGACACAAGTCGACCCGCGCCGCAAGTATAGGCATGGAATGGCCAACAAGATCCAGTGTGCGACGCACGGTCAATGCGATGAGGCTTTTGTCTGCAGTCACCTCGTTGGAAAATCCGTGGGTCTCGGATTTCATCGAGATAAACCCTCCGACGATAACCCATTTCCTGACGCGTGGTGTGATGACTGTGAACTCATACGCGCTATCCAGACTAAGCACCACTCAGTTAATAATCATTGTCGATCTGCAGCGGTCTCAAACGTCGTGTGATTGAGGGCGCAGGAAACCATCGGACGGTGGAATCGTTTTGGGCTCTAAGGAAGATTCTCAACCAGGATTTCCGAACGAATTTTCGCGCTCTCGACATTAAACCCGAAAAATAAGACCGAGAAGGAGCGAATAAATGAAATACATGCTGCTGATCTATCACGAGGAACAAGGCTGGGATGCTCTAACCGAAGCCGAACGACAGGACATCTATGCCGAGTACGGTAAGTTTACCCAAGAGATAATTGGTAGTGGAAATTACGTCGATGGCTCGGAACTACATCCGACGTCCACGGCGACCACGGTATGCGTTCGGGATGGAAAGCCGCTCGCCACCGATGGACCCTTCACGGAAACCAAAGAGCAACTCGGGGGTTACTATTTGATTGAAGCTGCGAATCTGGACGAAGCGATCGCCATAGCCGCCCGCATCCCCTCGGCTCGCACGGGAGCGATCGAAGTTCGACCCGTTGCCGAGGCATCAACTCCGGCTACGGCGCTTTGACGATTGCAAATTTTCAATTGCCAATTCCGATTGCTGATTGAACTGAAAACTGCCGACTAACAATTGTTGATTTGAACGCTCCCTCAACCTACGGTTCTGCACATTTCGCGGCGAAGCCGTGGGTTAAGTGGACCGTTCAATCGACAATTAAAGATTTCAAACCTTTAAATACTCGCTTGCTTCCCGCCAATCGGACGTGCCACGCTCACGTCCATGTCGAATCCACGCGACACACTCGAACGGGTCTTCCGCGAAGAGTATGGACGTATCCTCTCATCACTGATCCGTCGCGCCGGTTCAATCGAGCTAGCTGAGGAGTCTCTGCAGGAAGCTTTTTCCGCTGCTCTCAGAACGTGGGAGCAGCAAGGCACGCCGCACAACCCTGCTGCGTGGCTCACCAAAGTCTCGCAACGTAAGCTGCTTGACGCATTGCGTCGCGAGAAAACAAGAAGCGAGAAACAGGAAGAACTTGAGTACAAGGCTGAGCAATTCCAGCCTGAGCCGCTTCTCGAATCTGTTGACGAATGGGAATTCAGTGACGAGCGGCTCCGATTGATCTTTACGTGCTGTCACCCATCACTTAGTCGTGAAGCGCAAGTGGGATTAACGCTGCGGACTCTCGGAGGGTTAGCAACAGCAGAGATCGCGCGAGCGTTTCTTGTACCCGAGCCCACACTTGCGCAGCGTTTGGTTCGTGCCAAGAACAAGATTCGTGTGGCAAAGATCCCGTACGAAGTCCCCGGAAAGGACGTCCTGCCCCAACGACTCGCTTCCGTTCAAGCCGTCATCTACCTCATCTTTAACGAAGGTTATGCGGCAAGTTCCGGCGCAAGCTTGATCAGAACAGATCTTTGTTCTGAGGCAATCCGACTTGGGCGAGTGCTCTTTCACTTGATGCCCGAGGAACCGGAAAATGCTGGGTTACTCGCGCTGATGCTGCTCCAGGACTCCCGACGGAATGCGAGGTTGAGCGCGCAGGGTGAGCTAGTGACGCTCGAGGATCAGGATCGAACCCTGTGGAATCGCGCACAGATCTCTGAAGGCATCCAATTGGTTGAATCAGCGCTATCGCGAGGACGCGTCGGTGTTTATCAGTTGCAAGCGGCAATTGCGGCGGTGCACGCAGAGTCGCAAACTGCAGCCGATACTGATTGGCGTCAGATCGTGGCGTTGTACAGTGAGTTGCAAAAGCTGAACGATTCACCGGTGGTTGCACTGAACCGAGCGGTGGCGATTGCAATGACTGAAGGTTTCGAGCGTGGCCTGGCATTAATGGATGCGCTGGGTGCCAAGAATGATTTGGACCACTACTACCTGTTTCATGCGGCGCGCGCCGATTTATTGCGGAGACTCGCGCGTACGGAAGAGGCGCGAGAAGCATATACTCGAGCGTTGGCGCTGACCAAAAACCGAGTTGAGCAGGATTTCGTCCGCAGCCGTTTGCGGAATCTTGGCTAGCGAAACGATCCACGAAGACACTCGAAACCACACTAAAGCGGTCAAATGAAAGTTCGTGTTTAGTGTGTTTTAGTGGATCGCGTTCAAGTCAGAAGGTTATCTTAAAACTTCATCAACTGAAGCCACCGCAATAGGATGATAGCCCGATCTAGCGCGCTGATAGATTGCCAATGCGCGTGCCTTACCCTCTGGCGTTTTTGCAAGCTCCTCATAGAGCGGCTTGATGAATTTCCTCCGGCCAATCGTCATGAGGAATTCTTCCAGACGCTTATTTGCAGGTTCATACCTGTTTCGGATCGACATGACCAGCCACTGAAAAGCAATTTCGGAATTGCCGGACCGAGTTAGATTAAATGCTCGGTCCAGCTCTTCCATACGCTTGCGCTCGAGTTGTTGAGGTAACGATTTTAGAAAGTGAAGCCACTCCTGTGTGGTCCACTGTGAGGCCGGAATCCGCTCAGCCGAAATCTGACCGGCGACCCAACGTTTTGCGTGCCCTTCAACTCTGCTGAACGCCGGTGAGGTAGGTTTGGGCGCGTTCGCTGGAATACCCGGCTTGTTGATCCACTCCTCCACCGGCACATTCGAGGCGAGAGTTCGATCGCGGTCCAGTAGGTTCTTCTCAAGATAGGTCAAAAATTCCTCGGTTGTAATGCTCTTGAAAGCAAAATGCTCAAAATAGCCGCGCAAAAACCGGTCAAATCTGGTCCTACCAAAACTCTCCTCCAGATGACGTAGAAAAAGCGCACCTTTTTCGTAAGGTACGTCAGTAAACCCTGCGTCCGGATCTCGGCCCTTCAGCTCGACATGCAGAATTTCGTCGCGGTCCTCGAGGGTGGCGATTTCCTCTTCAAGATCTCGCCGGCCCAGGGCCGCTTCCATCTGCTCGCGGGCGCGACCGTACACAGCCTCCAGGATTCGTCGTTCCAGGTAGACAGTGAAGCCTTCATTCAGCCAGAAATCTCGCCACGTGGCATTTGTTACAAGATTACCGGACCAGGAATGGGCCAGCTCATGCGCCACCAACGCCACCAAACTCTTGTCTCCGGCAAGGATCGTCGGCGTTGCGAACGTCAGGCGAGGATTCTCCATACCGCCAAAAGGAAAACTGGGTGGCAACACCAACAGGTCATAGCGTCCCCAACGATAGGGACCATAGAGTTTCTCGGTCGCCACAATCATTTTTTCCGTGTCGCCAAACTCCCGCGCGGCCTGTTCAACAATTTGGGGTTCAGCATAGACCCCGGTGCGTCGACCCAAGGACCGAAAGCTAAGGTCGCCAACAGCCAATGCGATAAGGTATGAAGGTATCGGTTGGCGCATCGTGAAACGGTAGTCTCCATCACGCCGTGTTTTCGGATCGTTTTCCGCGCTCATCACGGCCAGCAGGTGACGAGGTGTGCGCACGCGAGCGGTGTAGGTCACGCGTACCTGTGGCGTGTCTTGCAGAGGGATCCAACTACGTGCGTGTATGGCTTGGGATTGGGTGAAGACGAAAGGATCCTTTTCCCCGGCAGTTTGCGAAGGCTCAAGCCACTGCAGGCCCGACGCTGCGGGACTAGTCGCATATTTGATGCGTACACGCTTAGCCTTCTCTGGAAGCGAGATTGTAAGTGGCGTGCCTAGAATCTTGTCCGAATTCCCAAGCGTAAACTGCGCCGGAGAATAGTCAGAGTCGTTAGGAGATGCTTCGACACTTTCAATCTTCAGATCTCTGGTATCAAGGATGAGCGGCGCGTGATTGCTTTCAGAGACTCTTTCGAAGGAGAGAATCGCGGTGCCCGTCAAAACCTTCTCCTGAAAGTTCACGTCCCAAACTAGATCAACATGCCGGACTCGAACTTCGGCGGGATTGGCGTAGGAGTGGTAGTCCTTGGCCACGTAATGGCTAACAGGATCTTGGGCAAAGGAACTCATGCAGCAAAGGACAAGTATTATTGTACAGAAGGTCAGATTCTTCATGATCTCAACTAAGTCTCCGTTATCCCGCGTACTCTACGCCAACTAATCTAAGTCCTGCTACATGTGATGCGAGGGCTCCGCCGACGGTGTACTGATCGATTGACGATTGCAGATTGGCGATTGAGGACGTTGCGAATTCCTTGGGGATTGCTCGAAGCGGCGAATCAGTATCGCCCACAATTTGCAATCGTCAGGTCGTCAATTTGCAATCGTCAATCGTCCATCGCCTCCGGTCGGCCTTATAACCCTCCTTGCGCTATAATCCACGCGCTTCCTGACCGTAGCACCGACTGTGGGTACCCACGTTGGCTGTTTTCTGGTTGAGAAGCGAAAGTACATGCAGAGGTAATTGCTTTTATGGCATCCGATTCTCGCAGCTCAAAATTGAGGGCGTATTCGCCAAGAGCCATTGTCAGCGCACCGCCGGCCGAACGCCAACACCTGCTGCGAAGGCTTTGGCTACCGATCGTCTTAATGCTGGCCCTTGCCGCTGGTGGTTTGACCGGAGTGGTTGCCGCGTATCAACTCAACTATTCGCGTGCGGCCAACGAAGTCGCAGCTCTCGCCACATATCGCCCCAGCGTCGTCACTCGTGTGTACGCCGACGACGAGCAAACCGTGATTGGAGAGTTTGCACTCGAGAAACGGATCCCGCTGAAGTATGAAGAGATACCGCAGGTTCTTAAGAACGCCATTTTGGCGGTAGAGGACACCCGGTTTTACGATCACATTGGCATTGATCCGATTCGCATCATTGGAGCGGCCTGGAAGAACCTTACGACGGACAAGATAGAAGGTGGTTCGACACTCACCCAGCAGCTTGCCAAAAACCTCTTCCTTTCTCGCGAGCAAACGTACAGGCGAAAGTTTAATGAATGGGCGCTGGCTCTCCAGATCGAACGTTACTACACCAAAAACCAGATCATGGAGTTGTACGCCAACCACATGTTCCTGGGTGCCAACGCTTATGGAATGGAGGCTGGAGCGGAAACCTATTTTGGCAAACAAGCCAAGGACCTTACGCTCGGTGAAGCGGCGTTGCTCGCAGGCGTTCCTAAGGCTCCCAGCGAGTACTCCCCCACGGCAAACCCGATGAAGGCAAAGGAGCGACGGGACCTGGTACTCGACCTCATGGCTAAGAATGGATTTGCCACGCAAGCCGAGGTCGATGCGGAAAAAGCCAAGCCTATCCAACTGGCCGATACTGCTTATTACAACTCGCAGCGGAAATCTTCACCTTTTGATTATCCGGTTGAGCATGTCCGCCAGGAGCTTGAGGATAAATACACGACCCGTGTGGCCCAGGGCGGACTCTCCGTCTACACAACTATCAACGTCGAAGCCCAAACCAAGGCTTATGAGGTGGTTCGCGCCGGCCTAAGACGCTACGACCGAGGCCGCACAAGCTGGCGGTCTACGTATACTACTATTCCGACCGACAGCGGAACGGACACTGCCACTCCGCAGGAACTCTCAAATTTCAAGCATCCGGACTGGTACGGAAACGAATACACGAAGGGCCGCTTTCTCATCGGCCTAATCATGAAAGTAGATCGAGCAAAGAACGAAGCGACTGCTCGGTTCGGAAACTACACAGCAACCGTCTCAGCAGTTGACATGGGGTGGGGCAAGCGAGCACCTGCAACTGAGTTTAGGGCTGGGTATCTGGCAGAGTTTGAGATCAAGGAAGTTGATGACAAGAACCGTAGATTGAAAGTGGAGTTGTCGCAGATTCCTGCTGTTCAGGGCGCCATGATGACCCTGAACGCTAAGACTGGCGAGATCATCACGATGGTGGGTGGCTACGATTTTCACACCAACAAGTTTAACAATGCTACCCAGGCGTACCGGCAGACGGGATCCTGCTTCAAGCCCTTCGTTTACACAGCTGCGGTGGAGTGGGGGATGACGCCGGACACAACCGTCAGCGGGGCGCCAATCAGCATCGGCGACTGGCGTCCCCACAACTACGACGGTTCACTGGGTGGCGGCGACTTGCCCTTGAAGGTCGCACTGGCGAAATCGATGAACATTCCGGCCGTTCATCTGCTGCAAACTGTTGGCATCCAAACTGGTGCGCAGATGGTGCGACGGTTCGGCATCAAGGTGCCGATGGCGCCATACCTCCCATCTGCCCTGGGCGCTACTGAAGTTCCATTGGACCAGATGGTCTCAGCCTACTCCGTGTTTCCGAATAAGGGTGTACGAGTAGAGCCGCACTTAATCCGTCGCGTGCTGGATCGTGATGGAGCCGTTCTTGAAGAGTGGGAACGAACCACGTATCGAGTGGTCAACGAATACGTTGCCTTGACCATGGTCTCGATGATGCGCGGCGTGGTGCAAGCAGGTACGGCGACTGGCGCGCAATCTGTGGGCGTGCCGTTGGCCGGCAAGACAGGAACGGTGAACGATCACACCGACGTCTGGTTCATCGGTTATACACCCACGTATGTCACGGGCGTTTGGATGGGCTATCCGGGCAGGAAAAAGTCGCTTGGGGTCGGTATGACCGGCGGTGGCGGCGCACTGCCGTTCTTCATCGAATTCATGAAGGACTTCGTGAAAGACAAACCAAAGGAGGACTTTCCCAAAGCGCCGGGCATGCCGGAAGACATGAAAGAGCTATTTCGGCAGCGCCAGCGAGAATTAGCAGCGGAAAGGGCGCAGTTTGCCGAGGCTAGCAAAGAAGAGGGAGATGAAGCGACTTTGCCAGGAACAACTGAAGCCGAGCCCAAGCTGGAACAGGTAACGCTACCTCCACCGCCGAAAGTGGATGATGGGCCTCCGCCGGCAAAAGTTGAGCAGCCCGCACCCCGCGTCGAGCTGCCTCCACCAACTCAAAGCCGCCCCCGTGAAGTTGACCCGCCCAGGAAGCGCGGTAAGAAGGGGGAAGACGAGCCTTGACGCGCTTCCCTCCAGGGAATATAGAACCGGAACCCTCTGCCCGCCGCTTCATTGAGCGATCCAGAGGCTTTGTGTGCATTTTAACCACCTCTAACCCCCGATTTGTCCCCTGTTAGCATAAGGGCTTGTCAGTCTGGTCTGATGCCCGTATGCTGAAAAGCAAGCCGCACTAACTAGCTTTGAGATTTAAAGTGGCAGGCTGCCCCGTGTAAGCGAGGGCGGTCGGTTACCGTCCACTCTGGCTCCCAAAACGCAGCACTTAGGTTCCCAAGGTGGGGATACCAGATGCGGCTGAACAACGATCGGTACTTTTAGCTATCGGGCAAGGCAACGACGCGCTCAAAGCGCCGCATCACACCCGCGTTCAGGGGTACTTCTAGTCCTGGCAAACCTGCATGGGAAGCTTGGGAAGGCGGTACTGCCTCCTTGAAAATTGCGGAATTGTGAGCGTCGCTGACTACGTGCGCTGGAGTGCTGGATGACTTCATCGCTTGCCTGAAACAGACGAAACACGTGACCGCAGCCGACGTCGAGACACATCAAGAATCGGATTTCGCTCTGGCTCAGCGAGCCGCTCGGGGAGAGATGGATGCCTTTGAGCAGCTTTACCAGCGCCATAATCGTCGCGTTTACTCGCTCTGCCTGCGAATGACAAGTAATGTGTCTGAGGCTGAGGACCTCGCTCAGGAGGTCTTCATACAGCTCTTTAGAAAAATTGGAAGCTTCCGGGGTGAGTCGGCCTTTACGACCTGGCTTCATCGGCTCACCGTCAACCAGGTCCTGATGCACTTCCGTAAACGCGGAGTGCGAATGGAAACAACAACGGATGACGGTGAGACGCCCGTGCAGATCGTAAAGGGCACCGAAAACCCAAACGCGATGCCTGTGGTCGACCGAATCGCTCTGGATAAGGCAATCGCGCAACTGCCACCTGGCTATCGTACCGTGTTCACGCTTCACGATATTGAGGGGCATGAACATGAGGAAATTGCCAGAATGCTCGGCTGTTCAGTCGGCACATCTAAGTCGCAACTACACAAGGCGAGAATGAAGTTGCGCGGGCTGCTCAGGCAACAGAAAGCCCCAGAGTAGCTTCCAATGCGCTTTGTGCGATTTTGACAGCTCTGTCGACATCGCACTCAAAGAACCAGCGGGATTAAACTCTAACGCAGTCTCCCCTTGATTGCTCGAAGCCATGTCACCAGGAGTACAAAAACTCAGCTTTTGATGCGGTGGCAGGTAGAGGTATAAGACAATGAACTGCGAGAAGTGTCAGGAATGGATTAGCGACCTACTTGACGGCACACTCTTTACACATGACGAGTTGGCTCTGAATTCGCACTTGGAAGAATGTCTGGAATGTCAGGAAGTGCGGGCTGATCTGCAAGCAATCGTCTCTTTTTGTGAGACGCAGCGGGGGGAGTATCTGGCCCAACCAAATGAGCGGGCCTTGTGGCTGCGAATTCGAAATATGATTGAGGCAGAAGAGCCGGTAGTGGCAGTCGCAACAGCATCATCGCCAAAATTGTCGTGGCGTGAGTGGGTATCGCGCAGCTGGGAACTCTCTCTGCCGCAGCTCGTAGCGTCTGCCGCTGCAATCGTACTGGTCGTTTCCTTAAGTACTGCCGTAGGAATGCGTCGCTGGCAGAGTGTGGATCCTGCGGTCCTGCAATCCAATGTCCGAACCAATCTGCAGGATGCAGCTGCGAGCGTGCTTGAACGAACGCGCCAACAGCAGCAGATGATTGATTACTGGAACCAGCGAGTGGAACTGAATCGTGTCCGCTGGAGTCCGCAAATGCGTGAGACCTTTGATCGCAATTTGAAGGTCATCGATCAGGCAGTAAATGATTCGCTTGGCGAACTCCGTAAGAACCCGCACGACGAAATCTCAGAAGAGATGTTGAATGCAGCACTCAACGAAAAGCTTGCGATCCTAAGAGAGTTTGCCGATTTGTAAGACTGGAGTGCCCTCGTCATTATCGAGCAGAACACGTTTTTGAAGAGCCCCACACCGATGAGCATTCGAGCCCGTAGGACGCGAGCGAGCATATGTCGCGCCTGTTTCTCAATTGTCATACTCGTTTCGCTGGCCTGCACCGGCGTCCTCGCGGTATACGCACAACATAAAGTCAGTAAACGCTACCCCGCCGGGAAGAAAGTTCGCATTCAACTTAAGAACATCTCGGGAACAATCACGGTCGAATCCTGGAATAGGGAAGAGATTAAGCTGTACGCAGTTCTCGAATCGCCAGCTGCCAACCTCTCTCCACTTGCCACTGGCGATGGTCTGTTGATTGACGTAATGGGTGACAACCGGGGACGTGGAGAAGTTGGGGACATCACTTTTAGGCTTCACGTTCCGGTCAATGCAACGGTGGATTTAGAGACGCGGCAAGGTGACATCAGTGTCACAAATATTCGGGGCGATCTCGTGCGAGCACACGTTTCCTCGGAGGGTGACATTACTCTTACAGGTATCACTGCTGAAAAAGTGATCGCGCGTAATACCATGGGGAATATCTTCTTCGATGGTGAGTTTTCTCGGAACGGCGAATATCAGTTCGCGTCAGGCAAGGGGGATATCACCTTGCGCATTCCAGCCGACTCCGCTTTTAAAGTTGTCGCGTCTTCACAGGCGAAGCGAATTGCGATGGGCCAGTTCTGGAACGACGGCTTCCGCAATCTGGGTAACGGGCGCAAGTACGAAGGCTATGTCCGCAACGGCCATGCATTGGTGACCGTGACAAACTTCCAGGGCAGTATCACCTTCATGCGGCGGTAATGACCTAATGCTACTATGCTCCCGACCGAGTTGAACTCTCTAAGGAGCATCTAATGATCTTGGTCCGAGGGTTTCTCCTGTTACTGACGATCTGCGCCCCTTGGAGCACAGTGGCGACCCGGAGCGCGGGCGTCCCGGCCCGCACTTTCACCCACAGGACCTTCTCCCAAAGCACAGTGGCGACCCGGAGCGCGGGCGTCCCAGCCCGCACTTTCACCCACAGGACCATCTCCCAAAGCACCGCAACCGCATTACCACTGCTGACCCAGAAAATCTCCCGCCGAGCGTCGCAGCGTTTTGGTTACGGCGGAACCGTCACGATTATCGGCGCACCGCAGGGCTCGATTGTGGTCGAAGGGTGGCAGCGAAACGAAGTCGAAGTCACAGCCGAGATCGAGTTGCAAGCGGCAACAGAAGAGGACCTAAGGCGGCTTGCGACCGTCAACGGGTTTGTTTTTGATGAAGATCTGAACCACGTGCGGATCTTGACTACGGGCACGCATGACCGCACCTTCATGCGCCGAGCTGTCAAGAACTTTCCCAAGAAGCTTTTGGGCCTGCCGTGGAAAATCGACTATCGCATTCGAGTTCCGTTGGCTTCTGACATTGAAATTGATGCAGGTCGTGGGCCCATCAAGGTTGCCGGTGTAGAAGGCGCACTTCGTCTGTCTGCGACCGAGAGCGAGACCGAGCTCGTGCTGACCGGGGGCACCGTGAATACCGTGGTGGCAGTGGGAACTGTAAACGTCAGAATTCCAGTGCGCAGCTGGCGCGGTGCAGGTGCAGAGATTCGCCTGGCAAGGGGGGCTTTAACCGTTGAGGTTCCCACTGGATTCAATGGTGACATCGACGTTGAGATTTTGCGCGTGGGTAAGATTGAAGACGGTACCGGTGGTTTGGAAAAGCGCGAACGTCCGGGAATTACAGAACGGCAGGTTAAGGCTAGATCGGGGGCTGGCGGCGCCTATTTTCACTTCGTCGTCGGCGACGGCACCGTCACATTCAAAAAGCTATCGAGTGACTAGAAGGAATCCTTGTTCGGAGCCGGTCTACAACGAAGCACACCACTGACCACTAACCACTGACTACTAACCACTGACTAGCTCACATCTTCGGAAGCGTCACCCCACGTTGTCCCTGGTACTTTCCGCCGCGATCCCGATACGACACCTCGCAGATTTCATCAGATTCGAAAAACACCACCTGCGCCACGCCTTCGTTCGCATAGATTTTTGCGGGTAAGGGGGTCGTGTTGGAAAACTCGAGCGTAACAAAGCCCTCCCACTCCGGCTCGAAAGGCGTTACGTTCACAAGAATCCCACAACGAGCATAAGTGCTTTTGCCAAGACAGATGGTGAGGACGTTTCTTGGAATGCGAAAAAACTCGACCGTGCGTGCAAGGGCAAAGCTGTTTGGGGGAATGATGACCGAGTCGCCTCTGACGTCGACGAAGTTATTCTCATCGAACTCTTTTGGATCGACGATGGTGCTGTTGATGTTGGTGAAGAGTTTGAACTCATCGGCGCAGCGAATGTCATAGCCATAACTCGATGTGCCGTATGAAACGATACGTCGTCCATCGATCTGCTTGACCTGATCGGGCTCAAAAGGCTCGATCATTCCATGTTCCATCGCCATCCGGCGAATCCACCTATCTGATTTTATTGACACCCCTAACCCTCTCCACACCTAAGACTTACGCCAATCATGTCCTAATTCTTGTCCGCTTTTTAGCGAGAAGCGGTCAAACTTGCGTCAGTTTCCGGCCCCGCCAACCCCTCTACCGCGCGGCGCCGGCTCTTGTGAGTCGCATGCGCATACTTGAGCGCCATCGCCGAATCTGTGTGACCAGTGATGGACTTTACCGTCGCCAGATCCACTCCCCGCCTTAACATCTCCGTCGTCGCCGTGTGCCGTTGCGAATGCGGCGTAAACCCATGCTCGATCTCGCGCCCGTACTCGAGCCCGAGTCGCTTCGCCAACGGCCGAATGATCTTCGAGATCTCGTCACGTGGACCCGTTCCCGTCTGGTTGGGAAACACCCAAGCCGTAGACTTCGCTGCATAACGCCGGCGCATGATCTCCATCACTCGTCGATTCATTGGAATTGTGCGCGGCTCTCGAGTCTTTGTGTCCGAAGCTTTCAGAAGGATCTCGCCGGCGCTGCGCGAGAACCTTCAGCTCCGCCACAAAATCATCAGCCGCCTTTTTGCTTTTGAAGCTTTCCCGGTACCGCCGGCTGGCGATCGTGACGTCCAATCGCCACTCCCAGGAGGATCCGCTTTTCTCGCGATCAAGTTTCATCGTCTTTATCCGGAACGGCATCACGAAGCGCCGCAAACGTCTTGCTGATTTCCGTCGCCAACAACTCTTGAGCTTTGTCGAAGGACTTTTCCTTCGACGCCAGACTCGTACTTAATCGCTCGACCACCCGCTCGAGTATAGCTACCTGCTCGCGTGTGGCCGCGTCTTGTTCGTTCCGACTACTGATCTCCCCCCTCCGCCTTTGCAAGCGCCTCCCGCGCCTCTTCGTAGAAACTCTTTAGCTTTTCATACTGCGGCCAGAGACCCGCCGGAGTTAGGCCCTCAAGATAGGCTCGCTCGCGACGCAGAACAGTTTCCGACCGAATGATTCGATAGACCTGGGCCAACAGGATTGCTAGTAGAGCAAACGTCTCAAAATTCATTCCAGGCTCCGCTGTTCTCTACGTTTAAGCGAGTTTGCTTAGTCCAAAATATTCGGCTGCAGAAAAGCCTCTTTCATTTCCTGATTCGTCTAACGTAGTCCGCGAGGGACTCCGGTGCACGGTCCGTTCCAGGACAAAACATCTATCATGCGGCGGCTCGTTTCGCAAAGGGACAATCTTCGTGGATCCTTATTTTGTATGAAACAAACATTGCCTCCTCAGCAGAATCTGTGGGTAAGTTCCAGCTCTGGGAGAGCGCCAAGGTTGTGATAAAGGGCTAAAGTAATGGCTGCTTCGGTGCGGAAGCCATAGGATTTTCTCATAGTCAGTTTCACTTTGTTGTTTAGCCCTTCAACTTTGCCTGCGGAAATGGTTCCTT
>DATETN010000055.1:0-8932 GCA_035283645.1 Pyrinomonadaceae bacterium
AGAAATGGAAAATCCCGCTCCCGCTGATCTCCAAAACTTAAATCGAACATCTGCTTGACAAACATTTTACCCACGAGCAAAATCCGGCTCGCCTCCTTGAACAACTCTCAGCGTTATTAATGCGAGTCCAGTAAATGACCAGCACTGCTACTCTCCTGCAAACCTCTCTTTCAGATTTACAACTGCTGCGCCGAGGTAAGGTGCGGGACGTTTACGTCATCGATAACGATCGCTTGCTCGTTGTTGCGACTGATCGTATCTCAGCATTCGACTGCATTCTCCCGACGCCAATTGAACGCAAAGGTGAGGTGTTGACGGCGCTGTCGCGATTCTGGTTCGAGAAGCTTTCCGACGTCGTACCAAACCATCTGATCACTACAGATATCGATCAGATGCCCGACGAGGTTCGCCGCCATTCCGAGAGTCTTAGAGGACGATCGATGCTAGTAAGGGCAGCAGGCGTCTTTCCCGTTGAATGCGTGGTTCGCGGTTACGTCGCGGGTTCCGGATGGAAAGACTATCTACGCACCGGTGAAGTTTGTGGTCACAAGCTACCGGAGAATTTACTCGAATCGGCGGAGTTGCCTGAACCGATCTTTACACCGGCGACAAAGGCCGAAACGGGACACGATGAGAATATCAGCGAGACAGAGGTTCGCAATCTCCTTGGCGAAGAGACAACCACCAGACTTCGCGACATCTCTTTGGAACTCTACAGTCGAGCCCGCGACTTTGCCCGAAGCAGAGGAATAATTATCGCTGACACCAAGTTTGAGTTAGGAAAGGACAGAAACGGGGACATTATTCTGGTGGACGAAGTGCTGACGCCAGACTCGTCCCGCTTCTGGCCGGCAGAAAGCTACCGTCCGGGGAATCCGCAGCCCTCCTTTGATAAGCAGTTTGTCCGCGACTACCTGGAGACGCTCAGCTGGAACAAACAACCGCCAGCGCCAGATATTCCACCGCCCATAGCTGCAGCGACAACGGCGCGCTATCTCGAAGCGTACCGGTTGCTCACAGGCCAGGAGCTATAAGTTTTACCACGATTTAATTGGAGTCGAAGCTAGAATGCGTGCCCGCCTGGAAACGCTGATTGAGGAAATGCTGGACGGCCAAATCCTGTTGGAAGAGGCTGTCAGCGAATTTGAGAAGTTGTACATCCAGAAGGCGCTTGCTCGCCACAAAAAGCACCTCACCAAGACCGCTAAGGTTCTCGGCATCCACCGCAACACACTTTCCAAACGGGTCGCCGCCTACCGGACTGCCGAACGCGGCGTTGCCCGCTCCAAGGCCGCCGGCCGGTAGATCAGAGGTCAGAGGTCACCGCAAGCCCGAATATCAGAACGGCAAATCGTTAATTGTTGGTCAGTGGTCAGTGGTCAGTGGAGGATCCTATCACACGGCAATGTGTAGTGCTTTTTAGATCCCACCTACTGGAGGAACACCACTTCCCCTCTCATTTTTTCAACAATACCAACTCAGAAGTCGGTGAACACTAGAACGCTCAAATTTCGACAGAGCTTCTGAGTCGGTAACGTTGAGATAAAAAGGGGGGGCGGCGTTTCCTCCAGTAGGCTGGATCTAAAAAGCACTACACACTGCCGTGTGTAGGATCCTCTTTTGTAGGTTGGGACCTAAAAAGCACTACACACTGCCGTGTGTAGGATCCTCTTTTGTAGGTTGGGACCTAAAAAGCACTACACACTGCCGTGTGTAGGATCCTCCACTGACCACTGACCGCTGACCACTGACCACTGACCACTGACCACTGACCGCTGACCACTGACCACTGACGACTGACCACTGACCACTGACCAATCAATGGTAGTGATTTTGGTATGCAATTTCTCATTTCATCTTGCTCCACCACCGACCTCCCCTTCCCCAGTTGACAACTCTTTTGCCCCTCTATTATTCTTAGCACTCACTCAGGAAGAGTGCTAACCACGCTGATATGACGGATCCTATTAAATTCAAAAGGATTCGCACTAAATCCAAGCGATACGCAGTTTTCGAAACCCCGAAAGGAGAGACAAGGAATGGCTACGAATATCAGACCTCTACATGACCGCGTGATTGTGCGGCGAGTTGAAGAGGGCGAGCAGGTGCGGGGAGGAATCATCATCCCTGACTCGGCGAAAGAGAAACCGCAGGAAGGTCAAGTGGTTGCAGCGGGCGAAGGCAAATACAAAGAGGACGGCACCCGCCAGACACTCGACGTTAAAGCCGGCGACCGCGTCTTGTTCGGCAAATACAGCGGTTCGGAAATCAAGATCGACGGAGAGGAACTCCTGATCATGCGTGAGGACGAAATCCTCGGCATCATCGAGCGCGCAGGGGCAGCTAGTGGTGGCAAAAAGGGCAGCAGGTAGTCTTCAGACGACTTAGCTGCCTTCAATTTTTGTCCTTTGAGTTTTACTAAAGATCATTCAGCAGGAGAGAGGAATCTGATGGCAAAGCAAGTAATTCATGGCGAGGAATCGCGCGCGGCTATTTTGAGAGGTATCAATCAGCTCGCCGACGCGGTAAAGATCACGCTGGGCCCGAAAGGCCGAAATGTTGTTATCGACAAAAAGTTTGGCTCGCCGACGATCACCAAAGACGGTGTCACTGTGGCGAAAGAAATTGAACTGAAAGATGCCCTCGAGAACATGGGAGCCCAGATGGTACGCGAAGTGGCCTCCAAGACTTCGGATGTAGCAGGCGACGGCACGACAACCGCAACTGTTCTGGCGCAGGCTATTTTCCGCGAGGGCGTGAAGACGGTCGCCGCAGGTGCGAACCCGATGGCTCTGAAACGTGGCATCGAGAAGGCTGTGGAGCGTGCAACCGAGGAGATCCAACGCCTGGCGAAGCCGGTGAAAGGCGACGCAATCGCTCAAGTTGGCACGGTCTCAGCCAATGGCGACCAGACGATTGGAAACATCATTGCCGAAGCGATGAAGAAAGTCGGCAAAGATGGCGTAATCACTGTCGAAGAATCGAAGACCATGGAAACGTCGCTGGAAGTGGTAGAGGGAATGCAGTTTGACCGCGGTTATCTAAGCCCCTACTTCGTAACTGACCCAGAGCGGATGGAAGTTGTCCTCGAAAATCCACTAATCCTAATCCACGAAAAGAAGATCAGCTCGATGAAGGACCTTCTGCCATTGTTGGAGCAGGTCGCGAAGATGGGTAAGCCGATGTTGATCATCGCCGAAGATGTTGAAGGCGAAGCACTAGCTACACTTGTGGTCAACAAACTGCGAGGAACGCTGAACATCGCCGCTGTGAAAGCTCCCGGATTTGGTGATCGTCGTAAGGCTATGCTCGAAGACATTGCGATCCTGGCCGGTGGCAAGGTGATCAGCGAGGATCTCGGTATCAAGCTCGAGAATGTGAAGTTGGACGATCTCGGCCGCGCCAAGAAAATCACAATCGACAAGGACAACACGACGATTGTTGAGGGTGCCGGCAAGCAATCTGACATCGAAGGTCGCGTCAAGACCCTTCGTGCTCAGATTGAGGAGACGACTTCCGACTACGATCAGGAGAAGCTTCAGGAGCGCCTGGCCAAGCTGGTCGGGGGCGTCGCAGTAATCAAGGTTGGCGCAGCCACGGAAACCGAAATGAAAGAGAAGAAAGCCCGCGTCGAAGATGCGATGCATGCCACGCGTGCCGCGGTCGAAGAGGGCATCGTTCCTGGTGGTGGTGTTGCGCTGGTTCGTGCAGCGAAAATCCTCGAGAAGTTCCAGATCAATAAGGCTGGCGAGGGCGATCCCGATGAGCAGATTGGTGTGAACATCGTCCGTCGCGCACTGGAAGAGCCGCTCCGCCAGATTGTGCAGAATGCCGGCAAGGAAGGCGCCGTCGTAGTTGAACGTGTGCGCGCTGACAAGAGTGAAAACTTTGGTTTCAATGCGCAGACGGAAGAATATGGAGACTTGGTCAAGGCGGGCGTTATCGATCCGGCAAAAGTGACGCGCACTGCTTTGCAGAACGCGGCTTCAATTGCTGGCTTGATGCTGACGACCGAGGCGATGGTCGCTGAGCTTCCGGAAGACGACAAGTCGGCCCCGATGCCAGGTGGCATGGGCGGCATGAGCGGGATGGGAATGTAACCGGGAACGCGGGCGTCCCCGCCCGCATTTTCCGTCCTACAACTGCAACTCATTGAGGAACGGCGGCTTGGTCCAATAGGGCCAAGTCGCCTTTTACTTTGGAGTCGGCCTGGTAAAAAGACGATTTTCCATTTCTCATTTTCCATTTTTCATTTTGTTCTCTCTCGACTCTCGTTACCTCTGTGGCTTTGTGGTGAAGTTCTTAAAAGTCTTTACCCGGTGAGGGTTTTTAACACCGAGACACAGAGTGAGAACGGAGTCACAGAGCACAAAATGAAAAATGGAAAATGCTTTGCTTCTATGACCGGCGTTGCCCCTTGAATCTCGCCTCCATTACCTCCCCAACTCGCTTTCCATGTTTCATCGTCAATTGCGGATACGTCTTTCCCTCAACTCTCAACCCCTTTACTGCAAGCTTGCGCTCGATCTCTCGGACTTTAGGCTCGTCAGCTTCAATCTCCATAAATAGACCGAACGGAAGCTCGTCAATGACCACCTTAGCCTTACCGAGTTTCCAGCCCTCTCTGCGTTTTTCGTAAACCAACGAGGCCGTAAAGCCGAGGGCACCCAGGATTGCCTCCATTGCTTCAGGGTCCTTGACCTCTGTCTCGTCCTCAAGCTGATGTTTGATGTCGGAATCTGACGGCAGTCGTTCTTTGAAGGTGAGAATGGCGGTGCGATTCACGCGTCGAAGCCGCAGTATGGACCGTCCTAGCACGAGTGAGTTGCCCGTATAGAGTGTGTTTTCCTCGACATCATCGCGCTCATGCCGAGCTCCAATATGCTTCAAGCGCTGACGTACGAACTTGCGCTGCGCAGCACTCAAACGAAATTTCTTCTCAATCTCGATGGGCATTTGTTTCTAAAAATACCACCGACTTCTCTAGCCTTCTACTAACTCCCCCCCTTCCCCTCTTCCCCCCTTCCCCTCTTCCCCTTCTTCCCCTCTTCCCCTCTTCCCCTCTTCCCCTTCTTCCCCCTTTTCCCCTTTTCCCCTTTTCCCTTCCATCCGTTTATCCGCAAAATCAGTGGCCCAATCCTCCCTTTTTGTCCAGTTTCCAGAAACGAAATCCCGGATCTGGACAGTTCGGAGCTAATTCGGCTTAATTGTGTGGTTTATTTATGGCAGAATCCTGCTACATGTTACGGCCCACCATTTGCTTCCCCTATCGCCACTGCTTACGACTATCCAATGACTCTTACGCCTTTTTAGAGTCAAACCGAGCCCCAGATCCTGGGGAGTATCTGCTTCGTCGATGTAGCAGCTCTTCGCCGCGAGCGGTGATGTGAATCGGCAGAAATCGGAACCAATTTCCTAGTTATCGTGTACTCGTACCAGAACTCGAACCCCAGAATCGAGAAATCTGGCCCATTACGATTTTCTTTGGAAGGTAGAGGCCATACATAGAAGTATTCGTGCGGTTGATTCTTAAGTAACTGAAAGCAGTCAGTAACCCCTGAGTTAGGAGTTGTATCGCATATGCCCCTTGCCCCTCCCACTCCACTTAGCGATTGGCAAAATTCAGAAAACCATCCCAACAGCACCTCGCATGAGTTCAAGCTGGAGTACCTCGGGACCTCGAACGCACCGACCCTGGTGGGCGAGTCGCCTGCCATGAAACGGTTGTTTGCAGTGGTCGACCGCGTAGCTCCGACTGATTCGTCTGTCCTTTTGACGGGCTCCACGGGTACTGGAAAAGAGCTCGTAGCACGCGCAATTCACAATAAGAGCCCGCGACGCACCAGCGCATTTGTTGACATCAACTGTTCCGCCATTCCGGAAGGTTTGATCGAGGCGGAACTGTTTGGCCATCAGCGCGGCACTTTCACCGGCGCTCATGAAAACCGCTGCGGCCTGTTTGAGAAAGCTTCCGGCGGTACGCTCTTTCTCGACGAAGTTGACGCGCTAAATCTGTCCGCCCAGGCAAAACTCTTGAGAGTGCTGCAAGAGAGGACTGTACGTCGCATTGGCGCACGCGCGAATGTAGCGATCGATGTGCGAATCATCTCAGCGACAAACAGCGATCTTGGACAAGCGGTGGCTGCAGGTCGTTTTCGTCCTGACCTTTATTACCGTCTGCGTGTGCTGCCAGTACATCTCCCAGAGTTGTGCTCGCGTGGCGATGACATCAAGCTCCTGGTCGAGCACTTCCTGAAACAGAAGGCCGAACGCATGGGTCAACCGATGCGACATTTCAGTGCAGAGGCTATGCGCGCATTGAGAGAGTACCCCTGGCCAGGCAACGTAAGGGAACTCGAGAACACCATCGAGTACGCGCTGGCTATCGGTCTTTGCGACGAGCTTGGAATTGAGGATCTGCCGTTAGAGCTTTCGAACCCTGAAGTGGATCAGAATTCCGGCGATCTAAAGCAGGTGTTGGAGGCCTACATGAACGACACCGTGCCATTGGCGGAGATCGAGAAGCGGTATATTCTCACGGTGCTCAAGCAATTCGGCGGAAATCAAGTTCGTACCGCGGCCGCTCTTGGCATTGACCGCAGCAAGCTCTACCGGAGACTGAAGCAGTATGGCGTAATGGCTGTGAAGTTTTTGCAGGAAGAAGAGCAGGACGGGTTGCAATTCCGCGGGATAAAGACTCACGCCGCCTCGGAACACTGACAGAAACGTGCGGAGGTTTACCCGAATCGCCTGACTTGTACAGGCAGGCTAATTCGGCACTCGACGACCCCTGGAGGCCTCCATGAAAATGAACTGGGTAACAATAGTCGCGATAATCGTGATCGTGGTATCGGTCGCGTACCTGGTGATCAAGCGACGGCAACGGTCACAGTAGTTCAAGACATTCTAGAGAATCCAAGTGAAGTCCTTCCTAGCAAAGTGTGCTTTGCCAGCAGGGTAAAGTTATAACCCGCCATTCTAACTGTCCAAGTCCCGCCGTAACCATCTCGTTTTGCCATCGAGTCTGGTGCTCGCTGGCGAGCAGTTGTGGCTAGAATGCTCGGTGTTTGGCGACAAAATCGAGTCAAAACCCAGCATTTCCACTAACTTCAGAGCAAACTAATAGCGGCACAACGGTTGCTCCGTTGTCTGAACACTCAGGGAGACGTGTCAAACAGGCTGCGGTTATTTCGGGCCAAAGCCGACCAAAATTACTAACGAATCGGAGGTCCTTTACGTGAGTCACTTCAGCTTTTTCTTGCTTTATACCGATCCCGGTACGGGCGCCATGCTGTGGCAACTTCTGGCTGCCGCCTTCATTGGCGCTGCGTTCTACTTCAGGCACTATGCGACAAAAGTTAAAGTGCTTATTGCTTCGATGAAGAATAAGAAGTAAGCCTTAACAAAACCAGTCCAATTTGAAACCGTCTGAAGCTGGACGAGACTTGTTCGTAAGATCTAGGCATCCTACATGTGCTGAGAATACCCGCCAATTTGAGATTTCTCGCGCATCAATGAGTACATCATTTCGTGACCCCGCCGGTTACCTTTTCTCAAGAAACGGCCGCATTTTTCGAGTTGTAAGAGACTCAGCAAACAATGAGTTAACAGCCTTTCTTGAGTTAGAGAGAGCGCGCGAATTCGTATCTTCCGGACTGGTGGTAAGAACTAATCGCGTTGATGCTTCAGTGCATGGGCCCGAGATAAAGGAGCTGCCTGAAGCTACCGTTTGGGAGCACGAGCGAATTCCCTTCCCCAGCTTTCCTTACGAGTGGCCGCCTGAGATGCTACATGCGGCTGGGACGCTCACGCTGCACCTCGCAACTGAATTGCTGAAGGACGGATGGGGACTAAAAGATGCCACGCCATACAACATTCTCTTTCGTGGCCCACAACCGGTATTTGTAGACCTCTTGTCTTTCGAGCGTCGCGACCCGGCTGATCCGACATGGTTACCATACGCGCAGTTTGTGAGGACCTTTTTACTGCCCTTGCTGGTCAACAAACACTTCGGTTTACCCCTGGCATCGTTATTAACAACTCACCGCGACGGGCTTGAGCCGGAACAGGTTTACGCGATGCTTTCTGCACTGCAAAAGATCCGACCCGAGTTCATCACACTGGTCTCTGGCCCCACGTGGCTGGGTTCGAGACAAGGTTCAAGTGGAAGCGAGCTCTACAAAAAGCGAAGCCTGGACAATCCGGAGAAAGCCAGGTTCATTCTTGGGAGCTTATTAAAGGGTCTGAGGGGAAAGCTCGATCGTGCTGCGCCAGAAGGGACGCGGGAGTCAAATTGGTCCGACTACATGAGCAAGAACCGATACACGGAAGCGTACTTTCCGGAAAAGGAAGCTTTCGTCAGGGAGGCAGTTGCGGGATCGAAGCCCGCGATGGTTCTGGACGTCGGATGCAACACAGGATTCTTTAGTGGCATAGCAGCTAATGCGGGCGCCAGCGTGATCTCGATCGATTATGACCCTGTGGTCGTCGGAAAAGTTTGGCAGTGGGCTAAGTCGGAGGGTCTCGATATCCAACCATTGGTAGTGGATTTAACTCGACCCACGCCGAGCATTGGGTGGCGTAATAAAGAGTGTGCAGGATTTCTCGATCGCGCGCGTGGCACCTTTGATCTGGTGCTTATGCTTGCGGTGATACATCACATGCTGGTAACTGAGCGAATTCCGCTAATGGAGATAGTCGAACTGGCAGCGGAACTGACGACGAAGATGCTGATTATCGAGTTTGTTGCGCCGGGCGATCAGATGTTTCGCGTATTAACACGTGGTCGGGATCATTTGCACGAGGATTTGACAGTGGAGCTTTTCGAGGCCACGGTACTAAAGTATTTCGAGATTGTCCGTTCTCGTCGTCTTGGGGAATCAGAACGCTGGATTTATTTGTTGCGTAAGAAGGTTTAGGGCGATGTTGAGAG